>JAZDGS010000062.1:0-2818 GCA_043806755.1 Pseudomonadota bacterium | reverse complement strand
CGAACCCAGGATTTCATCTTTTCAGGAAATACAAAATAGGGCAACCCCTCAACCACCAGAACCATCCCGATAACGCAAAGGAAAAAATCCATATCCCCCTCAAGAGAAAAATGACGCTGCAATCCTGATTATGAACCCGATCGACTCAAAGTTGATGGCTTCGTAAAAAGTCCATCTGCTGCGTTGCGCTGCTTCCTTCGTCATTGCGGTGTACCTTGTAAGTACGCCTCATTCCTCAGGATTTGCGCGTCTTGCATTTGAAGCTTTTTACTTTGCCATCCCAATTTCGTCTTTTTACGGATTTGTCAAAGTTGCGCCAATTCAGTTCATTCTAAGCGAAAGCGCTTGACTATATAATATAACAAGAGGTAAGTCCATTGACAAAAGCACCGAAAAAATTGAGGTAAAATGAATTTCGAACCGGTCATCGGACTGGAAGTTCACGCCCAGCTCAAGACAAAAACAAAAATATTTTGCAGTTGCTCCACGCTTTTTGGCGACCCTCCGAATACCCATACCTGTCCGGTTTGTCTCGGCTTACCGGGCGTTCTTCCGGTATTAAACAAAAAAGTGGTCGAATATGCCCTCAAAATGGCTCTGGCGACCCATTGCCGCATCTCGTCAATCAGCCGATTTGCCAGAAAAAATTATTTTTACCCGGATTTGCCGAAAGGGTATCAGATTTCCCAGTATGAAGATCCGATTGCGCAAAACGGATTCATTTTCATACATGCAGAGGGTAATAAAAAGCGGATCGGCATCCACCGGATTCATATTGAAGAGGATGCCGGAAAACTGACCCATGACCCTTATCGACCTAGAAGCATGATCGATTTTAACCGAACAGGGATACCTCTGATAGAAATTGTCAGTGAACCGGAGATCCATACCGCTCAGGAGGCCTCTGCTTATTTGAAACAGCTTCGATCCATTCTTCGGTATCTGAAAATCTGCGACGGGAATATGGAAGAAGGTAGTTTCCGGTGCGACGCCAACATTTCCATACGAAGGGAAGGGGACCAGACTCTCGGTACGAGAACCGAGTTGAAAAATCTAAACTCCTTCAAGTTTGTGGAAAGAGCTCTTGAATTCGAGATCAACCGGCAAAAAAAAGTGATCATGGAGGGAGGAGAAATCATCCAGGAGACCCGGCTCTATGATCCGGGAAAAGAGATGACCCTCTCCATGAGGGATAAAGAAGAGGCTCACGATTACCGCTATTTTCCTGACCCGGATTTGCTCCCGTTGGTGATTAACGACGACTGGATCAAACAGATAACGATTTCCCTTCCGGAGCTTCCTGAAGAGAAGAAAGATCGGTTCATCAGTGAGCACAAATTGCCTCCCTATGATGCAGACATATTGACATCAAGCAGGGAGATCGCAGACTACTTCGAGGAATGTCTGAAATGGTTTCCGCACCCTAAACCGGTGAGCAACTGGATCATGGGCCCATTGATGGGGCTTTTAAATGCAACCGGAAAAACCGCCGAGAATTCTCCGGTTTCGCCAAGAGAGATGGCCGGACTTCTCCACTTGACCGAAGAGGGGACCATCAGCGCAAAAACCGCAAAAGACGTATTTGACGAAATGGCTCAAACCGGAAAACCGGCAAAAACGCTTGTTGAAGAAAAAGGTCTTGCCCAGATGAGCGACACTACGGCCGTCGAAGCTGTTGTCCAACAGGTGCTTGGACGTTTTCAACAGGAAGTCATTGATTATAAGTCAGGAAAAATCAAATTACTCGGCTTTTTTGTCGGTCAGATCATGAAAGAAACCAAAGGAAAAGCAAACCCGACTCTGGTGAACGAATTGATAAAAAAAACTCTGTCCGGATAATGGTTACCTGTCATCCTTTTGGCAATCTTGATGGCTTTGTAAAAAGTCCATCTGCGGTGTTGCGCTGCATCCTTCGTCGTTGCGGTGTACCCCTAAGTACGCCTCACTCCTCGGGATTTGCGCGCCTTGCATCTGAAGCTTTTTACTTTGCCATCCCAATTTTGACTTTTTACGAGTTTGTCAAACTTAAACGACATAAACAAAAAAATCATTTCAAGGAGACGGCCTTCATGAATTTGATCATCACCCGATTGAAATACGCCTTGGTGATATCCGCAATATCCATCCTTGCCATAGGCGGTCTCGCGCCGGCGGCTTCGACGCCCTTGCGTGTCGGCATCTTACCGTTCCAGATCAATGCGCCCCAGGATCTTTCCTATCTTAAAAACGGGATCGTGGATATGCTGACTTCCCGGCTGACCTGGGAGGGGAACGTTACGGTTTCACCCGCTCCGCCAAAAGATCCGGTCAATGAGCAAACCGCAAAAGATATCGGTTCCCAGTTGGGACTTGATTATGTGGTATTCGGGAGCCTCACCGTTTTGGGAAACAGCATCAGCATCGATGCCAAAGTAATCGACATAACAGAAAAAAAACCCGTTCGCACCTTTTTCATTCAAAGCTCCTCCATGGATGAGGTGATCCCGAAAATCGATCTTTTGGCAACCGATATCAACCAGACGGTCTTCGGTCGCAGCGTTATTGCCGACAAAACACCTCCGGCCGCCGAACCAAAACGACCGATAGACGAAAGCCGCGCCCATCCGGATAAACTGGCTCAGGGTGGGTTTGAAGACGGAACAGCGCAACCCTCCGACTTGGGACCGGGATCGGCTTTCAGTCGCCGGATTGAAGGGATAACCTTCTGGAAAAGTCCGAATTTTTCATATCTTATCAATGGACTGGCCGTCGGAGATGTTAATGGGGATGGACGCATGGAGACGGTTGTGGTCACCCCCCACACCGTTTTTATTTACAC
>JAZDGS010000061.1:0-13140 GCA_043806755.1 Pseudomonadota bacterium | reverse complement strand
ATCAATAAAACCCATAATACTTTACAATTTTACAAAAGAAGAAAAAAATCTCTTTCGGGAAGCCGATAGATCGGATATTTCTAATGTGGATTTCAGTTGCAATCCCAAATTCATGAAAGAGATTAATAAACGGAGACACATTCCTTGGTGAGGGTTCTTCTTATTCAACTCCCTATACCCCGACAGAATTTCGCCAATCGAACAGGAAATATTCCATTGGGCTCAGCGTATTTGAAGCAGGCGACGCGACATGTTCCCGGAGTTGAAGTGGAAATTCTTCCTGAAAGCGTGACTTCGTATTTGGGTGATGCTGCTCTGTTTTCGGTTCTTCTGGATCGAAAACCCGATATCGTGGGCTTTTCAGTCTTTAGCTGGAATATCGAACGCGCCATTTACCTGTCACGCAAATTGAAGGAATCGTATCCGGTTCGAATCGTTTTGGGGGGTCCGGAAGTGACGCCGGACAATCCGATTGTCCGATCAGCTGATCTGGATTTTTACGTTTTTGGAGATGGAGAAGCGGTTTTTCGAAGGCTTCTGGTGGATGGGGACTTCTGGAGGAGGCGGAGTGATACCGAAAGCGCCGCCGATCTTTTCAAAACGGCGGAAAGTCCTTATTTATCGGGATTTCTCGAGCCGGAGCTCGAAAACATGATGTTGCTTGAAACCCAACGCGGCTGCCCCTATCGATGCGGGTTTTGCTACTACAACAAATCCCGTTCCAGGCTTGTTTTTGCGGAAGAAGAAGGGCTTCTGAAATCGCTCATCTGGGCGATTGAACACCAGATTGAAGAGGTTTATCTGCTCGACCCGTCTTTGAATGCCAGACCCAATCTGCGCGGATTGCTCAAAGAAGTGGCTCGCATCAATTCCGAAAAACGGATCCATTTATTCAGCGAGATCCGGGCCGAAGCAATTGATGAAAGTCTTGCCGATCTATTCGTACGTGCGGGATTCCATTGGTTTGAGATCGGCCTTCAAAGCACCAACCCAAAGGCGCTTTCGATCATCAACCGGCCGACGGATCTGAATCGTTTTCTTGAAGGAACGAGTTTTCTGAAAAAAAGGGGGATTGTTCCGGGAATCGATCTGATCGTCGGCCTTCCGGGAGACGACCTTGACGGATTTCTTCGAAGCGTCGATTTCGTAGCCGATCACGATCTTCAGAAAGATATCCATATTTTTCCTCTTTCCGTTCTTCCAGGAACGCCCTTCCGGGAACAAAGCAGGAAGCTCGGGCTGACTTTTGAAACTCACCCTCCGTACACGATCATCGAAACCCCCACGTTTTCCCAGGAAGATCTTCTTCTGGCATATGACTATGCCGAAACCCGTTTGGATACCGCTTTTTTCTCCCTGCCGGATCTGGACATTTCATGGCGATTTGACAAAACGGGTGGTCTTAGGAAGCATGTTGACATCGGCATATGGCTGGGAGGGCGGAAGTATATCGCAAAATTGAACGCATTTACTGAAAGGCCCTTTGAACAGATCGGTAAACTGGCCGGATTTCTGACCCAGCCATACCAAATTCTGGTGGGGCCTGATCTCTCAAACCGGTCGTATTTAGCGAAAATCCTCTCGATTCTAACCGGAGCGAACCCGTTTACGCCGTTTGAAGTGGTATTTTTCGAGCCTTCCGAACTCCCAAGAACTGCGGATTTGTTGAGTTCGATAAAATTGAATCGCCCCCATTTCCTGGATGGGGATCTTCGATTTCTTTTCTTTGAGAAAGGGAATCGGGCAGTCTTATTTACGGTGGTTTCGGAGAAATCGCATCCGCATTTCCAGGGTGATATGGAACGGATCGTGCATTGGTGGCGAAGACCCTATCTTCCAAGCATGAACGATTTGAAGGAGTTTGATGGCTTGGATGGCGTTTTGATTGAAACCCTGGTCTCCCGTGAAGAGGTTTCCATTTGGCAGGATCGGTTCGGGAGAGAGATCGCCGACCGGCACCATATTTGCTTTGCAGATCTGGTGATGCAGAAGCGATGGATTTTAGCCACACGGCCGGATGAGTACGTTGAACAGGTGATGAACTGGGTGGAAATGTAGCGTTTTTTCAGGTTTCTTTCTTGACTGCTCAGATTTTAGAATTACCATATTCGGTAATAAAAGGAGGTAATCAGATGCCGATTTACGAATATCGATGCAACACCTGCTGTCATTGTTTTGAAGAATTGGTCTTTTCCGATAAGGATGGGAATCCGAAATGCCCGAAATGCGGCTGTGAAGACGTAACCAAGCTCATCTCTGCCGGTTATGTCCGGCCTCATGGAATACCGACGGGTGCCGGGGGGTTTAAGTCGCCTTCGTGTAAACCTTCCGGCTGAGGAATTTAGAGAGTCCTCAGGTCTGAGGTGTTATTGAGATCATATAGCTGGCCTCCGGCGCTTTATTTTTTCGTCATTACCCAAATTCCCTCCCAGGTTTCGGCACCCGATGGTTCCAATTCGTCTATTCGTTTGACATAGGCTTGGGCCGCCGGGTCATGGTTTGCAATGGATGAAAAAAGCAAACGGGCTTTATCCAGGGTCCCTTGATAAAAAAGCTGAAGCCCTTTTGCAAATTCATCAATCTGTTCCTTTTGTTTTGCGAATTGCTCTTTGAACATCGGCTCGTACACGGTGACCGGCTTTTTTCTCCCGACAACCGTGACTCGGCCGATCTCCCGGCAGTGAAAATCATTGTTCAACAGATCCCGGGTCGTCTTGGAAATGAGAGTATGGGTTCCGAAATCCTTATTAACGCCTTCCAGACGTGAAGCCAGATTCACCGCATCCCCGAGCATGGTATAATCGAAACGGTTTTTAGACCCCATATTTCCAACAACCGCTTCCCCGGTATTAATGCCGATTCTCATGATGAGATCCGCTTCCATATATTTTTTAAAGATAGGCGCCATTTTCGCCAGCCGGTCTTGGCAGTGCAAGGCGGCTCTTACTGCCCGGACGGCATGGTCCGAGACATCAAGTGGGGCATTCCAGAAGGCGATGATGGCATCTCCTTCATATTTATCCACCGTCCCTTCCTCTTCATGGATTAAATCGGTCATCGCTGAAAGATATTCATTGAGAAGGCGGGTTAGGTCTTCAGGCTTAAGCTTTTCGGATAGGGAGGTGAATCCGGTAAGGTCTGAGAAAAAAATCGAAAGGGTTTTCCGTTCCCCTCCCAATTTCAACCGTTCAGGGTTTCGGACAAGTTGGTCAATGACCTTTGGACTTAAATATTGAGCAAAGGCTTTCTTAATAAATCGCTTTTGGCGTCCTTCTGAGGCATAATTGACAAGAACCCCAAAAATGACGGGTACGATACCGGCCGATTCCAAGACCAGCAAGGGAACCCATAAGCCAAGTCGATAACCGCCGATGGCGATACCGACCGGTACGGCAATAAAAAGAGCTCCAAGGCTCAAACCGCCGGCAGGGCTTCTAAAGCGTGCAATCAACCCTCCGCATGACAGGGAAAGGAGCAGAATCAGCAACAGGATCAGCGGCGCCGGCGTTTCCCGCATGAAGTCCTCGGAGAGGAAATTATCAAGCATCGTCGCATGGATCCCTACTCCCGGGTACACGGTAGCGACCGGCGTTGGCCTGAGGTCCAGAAGGCCTGGAGCTGAAAAGCCGAACAGAACATATTTATTTTTAAACACTTCCAGGGGAAGGGTCGGCTCTTTCCCCTCACGGATCCGGATTTCGGATTGGATGACCGATGCGGCACTGACCGGACCATAAACACTGATGGGTCCTCTGAAGCGAAGAATCGCCGCTCCATTTCGATCCAACCGGATTTGCTTTCCATAAAAAAACAATCCGCCTGGCTCGAAGTGTGGTGTTCGATTTTCCTTCTCAGCCGGGATCAATCCTAAACCCAGGCTTGGCACGAACCGGTTATCGAAGAGGGCAAAAAGGTATGCCCGACGGAACAGGGCATCCGGATCGGGAAAATGATTGACATGACCGATCACCGCAAGATTTTTTCCGATTTCGGGGATGGGGAGTGCGGCCTTGGTGTAGGATAATGCCTTGCTGATGCCGACGTCATTCCATTTCTTGATGTGATTAATTTCAAGCATCGGGGCCGGGTAATCGGACGGCCATTGAGATTCTTTTCCGCTCCGGGCGGAAAAGAAGGCGGCGCCGGCAACCCGGCCAAAGGAGCGGACGGCTTTTCCAAGGGATTCGTCATCTTGAACGCCATAGCTTGAAGGTTCCAGGAAGAGAACATCCAATGCAAGGGATCTGGCGCCGCTCCGGTAACAAAAATTGACGATCGCCGTGTAGATTTCTCTGGGCCAGGGCCATGAGATTCCATTTTCCTTCTGAGCCCAGTCCAGGCTGTTTTGATCGAGAAGGATGATCCGGATTTCCTCTGTTGCCTTGCCGGGACCCGCCAGAAGCCGAACTCGCCAGTCCCACGTCTTTGTCTCCCATGTTTCCAGCATTCCAAAGAAGTGAAAAAAGAGAGCAACGCATGTTCCGGCAATTCCGGTGAATATGGCCTGCAGAACCCTTTTGCGAACGGATAAAAAGCCGATCATGGTTTAGATGGACTGAAGAACCTTTGTGAATCGATTTTGCCGGTTGTCCGGCATGGCAATCTCCGACGGCTTTCCGATCTGATCTCTGACCCCATCGATGCGGCTAGCGGGCGAAGGGTGTGTTTTTACAAAATCGACTCCGCCCGGTTTGAGTTTCTTTTCCATGATCTTGAGCATATCCACCAGCCCTTCGGGGTTGTATCCCACCTTTTTTAGGATGGCAACAGAGGCGCTGTCCGCATCTTGCTCCTGGGATCTGGAGTACCCTTTGTTTACTATGGTTTTGAAAATATCCGAGATGGATTCTTCGAAGATGTCGGTCAGGCGGGAAAGTTCCGCTCCTCCGTATGCTTTGGCGGTTTCTGTCCCAAGAATGGCCAGGGCAGAGGTCAGGCGGGAATTTTCGATGGCTTTTAGGCCGTGTTTTCCCTGGATATGTCCGATTTCATGGCTTAGGACGGCGGCCAAGGCATCTTCATGACGGCAGCACTTAAGAAGTTCTTTGGCGATGAAAATAAATCCGCCCGGCGCCGCAAACGCATTGATCTCATTTGAATCCAAAATTAAAAAATGATATCCGCCAAAAGTCTCAGGGCGATCCGAGGCAACAGCGAGAGTCCGGCCCAAAAGATTGATGTACCGATTGGCGGTCGCATTATTGCATGGTTTATACTTGCTTAGAATCATGGCTCCGATGGTTCGCCCGATGTAATACTCCTGTTCAGGGGTGATATCCTCGAAGGTTTTGGCTATTGCCTGAGAGCTTCGAACGATGGCCTCCGCCTTCTTTGAATTGATGATCCCCGCCTGTGAAGCGACTTTGGATACCGGTGCGATCGCTTGACATGCCGAAAGCCATGTCGAGCAACAGAATCCGAACAAAGAGGTTTGTCCGCAAAAGAAGAGAAATTCGCGCCTGTTGATGGGTTTCATAACAGGCCCCCTTTGGGATTTAGTTTTCCCTCCTTGAGGAATTCCTTAATCTCGTCGGGAGATATGACGATTTTCTCCATTCCGTCGATGAGAGCAAAGTTCATGCTTCTGTGCCTGGACTTATACTGGTCCTCGACCTGTTTATTGAACCCTTTTCCGGCCAAAGCAAGCTCTTCACCGGAAGCGGTTTTTTGCGCTTGCGATCCTCCTCCTTTCATGACGATCTTTTTGTTACTTAATGCGGAAGAGTGGATCCATCCCTCGGTGCCTTTTCCCGGCAAGCTGACCTTGCACCAGTCGGAATTCTCGGAATGCACCCGGACCTGATCGCCGTAGTTTACCGTGGCGACGATTTTACCTAGAAAAGAAGGGGTGGTGCGAAGGTAGCTGTTTTTGACCTGCACACTCTTAAGGGGTTCGGAACCCATCTACATCCACGATCCTTAAGTTGGTTTTAAGCATGAAACGCCCTGAAAATGTAACTTGGATCGGATAGGCAAGGACCCTGAGAAGGAAATTCCTTCCCAGGGTCGATGAATTGAAAAAAAAAGGGTTACTTTTTCTTTTCGGGTTTCTTGGCTCCGGCCGCCTTTTTAGCCTCTTCGGCTTTGGCCTTGGCGTCATTGATCCCCTGTTCGATCTGGGCAAACTGATCCTTTAACAGAGCGGCCTTATCCGATGCTTCTTTGAATTTTTCACCGGTTACCATACCGTCGATCTCACCGATTCCGGCTTCCGCAGCGGCAAGCTGATCCTTAATCGGCTGGAGCAGATCAGCGGGGAGCTTTGCATTCTCGGCAACGAGCCCTTTGGCTTTTTCGAGGCCCTGTTTGACTTCATTTATAAGGGCTGCGGCGGCATCTTTGGCTTTTGCCTTTCCGGCTTCAATGGCACCTTTTGCCTTATTCGCGGCTTCCTTTGACTGAATGGCCGTCTGTTTTGCCGCTTTGTAATCTTTCTTTCCCATTTCGGCATTCAGTTTCGCTATCAGCTCCTGAGCTGCTTTAAGTTCTTCCGGAGCATATTGTTCCGCTCCGTCGGTTATCGCCGCTTGAAGGGCGGCGTTGGCAGCATCGATTTCCTGCTTGGGAGGTTGTCCTCCGCAGCCTGAAATGAGCGTGATGGCCATCACGCAGCAGCATAAAATGGTCCACGGTTGAATGAGATTGTTAAGCTTCATTTTTCCTCCTTTTTACTGGTTTTTGATTGTTTTAATAAAAGACGGTATACGATTCCATCTTATTGAGGTTAAATTTGGGGAGGGGGTCGTTCCTGCATACATCTATAATTGGTCATAACAATTGAAATCCAATAAAAAAAAGCGGTCTTTCGTCGCTCACATATGTTCAACAGCCAAAATAAATCGTGTCGATTAACCATAAAAATGCCGGATTTACCAAAGATTGGTAGTTTAGAATAACCCAAAATCCTTGTCAATATCGAAGATGATTTTTAAAACATAGGGGTTGTTTTTCCGTAGAGTGAAGATGACGTGTTGATGCGACAGCCTATGGAGCAATCATTATACGTGTGATAGAATAACCTCGATTTAGCAATAAATATCCGGTAAAATCCTTAGAATGCCATGAATCGATGGGGATCCCCGTTATTGGATTTGATGCACTTATTTCAAAATTGCGCGTTGTGCCCGAGAGCCTGCGGTATTGACCGTTTTTCAGGGAATCGAAAAGGCTTTTGCAGGGAAGGGGCGCAACTGAAGGTCGCCTACATCGGTCCCCACTTCGGAGAGGAACCTCCCATTACCGGAACCCGTGGATCAGGGACCGTTTTTTTTACGGGATGTTCCCTACAATGCACTTTTTGCCAAAATTATCAAATTTCGATGGACGGCCTGGGCGAACTCATCGATACGGATATCCTTTTTGGACGGGTTGAAAAAATGGTTCAAATCCATGCCGTCCATAACATTAACTTCGTAACACCGGATCATTTTTTCCCTTACGCGTTCATTCTGGCCGGTCGGCTCCGAAAAAGCGGTTACCACTTACCCTTGATTTATAATCTGTCCGGCTATCAATCCAAACAGATGCTTCGCCTTGCCGATGAACATGCCGATATCTATCTGCCCGATTTTAAATACTCGGACAAGCATCTGGCAAAACGGTTGTCCGGGTGCGAAGAGTATCCGGATGCGGCTTTAGCCGCGATTTCTGAAATGATCCGCCAAAAAGGATTTTTGGATTCTTTCGATAATGACTCGGTGCTGGCCATGCATGGGGTTTTGGTCCGGCATCTGATCCTGCCCGGATATGCGGAAAATTCCATCAACGCCCTCACAACCCTATTTCTGGAATTCGGTTCCCGTTTGCCGTTAAGCCTTATGTCCCAGTACGCTCCGGTATTGTTCCATAATGATATCCATTTGCGCAGACACTTGACGCATGATGAATTTGATCGGGTTTATACCCATGCCCGGACGCTTGGCTTTGAACATCTGTTTGTCCAGTTCCCCGGCAAAGGATCGGACCCGGCACGGAATAAGGTATCGTTTGTTCCTGACTTCGGATCGGAACACCCTTTTTCGGAATAGGACGAAAGATCATCATTCGAAAACCACCGAATCCGATCCGGTCGGTATCCACCTTAAAAAGAAATTTCCATTTGCCTGATTCTCTGGTAAAGATTTAAACTCTCTGTATTTTTTTCTCGCTCAAGCCATGCCGATAAACGGCGAATCGGAAACAGGCGATAGTCTGCAGGAAGGTGGCTTATGAAAAAAATATCCGATATCGTCATCGTCATGATTACCGCTTTTTTCCTGTTCGGAAATTCAACGTCAAATGCCCCGGCAATGGATAAACCGGATCATAATGACAAGCGGGGGACGCTGCGATTTGGTATTCATGTCAGTGAAATCGGTTCTCTGGATCCTCATTTAGCAGCCGGTTCTCAGGATCGGGCGATTGCAGATATGCTCTTCAACGGGTTGCTTCGGTACCGGGATGGAAATGCACCCAAAATCGAGCCGGATCTAGCGGAAAGCATACCGGAACCCCGTCACGTGAAAGGGATACAAATTTGGACGTTTAAGTTGAAGAAAGGGGTCATGTTTCATCCGTTTGACGGAAGCGGCCCGGATGAACTGACAGCCGATGATGTTGTTTTTTCTTTTAATAAATCGGCCAATCCAAAGTACTCTTCCTATGCCGGTGAATACGAAGAGATGATCTTTGAAAAGGTGGATAATTACACCGTCAATATCATTCTCAGAAAACCGATGTCACCAATTCTGTTTTTTCCAAAGGTGACAAACTATGCGGGAGGTTTCATTGTCAGTAAAAACGCCATCGAAGCCAAAGGATATGAGTATTTTAAAAAACATCCTGTGGGAACAGGCCCTTTTATGTTTGATTCCTATGAGCCAAAAGAGAAAATTCTCCTTATCGCCAATGACCGCTATTTCAAAGGAAAGCCGGAACTGAAAGGGGTTGAATTTCATCTACTTCCGGACATTAAGGATCGTGAAAACGCTTTGAATGAAGGAAGGCTGGATGCCATCACCGGATCAGGAGATCGTGAATGGATCGACAAAATCAGCAAAGCCAAGAATGTCGTCCTCGATATTTTCGGAGTGGGAGAAGTCATGACCATTCATCTGAACGTGCGTAAAAAACCCTTTGATAACATTCTTGTGCGGCAGGCGATCTTTTATGTCTTGGATAGGAATGAGTTTTTGAAAAGCACCAGCGACCTTCTTGCCGAAAAGGTCTCTTCTCCGGTACCGGTTCAATTACTTCCAGGCGGAATCTCGGAGAGGGAAATTCGAACGCTCGGTTTGGATTATGATGTAGATGTTGTGAAAGCAAGAAAGCTGATGTCTCAGGCAGGCTACCCGAACGGGTTCGCCGTCACCGTGATATCATCGGAAAAACGGATCTATCGGGAAAACTATGAGATATTAAAGGAGCAGTTGAAAAAGATCCATATTGATTGCTACGTCGAAGTGGTGAATCACGGGGAAATGCAAAAAAGGATCAGAAAAGGGGAATCTCCTATCGTCATTTACGGCGCCTGGAGACCCAATGCGGACGTTTTTCTGACGCGGTTTTTCCACTCCGACTCCATCGTCGTCACCGGTAAGACGCCGGATACCAATTTTTCCAGCTATGACAAGATCGATAAGCTGATCGAGGCGGCTCGAGAAGAGATCGCTCCCGACAAGCAGATTCAGCTTTGGATGCAATCGCAAATCAAAATTTTAAGCGATGCCGCGGCATATCCGGTTTTTTTTACAAATCAGTGTTTTGCAAGAAGAAGCGATGTCGACTATGGACATCCGTTGAAAGCGAGCATGGCCCTTTATCCTCAAATTACCGAAAAAACGCGTTTTCTTAAGTAGAATGAAAGGTGCTTTGAGGTCGAACGACCCTGTTGACTTCAGGTATTTATTAAAATGAGAAATCAGAGGATATCCGAATGACTATCTTTTTCAAAATCCTTGTAACCATTCTGCCCATACTCATTTTTTCTTTGGTCGGCGCGATTGGAACAACCTATTATTTCTCCCATTCGGCATTGACGGAGCTTGCAAAAAATTGGCTTCGGATCCGACTCGATGAAGCCGTCCACACCACATCCGTCCAGGAAGGGATTCTTCATGAATATGGGTTGGAAGATGTTGAGGCAAGCGTCAGGAAAGCTCAAATGGACGCCGCTAATTTAATGGATCGAATCGATCTTGGAAAACGGGGATATGCATTTGCCGTTAATGAAAATGGAGTTGTTTCCACATACCCTGAGAAGTTTATGATGAATAAGGATGTCAGTGGTGAAAGATGGTATCAGAAAATAAGGAATCAACAAAAGGGAGAAATCGTTTTTTCTTTGGGGGATCGGAGTTATTTGGCGATATACGAATATTTTAAGCCATGGCGATGGTATGTTCTGGTCGCTGCGGAACAGGAAGAGTTATATGGGGCGCTGAATCGGATTAAACCGTATGTAATATTCATCGGATTCTGCGGTGCTCTGGTCCTCACATTGGCTGTGATGTTCATTACAAGACGGTTGACGAATCCTTTACGCCTTTTGATGAAAAGCACGGAGCTGATCGGAGAAGGCGATCTGAATTCCCGTATCACCATAAAGACTCAGGATGAAGTCGGCCGGCTTGGAGTCATGTTTAACAAGATGGCGGATCGCCTTTCGGAAACGCTCACCAGTCTCAGAAAAAGCGAAAAGAAGTATCGTATTCTTTTTGAAACATTTCCGGATGCGGTCGTCACGATAAATGAAAATCGGATTGTTGAGGGGAACCAGAAATTCCTTTTCACATTTGATTTTTCACCGGAAGAAATTATTGAAAAGCGCTTAACCGAGCTTTCATTTAACGGGAATCCGGAAAAGAACATATTTGATCCATCGATCGAAAATATGATTCAAAGGGTTCTGAAAGGTGAATCCCTATCGTTCGAATGGACGATACAACCCAAAGATCATAATCCGCTTGAGGTGGAAATCCGGCTGAATCGGTTCGAATGGAACGATCTATTTTTTGTTCATATGATCATCAGGGATATCACTGAAAAAAAGCATTTTGAACAGCTTCAACAAGACAAGCTGGCTGCCGAAGCCTCCAACCGGGCCAAAAGCGAATTTCTCGCCAACATGAGCCATGAAATACGCACTCCGATGAACGCCATTTCCGGATTGGTCGAATTGATTCTTAGAACCGAGTTGACTCAAAAACAACACGACTATTTATTCAGTATACGGAAATCGTCAAATACCCTTCTGGGGATTATCAATGATATCCTTGATTTTTCCAAGATAGAAGAGGGGAAACTGGAGCTCGAAAAGATCGAGTTCCATTTGGACGATGTGATGGATCACATATTGGACATGTTCGCCGGGAAAGCCGAAGAGAAGGGTTTGGAGCTGATCACTCACATTTCAAATGATATTCCCTTCGATCTTTTGGGCGATCCGTTGAGGTTGGAGCAGATTCTGATCAATACCATCGGCAACGCAGTGAAGTTTACCGATTATGGAGAAATTTTAATCCAGGTCTCTTTGTTGGAGAAATGGGAAGATGGAATCCGATTGCTCTTTTTGGTCAAAGATACCGGAATTGGGATACCTGAAGATAGAATCCTGAGCCTTTTTAGCCCGTTTACCCAGGTCTACGGCTCGTATACCCGGAAATACGGAGGAACCGGACTCGGTTTGGCGATCTGTAAGCGGCTCATCTCAATGATGAATGGAGCCATCCGGATTGAAAGCAAGGAGAGAGCGGGATCCAGTGTTTATTTTACGATCGAATTAAAAAGCCGATTCAAGTCCAAACCCGTGCATCTAGAACTGACGAAAAAGACGGCCGGAAAAAAAGCCCTTGTTATTCATGGAAATGGCGATTTCCAAACGATGATAAAACAGATGCTGAAATCATTTCAAATCATTTCCATAACGGCATTCAGCATAAATGAAGCTCTCTCCATCCTGAAATTATCCGCTCAGAAACAAGAGCCTTTCGATATCGTATTCATCAACTCGAATCTGACGGATGGGTTCGGGATTGATGCGGCGCATCGGATAAAAAATGATCCGGAAACCACCCATGCCCGCACGGTGCTGTTTCTTCCGTTCGGGAAGGAAGACATTACAGGTGAACCCCGGGAGAACCCGGTTGATGCGGTGATCACCAAGCCGGTCAAGAAGAAGTCGATTGAACGATTGATGGCGGAGTTATGTGGAATCCCGATTGAAAAGGGGATCGATATGATTCAAGTGAATGTGAATAAAAACCGCTCGGCGGAAAAACTCAAAGGAATTAAAATACTTCTTGCTGAAGATAATGAGATCAATAAACAGGTTGCTCGTGAAATCCTTGAAAGTGCGGAGATGATCGTCGATGTTGTCGAAAACGGGATACAGGCGGTTTCCGCAGTCGAGCAATCCCCTTACGATATCATTCTAATGGACATCCAGATGCCGGAAATGGACGGGCTCGAAGCCACTCGAAAAATACGGGCCGACAGGCGGTTTGATCATCTACCGATTATTGCCATGACGGCTTATTCGCTAACAGAAGAATACGGAAGATGCATCGAGGCGGGAATGAATGATTATATTCCAAAGCCGATCGATCCGGATCGCCTGATGGATGTCTTATCCAAATGGGTGAAAAGCGTAAGGGAAAATGACCCTGCATTTGTCAAAGATCCGGAATTATCGCCTAACAATGACCATATACCCATCGTTGATATACAGGAGGGGCTTGCAAGAGTAAGCGGAAAGCGGAACTTGTTTTATAAAATGATGGATCTTTTTTCCGAGATGTATTCCGATTCACCTGATAAAATCCGGAAATTGATCTCCTGCGGAGACGGTGAAGGTGCTGCAAAGCTCTGTCACTCGATTAAAGGAGCGGCAGGAACGATTTCAGCAAAAAGGCTCTTGCGCGAGGTTTCCGCCCTTGAAGAAGAACTCAAGCGAAATCGGGTAAATGATGAAAGAACCATAAATCGCTTTGAAACCGAATTATCTCTTTTGATTGAATTGATCGGGAAATACCGGATGGAAAACTCTCCATATCCGGAGACGTCGGGATGAGGAAGTTGAAAAAAACCGGATCGGAAATGACGTTTAAGCCTTAAAGTGCGATAAATGAGCGATATAATCATCAAGCAAATATCCATCGGTCC
>JAZDGS010000060.1:0-9312 GCA_043806755.1 Pseudomonadota bacterium | reverse complement strand
TGCTCTTGCCCTGGATGCGGAGCATGAATGGAGCGAACAATTTGCCGAGGTTCTGGCAGCCGCTGCCCAAGACGGGAAGGAATACTCGCCGGGCTGGTATAGCGGAAGGTCCTTTAGCAGCATGGGAAGTTCCGGATTTGCGTCGAGCCTCGGTAGTTCTTTTGCCGGAGCCATTTCCACATCTTCGGGATCCTCAGGAAGCGGCGGCGGCGGTTCCTCAGGGGGAGGAGGGGGGGGAGGCGGAGGAAGCGGTTGGTAGATAAATCAAGCCGAGAGACGATAAAACAGTGCGGAAAGGATCGCCCAGATCAGGATCAAACCCGTTAGGATTCCGCATCCGGTTGAGATCATCCGGTGAATGATATTTTCCGGTTTGCGCTCGTTATACCCCAATAAAAAACCGAGGGCGATGCCGGCAACAAGGCCTCCGCCGTGCCCCCAATTGTTTATTCCCGGGACGAGTAATCCAAACAGGAACATTCCCAGCGTCCAGCCGGCAAGCTGCCGGTAAATGGACTGCCCGTAAACTCCACCCCGGCTTTTCCCATAGTAGAGACTGGCACCGATCAGACCGCACAATGCCGCCGAGGCACCGATGGTAAATGTGATTCCGGCAAAACATGAAATCAGATAGCCGAATATTCCGGAAATTGAGTAAATAGCGAACATCCGATGGATTCCAAACTCCTGCAAGACAAAGGGAGCAATCTGCCTGAAGGCATACATATTGAAAAAGATGTGTAGAATACTTCCATGCAGATAACTCGCTGAAACGAGCGTCCACCACCGTTCCAAGTGAAAAACGGGGATGGTGCCGGTGGCTCCCATGAGCAGAAGGCTTTTGTTCTCCGGAGATAAAAAGAGGATGGGGTTGAATGTAAACCGGGGTATCATGGGATTGAGCAACAGGGAGAGGATGTACATGCCGATATTGACGGAAATGATCCACCGGACAACCTGCGCCGGATCGGCAACCCCTCTGGTCAATATATTATTCTTCCAAAAGGATCCGGGCCCGGCGATTCCGCAATAGGGGCAGCGCGGTTCATCATTGCTGATAAGCTTTCGGCAGTTGGGGCAAAGAATTGAGGATCTGTTTCCGGTCATGGGAATTCCTTTATGCGAAACCAAGCGTGATAATCATATTTTTTACTGTTATCATCTGAAGTGCAGGTTGTAAAGGTATGGATCAAATAGATAAATGAATGAACCCGATGAAAGGGAATTCTAGTATTCCAATTGCTGCAAATGCCTTTCTCCAAGGTGCATCGGAAAAACCGTTACTGCAATGCATAAAAGCAAAGCCGCTGAAAATGAACCGGCGGTCCACAGCCATTCGCTTAAATAGATCCGATGCCCCTTGAGGTCTGCCATAAACAGGCGATAGACCGGTCCGGCCTCGAGCATGATGACAGCGGCCACAAATGCCGCTCCTGCCATCATGAAAATCAACCCGCCCCAACTGGTTACCGATTTGGAGGGGTTTTCGGATTTGAAGTCCGGATACGTTGCACCGAGCCCGATCCCCATGGAGACAATTCCCGGAACCATGAAAAAAACCGTAATCGCCGAAAGAACCATCATGAAGGAAGTGACATGCAATAGGATATTGGTTGCGATGATGAGAGTTTCGGACAATATGAGCAGCGGTAAAAAATAAATAAAAAACTTGATCCAAAGATATGATCTGATCCGGATCGGGGTGGATCGAACCAGCCAGAATGCTTCCTTTTCCATGCTGACGGCCGGATAGGCAAATCGGGCGGTCACGGCGATGAGCACAAACGAAACAAGCCCCATGTTCATAAAGGAAAGCAGATTTTGAAGATATACGGTCTGAATGGGTGCCCGTTCAAGAGGAAGGACTTTGAAATTGTAAAGATAGATCACGACAAGTGCGGCAATGAGAAATATCTGAGACCATTGGGTCTGATCGCGCAAAAAGATCTTGACCTCCTTGGCGGCAAAGGCCTTTACCGGAGTTGAAAATGGATCGGTTTTTATTTTAGATGGATTGTTGTGCCTGAAAAATCGCTCCTTTCCGGCCTGGGCCTTGGATAACCCTTTAAAATAGATCGCATCCGAAATAATAGCCTGGGAAAAAATCACCGTTAGCGCACCGCTCCAGGAGAGAGCGACACAGATTAATGCCTCTTTAAGGTCATTTTTCAAAATCCCCATGATCCCATCGAGTGCCCAGGAGCTTGGAAGAAACGGTGAAGTCGGCGTTTTCAGCGTATTCAGATAAACAAGAACCGTTGAAAACGCCTCCGGGTCCACCAGTCGCTCGGGCCTCAGCAATCGAAACGCCAGGTAGATAACGATGAACGCGCAAAGACCAAAAAAGACGAACAGGCTCCGGATGCGGCTCGCCGGGATGATCAGCACGGCAATCATCACCAGGGTGGCGCTGAATCCCGAAGCGATCAAAATCATGGGGAGAAGGATGGCGGGGATATACAGATAAAATAAGGGATGTCCCTGATAGACGATACCGAAGGAGATCAGAACCGGCAGGGCATAAATCAGGACCATCCAGGCGCTGTCGAAGGTGCCTTCCAGCCAGCGGGAGATAAAAATCCGGTGGCGCTGAACCGGGAGGGAAAAAACCAAAGAAAGATCCTTGCTTAAATAAAGCGTTGAAAGGTGGGTCAGGATCCCACTGAACATTAGAAGCGAAAAAAATGTAATCAGCATCATGGACAATAATTTTGTTGCGAGCAGATCTCCGATTTCTTCGATCCCTTTGAAATAGGTCAAGACCCGGATGGAGATCAGAAAAATGCCTCCCCAAAAAAGGGCGCCGATGACGCCCAGAATAAGCGGTTTTAACGTGACCTTTGCGCCCCGTGTATTTAAATGCGAATTCTTAATCGACCAGAGCCTTGGCCTTAAAAGTAAAAGCGTGTCCATTATTTCCGATCCTAAACGCCGTATTCCTGATGATTCGGCGGCTCGGTGGTAAGAGCGATAAATACCTTTTCCAAATCGGCATTTGTAAAACGTGCATTTTGCCGCAATTCATCAAGGGTTCCTGTAGCGATGAGGGTTCCGCGATGGATAATCCCGATCCGATGACAGATGTCCTGGGCCACATGCAAACTGTGGGTTGACATGAAAATGGTCGTTTGATTTTTGGAAAGACGTCTGAACAGATCTTTCACCAGAATGATCCCCATCGGGTCAAGCCCCACCATCGGTTCATCCACAATGATGACCTCCGGGTCATGAAGAAAAGCGGCCACCATGACAAGCCTCTGCCTCATGCCGTGGGAATATGAATCGATGAGATCATGAGCCCACTCCGAGAGGGAAAAAAGCTCAAGCTGTTCTTTTGTTTTTTGATGAAAGGAAGCGTTGTCCACTTTGTATAAACCGGCCATAAACCGAAGAAATTCCATTCCCGTAAGCTTTTCGTAAAGGTAAGGTCGGTCCGGGATGAAGCCGATCCTTTGCTTGGCCCTTTCCGGTTCATCAGCCATATTGATTCCGCAGATCTTTACCGATCCGCTTGTCGGGGCGAGAATCCCCCCCAGCATTTTAATGGTCGTGGTTTTTCCGGCGCCGTTGGGGCCGATAAATCCGAATATCTCCCCCTTTTTGATGGTCAGGTTAAGATTGTTGACCGCCGTCACCCGGGCATATTTTTTTGTAAGATGATCAAGTTCGATCATGATTCAACATAATCCGGTTGAAATTGCAATTTCACCATCATCCTATCCGTCAAGAATTTTGATGCCGATCCGGCCGATTGCTGCGAGAAGATCAAGCTGGGAGCGTTCTGCTCCGGCAATCAGTCGGATATGCGTCACATCTGCCGGAATCTGGTTAAAAAGAGAATCGACAGTAATCCATTGCCCGATAAATGCACGATTCCATGCATGGTAATAAAACCGCCCCTTCAGGTATACCAACCCCGCTTCCACGGTGGCCGGAATCCCGGCCGCTCTCGCCAGAGCCGCGAAAAGCACGGCATGTTCGTTGCAGTCCCCCATCTTGCTTTTAAGGGTGGAAAGGGCATCCGGAACGGAAAACGTGGGGCGTTTTTCGATGTTTCGGTTCATCCATGAAACGATGTGCCGTATTTCATCATATGGATGTTTTTCACCGGCAGTGATCTCCCGTGCCAGGCGCCTGATCGTTTCGTGATCGGATTGGATAAACGGCGTGGACTTCAGAAAAGGGATCAACGCATCCGTCGGCTTTTCAGACAGGATTGACCATTTGCCTGCGCCGGAAAGATCCTCTTTGATAATGCTCAACCGGTTTCCCGAAAGCGATTGACGCCCTCCGTGAAGGTCCATACCTTCGAAAGCGATCCCGGAGATTTCAACCATCAAGTCGTTTCGGGTCTGGGGATTGTTTATCGATCCATCCACCGGAACCGAAGCGACTTCTGTCAAATCCCGGCCGGATCCTGCCGCCGCGCCGGAAAGTGCATTCTCCCTGTTCGTTTTTTCCAGTCGCATTCCCAGTAGCCCTTCCTCCCTCAATACTTCTCCGTCCTCGCTGATCCAGGCAAATTGAGATGCCCCTTTGTAGGAAAGAGTCACCTTGGTGGCGGCTTTCGAAATGCCCATATTCAGGATATTCTCCTTTCCAAGCACCTTTACGGTGACCGGAATTTCTCCTACGCTCGTCAGATCAAACAGAGGAAATAACCGTTCTTCACCGGGTTTTAGCCCATGGGCGATGACGGCATCGAAAAGGCCTGCGGCCAGATAAGGGGGTTTTTCCATCCGGATTTGAGATCGCTCTTCTTTCCCTGCATTCCGGATGGAAATATCCAGCTTACCGCCGGAGAAGGCTCCCTTTACCGTAAAAGCAAATCGCCCTGAGTTCATTTGAAATTGAAATGAATCCATGGACAGATCGGGATTCAGGATCCCCCGGGTCTTCATCCGGATATCCTGCACAAGCCCCATCGTATTGATGTTAATGAACAGCTCCTGATCGATCCGATACCCTTTTTCGTTTTTTGCCACTTTGGTATATGAAAAGCCGATTTTCCGGTCATCCTGGAATACATCCATCCAGGTTTCCCTCTCGGACAGAGTAACAACCGATCCGGATAATCGACTAGTCGTTTGACCGATACCTTTCTGGAAAATCCCAAGACGAATGAAAAGAAGGAGAATAAAGAGCCCTCCAGAGGCCAATTCCATGATCCAATACCGTTTCATTCTGGAGAGCGATGTGATCATTTCAACCATTTAGGATTTTCAGCCACCGGAAAATTAAATGCCGTAATCACCCCAACCGGCCTGCCGGATTTTTCCGATGGATCGGCTGTTTATCGGGGATACGACCGGCAGGAGCCTGCCACTGCAGTTCATGGGAGACCCGGTATGAGCGCCCATTTCTTCTTCCTTGAGATGTAATTTTTCAAGAATCGCGTTCATCGTATAAATTCCTTTGCAAATCAATGCATATGTCGGTAAATTATGGATGGGATATCGTCATAAATCAAACCATAAATCTGAAATGAAACGATTATCACTTATTTTGACCCTTCTTTTTTCATTGCAGGCCCCTATTTTCGCCCAAAATCCCAAAGAGTTGATCCACTACACGAACGAACGGGAAAAAATGGTGGAAGACCAAATCCGAAAACGGGGGATCTCCGATGAAAAAGTCCTCCATGCCATGAGAACGGTCCCCAGGCATCTGTTTGTCCCGGAATCGATTCGGAAGCAGGCCTACGGGGACTTTCCTCTCCCTATCGGGGAAGGACAGACCATTTCCCAACCGTATATCGTCGCTCTGATGACCGAACAGCTCAAACTGGGGGAGGATAGCCGCGTTCTTGAGATCGGGACCGGATCCGGCTATCAGGCTGCCGTTCTTTCGATGATTACCAGGCATGTTTATACCATTGAAATAAAAAAACCGCTTTATGAAAATGCCTCAAAAACCCTAACATCGCTGGGATATCCTCATATCCATATTCGTCATGGGGACGGGTATTTCGGGTGGGATGAGGCCAAACCCTTTGACGCCGTCATGGTCACGGCCGCAGTGGATCATGTCCCTCCGCCGCTGTTAAAACAGCTTCACCAGAACGGCCGGCTGATCCTTCCACTTGGCAACCCCTTCAGTTATCAAAATCTGGTCCTTATTTCCAAAAAAGGGAATGACCTGGTCACCGATCAGATCTGCGGAGTCCTTTTTGTTCCGTTGACCGGGCATGCCGTGAAAGAGAAATGATTCTTTGGGCTATTTTTCTGCTCTCTTTTTCTTCCCTCTCCTTTGAAATTCTTTTGGCGCGGATTTTTTCCATCACCCAGTGGAATCACCTCTCATTTATGGTGATCAGCATCGCCCTTTTTGGTTTTGCCGCAAGCGGGACGCTGGTTTGCATTTTCGATACCCGGAAACCCGGATGGGGAAAAAATATCACTGAATCGCATCATTTGTACGGACTCATCCTTCTGTTTACGGTTCTGACACTCGCTGCGCTCTTTTTTTTAAGCAGGATCCCGTTTGACTATTTTCGCCTTCCATTTGAACCGGTTCAGGCCTTTTATCTTTTTATCCTCTATCTGACACTGTCGCTCCCCTTTTTTATCGCAGGGCTTGTGACTCTATCCGGATATGCGGCAATACCGGAAAAAAGCGGATATGTCTATTTTGCCGGCATGGCCGGTTCGGCATGCGGAGCGGCCTTTCCGGCTCTGGTTTTAGATGTGATGGGGGAGGCAGGTACAATGGTGGCCATCGCTATTCTTCCACAGGTTCTGCCGGTGATCCATTCAATAAATGACATATGGGTAAAAAAGAGAGCGGCCGGAACCTCTTTGGAAAAACATCCTAAGCGACCGGTATTCGGAATCATCGGGCTTAGCATTGCCGTCCTTACTATCTATTTCACTTTTTCGAAAGAAGAAGGGATGGTTTCCATAATCCCTTCCCCTTACAAAGCATTAAGCCAACTCCTGAAATTTCCGGATACCCGGATTTCAACTTCGAGCACAGGGATCCGCGGCAGAATCGACATTGTTAAAAGCCCGTATATCCGATATGCACCCGGCTTAAGCCTTAAATTCGACGGAAACCTACCCGGTCAACGGTCGGCATTTCGGGATGGAGATCATCCCATAACCCTTTATTCTGCGGACAAGAACGACCCGTTACCCTTTCCGCAGTTTTCTCTTCCTTATGCCGGATACATCCTCTCCCCTGAGCCCGATCGCGTTCTGATCATCGAGCAGGGGGGAGGATCAGCGATCCCCTGTGCCATGTCATCCAAGGCAAAAAAGATCGTGATCGTGCAACAACATCCGCATCTCGCCAAAATCATTATGGAGCATTATCGCCTTCCGGTTGCGAGTGAAAATCCCAGAACATTCATCGCCAGAACCCGCCTTGCCTTCGACGTCATTCACCTCGACAATTGGGGATCTTCCCTGATCGGCGCCGATTCCCTTTCCCAGGACTACCTTCTGACACTAGAAGCCTTTGAACACTACATTGCCCGCCTCTCACCCCGTGGCGTGCTGATTATTTCACGACGGCTTCGCCTTCCGCCGGCTGATACGATCCGCGTATGGTCAACAGCTTATGAATCCTTGAAGCGGCACGGGATCCGGGAGCCGGAGAAACATATCGCCATCCTTCGGAACTGGGATACCTTTACCCTGCTTGTTTCAGTGAAACCCATCGAAGCCAAACCGTTATTGACGGAGTTTGCAACACGGTTCAACTTCGACCTTGTTTATTCTTATCCCATGCTTCATGAACTGGCCAACCGGTTCAATCGATTCGAGGCGCCCTATCATGCTCAAGCCGTTTCAGAGCTTTCTTCCGCGTACCGGACGGGCGCATCCAAAAATTTTCATCGCGCCTATATTTTCGATGCCAAGCCCCAATCCGACGACCGCCCTTTTCCTGACCGTTTTTTCAAATGGTCCAATATCAAATCCATCTACACGGCAACCGGGAGCCGGTTTTATGCCCTCTTCATGTCAGGTGAAATCATTGTCGCAGTCGTTTTTATCGAAGCGGTTGCGGTAAGTGCGCTTCTGTTGATTCTTCCGTTGGTTTTTCTGCCCAGGCAGAAAAAAAAGGCCGGCACCGCCCATCGTCTTTATTTTTTTTCGCTCGGAGCCGGATTCATGTTCCTGGAGCTTTTCTTCATCAACGCCTTTACTCTTCTTTTTGCCGATCCTGTCATCAGTTTCACCGTAGTCGTAACGTCAATTCTGATATTTTCGGGGATTGGCGGGATCTGGTCTCAACACGCCTCAATAGCAAAGATCCGGATCGCTTTGGGCGCCTTAGTGGGGATACTGATCGCGCTTTTTTTGATGATGGATGACCTGATTCATTACATGATCGGTTTTCAATCATTTTATCGGTTTTTTTTCGCCGTCTGTCTCCTTTTTCCAGCCGGAATTATAGCCGGACTCCCTTTTCCCTCAGGAATGCGGTTGCTGTTGGAAACGCCCCGGCACCGGGCATATGCATGGGCGGCGAACGGATGCGCTTCGGTCATCGCCGCCATCGTATCGATCCAGCTAGCGATCAGTTTCGGGATTACCACCATACTGGTCTTTTCGGGCATCTTCTATTTTATTTCCTTAACCTGCATCTTGACGGAAACGGGACAGAGACAGCAATTCTCGGTGAGAAGTTAATGTTTTTGCGTGTGGCGATTTATGGAAGATGGGGGGATTATTTTTCGCAAAGATTGGCGGAGCGGGTTTGTCTATCCCGTGTCGTGGAGACATCCGCATGTCCCAGAAGTTCCTGCACCGTGCGGATATCATAACGCGCCTTTTTAAAAACATTATCACAACATTTTGACATTGTTCATTATTTTTCTTGAAGAAGATGATGTGTATGTGCTATTTATCTTATATGATTGAATACTTGTTTTAGCCAAGTATTTTGTAATATATTTTTTCTGTCCAATATATGTTAGCCAGCACAACACAAACCCGGTGACGCTTGGGAGTGATCATGTTTCCGAATTGGCATGACCATATACACGTACCAACCGTGGGCGACGATGTCCGCATCGGCAGCCACACCATTACAGTTGACGCCAGCACAGTACGGCCCGAGAACTTTCAAGTGTCAGTCCAGCCGCGAACGGCAACAGGCATGCTATCGGAGCAGGGTCGCGCTATCGGCGTATTGCTCCAGCGCACCCACGGCGACACCGCACAGTTTCTTGACAAGTACTTGCGGCCGAACATCGAGCCGACAGAAGCTGACCAACTACGCGTTGACTTGAAGAACCTGTTGGAGAATCACAAGTCCGCATTGGAATACACGGCGCATCATATCGCGGATTTCTGTACCCCGACG
>JAZDGS010000059.1:0-2546 GCA_043806755.1 Pseudomonadota bacterium | reverse complement strand
GCGGGTAAGGGCGATCCTCCCCTCCTCCCCGGCCCTCCGGAGAAAGTTCCGATCCGCATTCCCCCGGTCATAAAGGGTGTCGTAACCGAGAATCCGGAGCCATTTTGACAATGTGCCCAGATTGCGATCACAGAGGAAACGAATATCCATGCTACCCCCCGGACGGGAAACGGTTCAGCGTAAAGCGGCCGTTTTCATAAAAGAGATAGGAGTGGTGGGTCATCCAGT
The DNA here is from genome assembly GCA_043806755.1 of Pseudomonadota bacterium. Classification (GTDB taxonomy): domain Bacteria; phylum Desulfobacterota; class Desulfobacteria; order Desulfobacterales; family UBA2156; genus RBG-13-49-15. The sequence goes on along the minus strand of JAZDGS010000059.1, from coordinate 2,318 downwards.
CGCCCAGTGTTACAAAAATTCTCCGCCGCCCCCCGATCTGTTCTTCACGGAAGGACGGCATATGACAATGGCCGAAAATAACGGCATCAAACCCTTCCCGAAACTTATCGACGGCAAAGCGATTCATCACCTCCACCAGTTGTTTCTGAGCCTCACCGGATATCTCCTTGCTCATCGCTGAGCTGACCCGGGCAACCCGCCACAACAATCTCAAAGGGAGAACCCGTTGCAGTCTGTAGGCAAATGGGCTCCGCAAAAATCTCCGCAACGCGAGATACCGCCGGTTTTCCCTGTCCATGGTATCGCCATGGGAAATGAGGATTCGAAGACCGTCCAGAGCAAATTCTGCATTCCCCGGGTAAACGTCAATCCCGAGCTCTGTTGAAAAATAGTCTGCAAGGAAAAAGTCGTGGTTCCCCTCGCAGAGGCTGATCCGGATCCCGGATTGTTTCAATTGAACGATACTTTCCACTACCGGCAGGAACTCGGGATAGATACGGCCTCCCTTCTCGAACCAGAAGTCAAAGAAATCTCCGGCGATGACGAGAAGATCGGTCACGATTACATTCTCATCACCCGAATGGCCGGATTCAACGCTCTTTCCCCGGAGGCGCGCGAAAAATTGCATGCACTTTTCATATCCGGGATCGGAGAGGCTCTTGAGGTGAGCGTCAGAGAGGAAGATCGCCTTCATGTCGGTTCTCCCGGTGAGAAGATCTCCCGCAAACGGCAGTATGCTTTCGAAAAAACGGTTCTGTCCATGCCACGGCGTCTATCAGATTTACCGCTTCCGTTCAAGACAAGAAATGGGGGTCCTTTTTTTGCTCCCATTTCCCGGAGTGCGTCCAACATCCTCAAATTCACTCTCCGTCCGGCCGTTACAAACCGGAAATTGAGCGACGCCGCCGGAAAATCTGTTTCATCAAAATTCTTGGTGTTGATTTTTTCGACTTTATGGGGTCTAAGGAATCCTTCAATCAATATCGGTTTGAAGAAGGCAATTGATCGATCCCCCCTTTGCTCGGTTCTATGAAAGGGGCAAATGGCAACCGGGAAGAAGGAATGTAAAATTCATACAAACCCTTTTAGGACTGTAAAGAGAATTATCGTAATTACCTATGTATTTATGAAGGAATCTCATGAAATTCACAATGTCTCGCCGCTGGGTGATCTGCTTCATGGCCTGCTTGTTGTTCGTGCTCTCTCAGTTTTACCGGGCCTCGATTGCGGTGATAACACCTGACCTGATCCCGGCTTTTGGCCTGGATACACGTGGTCTCAGCCTCATTTCCGCATCATTTTTCTATGCCTTTGCCATCATGCAGATTCCCATCAGCATGTACCTCGATGCCATTGGGCCGAGGATTGCCATGACCGCACTGTCGCTTTTGGGAGTGGGTGGGGCATTGGTTTTTGCTTGTGGGGATTCGCTCGGGGCGCTGGTGGCCGGGAGACTTCTTCTCGGCGCCGGGATGGCCTGTAATCTGATGGGGACTCTAAAACTGATCACCCTATGGTTCGGACCGCTGAGGTTTGCCACCATGTCGGCCTTGGTGCTTTCTATCGGAACCTTGGGAAGCATGACGGCGGCAACCCCCCTGGTATTGATGGTTCAGTCCATGGGATGGCGGATGACCTTTATGGTCTTTTCCGGAATCAATCTTATGTTGACGATACTGTTTTTCGTCGTGGTCAGGGATCGGCCAAAAGACCCGGGTTACGGCGAAATCCCCCAAACCGTCTCTACCGACCTGCAGGAAATCCTGGCAAACCTCCGTGACCTGGTTGGAGAAAAGGACTACTGGATCATTTCCCTGGGAACCTTCTGTCGGTACGGAATCGTCGCCGCGGTGCAAGCCCTGTGGGCAGGTCCCTATCTGATGACGGTGATCTGGATTTCACCGGTCGCAGCCGGTAACATGCTGTTTTTGATCAGTGTCGGCATGCTTATAGGCAGTCCGGTCTGCGGTTGGTTTTCTGACTCTTTATTCAAAACTCGAAAAGGGGTGATTATTGCGGGATTCATCGGCACGATCTTGGTGCTTGCCATCCTTGCCTGCCTTCCTCGGGGAGCCGACCTTACTGTTTTGTCGGTACTCTTTTTCTGTTTCGGCTTTTTTACCACTTCCGGGCAGATCATGTATGCACACATCAAGGAAAGGATGCCCGTTGAACGCGCCGGAACGGCCATGACCGGGATCAATTTCTTTACCATGGTGGGGGAGTTGCCGCATTTCTTCAAGGATTGGGCAACCTCATGCAATACCTTTATCCGGGTGATTCGTTAGGTGCTCCCGCCTTCAGGATGGCATTTTTTT
>JAZDGS010000058.1:0-21567 GCA_043806755.1 Pseudomonadota bacterium | reverse complement strand
AAAAAGAAATTGAAAAAAACTTCATATTGACTTGAGAGCGATTGCTGGGATAAATATATAAATTTATGCTATAAATCGATGATGGCTTCGTAAAAAGTCCACCTGCTGCGTTGCGCTGCCTCCTTTTTACGGATTCATCAATCGATAGTATCCAAAAAAATACGGGGCATGCGATCACTTTTTCAGGATAGGTTATGATTCAGATCATTCGGGGATTTAAAGACATTCTTCCCGGAGAAACAGAGCTGTGGCAGGAGATCGAAGGCAGGGCGCGATCCCTCTTTGACGATTTTGGATTCAAGGAGATCCGGATTCCGGTTTTGGAAAAATCCGAGCTTTTTGCCAGAAGCATCGGGGAAGACACCGATATCGTTGAAAAGGAGATGTATACTTTCGAAGACAGAAAGGGAGAACTCATTACCCTGAGACCAGAGGCCACAGCCTCCATCGTCCGGGCATTTATTCAGCACACGCTCTACTTAAAAGATCCTGTCCAGAAACTGTATACTGTGGGCCCCATGTTTCGAAGGGAAAGACCACAAAAAGGCCGGTACAGACAATTCTACCAGATCAATGCCGAGATTCTCGGCGTGGGGTCGGCACTGTCGGATGCGGAACTCATTTTCATTCTGGTCACCCTCTTTTCAAGGCTTTCGGTAAAGAGCATGGATGTCCATATCAACTCCCTGGGGTGCCCGATTTGCCGGCCTGCTTATAGAAAAGCACTGAACGGCTATCTTGAGAAGACGGGACCGGTGTTGTGCGCCGATTGTGCCAGGCGCCGGATTAAAAATCCGTTAAGGGTTCTTGATTGCAAGGTGCCGTCGTGCCGGGAAGCCATGTCGAACGCCCCGGCCATGGCTGATTTTTTATGCAGTGAATGCCGCTCTCATTTTCAACAGCTCATGGATGCTTTGAGCATGCTCAAAATTCCGTTTATTCCGGATCGCAACCTGGTAAGAGGCCTTGATTACTACACACGGACGACATTTGAAATCCAAACCACTTTCCTGGGTGCACAAAATGCGGTTGCCGGAGGCGGGCGTTATGACGGACTGGTTCAGGCATTGGGCGGACCGCAGACGCCGGCAACCGGTTTTGCCATCGGGTTCGATCGCCTTGTAGAGGTTTCAGAGCTGGAAGGTGATTCCTTTGTGAAAACGCCGCATTTGTTCATTGCCGCCCTTGGGGAAAGAAGCCGGTTCAAGGCGTTCGAATGGACCTGTCTTCTCGGCCAAAGAGGGATAAGAGCGGAGATGGAGTTTGGAGAAAAAGGGCTTAAGAGCCAGATGAAGCAGGCCGATCGGCTCAAAGCCGGGTTTGTGCTCATCATGGGGGATGACGAATTATCTTCCGGATCGGCGGTTTTAAAAGACATGAAAACATCTGCCCAGGAACATATCCCCATAAATGGCCTCGTTGAGGTTTTAACTTCCCGGCTGAATCCATCATCTTGATTCTATTGGAAAGAGATCCATACAACATCCTGTCAATGATAAAAAAGCATACGAAATGAAAGAAGATTTGGTTTTCGCGGATCCCCTCGGAGATATGCGGCGGACGCATCATTGCAATGCTTTGAGGATCGACGATTTTGGTGTGGAAGTGGCGCTGGCGGGCTGGGTTCAGCGACGGCGGGACCACGGGGGTGTCATCTTTGTGGATTTACGTGACCGGGAAGGGATCACCCAGGTCGTCTTCAATCCGGTAGTCGACCGTGCGGTTCACGAGAAGGCCCATTTCATTCGAAATGAATATGTGATTGCCATCCGGGGCAGGGTGGATAAACGACCGGATGGGATGACCAATCCGTCCATCACCACAGGAGAGATTGAGGTAATAGTGACCGAACTCAGGATCCTCAATAAAGCGACACCTCCTCCGTTTTTGATCGAGGACGAAGTGGATGTTTCGGAGATGGTGCGTTTGAAATATCGCTATCTGGATCTCCGCCGGCCGCGAATCAAAAAGAATATGGTGCTCAGGCATAACGCTGCTGGTGCCGCGAGGACTTATTTGAACAGCAACGGCTTTATCGATATTGAAACCCCCTTTTTAACGCGAAGCACTCCTGAAGGGGCGAGAGATTATATCGTCCCCAGCCGGGTCAATCCGGGTCAATTTTATGCGCTTCCCCAGTCCCCCCAGATATTCAAGCAGCTTCTGATGATTTCCGGATTCGATCGGTATTATCAGATCGTTCGATGCTTCAGAGACGAGGATCTCAGGGCGGATCGGCAGCCGGAATTTACCCAAATCGATATAGAGATGTCGTTTATCGGCGAATCGGACATCATGGAAATCGCCGAAGGGATGATCGAGGCGATTTTCCAAAATGTTCTGGGAAAAAAGGTCGATCGACCGTTTATGCGGCTGTCGTACGATGAAGCCATGTCGCGCTACGGGCTCGACAGGCCGGACACCCGATTTCAACTGGAACTTTCGGACGTTTCGGACATCGTCAGGGAATCCGGTTTCAAAGTGTTTGACGATGCGGTTAACAAAGGCGGTATCGTTAAGGCGCTGAATGCCAAAGGTTGCATCCATTTTTCCAGGAAGGAGATAGATGATCTCGCTGCTTTTACGGCTGTTTACAAAGCAAAGGGTCTCGCCTGGATCAAGATCAAAGAGAACGAATGGCAATCGCCCATCGCCAAATATATTACAGAGAAGGAAAAAGCCGCTCTCAGCCGACGTGTCGACATCAAACCCGGCGACCTTGTTTTTTTTATTGCCGATCAGCCCAAAATCGCCAATGAAGCCCTTGGGCAGCTCCGAAACCACCTTGGGAAAAAGTTGGGCCTGATCGACGAAGGAAGGTTTAATTTCGTGTGGGTCACTTTTTTCCCACTGTTGGAATATGATGAACTTGAATCCCGCTACAAAGCTTTGCATCACCCTTTTACCGCGCCGTTGGATGAAGACATTCGGTTGCTTGAAAATTCCCCACTCTCGGTTCGCTCCCGCGCCTACGATCTGGTTTTAAACGGATCGGAAATCGGAGGTGGAAGTATCCGGGTTCACCAAAGGGAACTTCAGGAAAAGATATTTCAAGCCCTTGGGATGACCCGGGAAGGGTATGAAGAAAAATTCGGATTTTTACTTTCGGCGCTCGATTCCGGAGCGCCCCCTCATGGCGGAATCGCTTTTGGGTTTGACCGGCTGGTGATGATGTTGTGCAGTGAGTCGTCGATCAGGGACGTCATTGCGTTTCCGAAAACGCAGAAGGCTTCATGCCTTTTGACCAATGCGCCCTCTGAACCATCCAAGGAACAGCTCGACGAGCTCTTTTTAAAGGTTAAGCTCACATCAAATCCATAAAGGATCCGGTCGGCACCAAGTGTGATCCATATGTGAGTTGAATCAAGACCTTTGCAACGAATGGAGCAGCGATTGTGAATGTGACGTTTTACGGCGCCGTCCGGGAAGTCACCGGATCGATGCATCTGGTGTCGTCGGATCGGGATCGGATCATTCTCGACTGCGGGATGTTTCAGGGGCGGCGGCGGGACAGCTACCAGAAGAATCTGGTAATACCGTTCGATCCGAGAATGATTGCCAACATTATCCTTTCCCATGCCCATATTGATCATTCCGGAAGGATCCCGATTTTTACACGAAACGGCTTCAGCGGCCGAATTATCTGCACGCGGGCCACATCGGATGCCTGCAAATACCTTCTTCTCGATTCGGCCCGCATTCAGGAAGCGGATGCCAACTATCTCAACTACAAAACACTGCGGTCCTTTTTGATTCAGACTAAAGAATATGGGGAGGGCGGGCGGCCGAAGGCAAAAAGAGATAAGGTTAAAAAGCTGCTTAAAAAGGGAGGAGAACAGGTCGACATCAAGGTCATCGCCGATCTGATGGAACGCTACCGCCTGGAACAAGTCCGCCCGTTGTACACCATTGAAGAGGCTCAGAATGCGATCCCGCAGTTCGAGGGATATCCGTACGGCCGATCCATCCCCATCGGAAAAGGGATGAGCTGTGTTTTTTACGAGGCCGGACATATCCTCGGATCCAGCATGATCGTGATCAAGTTTCTGGAGAACGGCCGTTCCTGCACCATCGGCTATACCGGTGATATCGGCAGATTCGGCAAACCGATCCTTAAAGATCCGGCAACCCATTTTTCGGAAGAGGATTCGGTTCTTGACTTGCTGATCATGGAGAGCACTTACGGCGACCGGTTGCACGAACCGGTGGGAAATTTGAAATTGAGGCTCAAAGAGATCGTCAATGAGACGGTTGAACGGGGAGGATCCCTCCTGATCCCTTCCTTTGCCTTTGGCCGAACCCAGGAGCTTCTTTACATGTTCCACATACTCTACCGCACCCGGGAGGTCCCCTTGATCCCGATCTATGTGGACAGCCCCCTAGCCATTGAATTGACCCGGGTATACGCCGAACATCCGGAAGTCTATGATCGAGAGTCCCATGAAGATTTTCTAAAAAAAGGAGAAAACCCTTTCCAATTTAAACAGCTCCGGTTGATCAGTTCGGTGGAAGAGTCCATGCAGTTGATGCGGGAAAAAAATCCGCATATCGTGATATCGGGTTCAGGGATGTGCGAAGGAGGGCGGATATTGCATCATTTGCGATATAAGATTCACAATCCGAAGAACACCATCCTTATGGTCGGATATATGGCCGAAAACACCCTGGGGCGGAGAATTCTTGAACAGGGAACCGCCTATAAACGCGGTGGCAAAAGCGGTGAGGCGCCTTTGGTGAAGTTTCTAAATAAAATATACCCATTAAAAGCCGAAGTAGTGGGTCTTCAAGGATTCAGCGCGCATGCCGATAAGGATGAAATGATCCGTTTCCTCAAAATGTCCAATTTGAGAGTCCGTCAGGTTGCCGTCGTGCATGGTGAAGAAGATCAATCGCTTCCGTTTGCATCGACGCTCGAAAAAGAGGGATACCCTGCCTTTGTTCCGCGTATGGGAGAAACGGTTGCCGTTTCATCCCGGGAACTTGGGTCTTAGAGAGTAAGGAGTCGTAATCCATGCGGATTTTGGTTGTCGGCGGTGCCGGATATATCGGAAGCTTTATGGTCCAAAGGCTCATTGAAAGAGGAATTGAAACGGTCGTCTTCGACAACCTCTCCACCGGACACCGGGATGCATTGCACCCATCCGCCCTGTTCATTAAAGGAGATCTTTCGGATAAGGATGAGGTCAGACGCGTGTTCGGTTCAATGTCGTTTGATGCCGTGATGCATTTTGCGTCGTTTATCCTGGTGGAAGAATCCGTTTGCGAACCGATGCGCTATTATCAAAATAATGTTGCAAACACCATCGGCCTATTGGATGCCATGATGGAGTCGGGTGTGAAGTGCTTTATCTTTTCCTCCAGTGCGGCCGTCTTTGGAGATCCGGAATCCATCCCCATCAACGAGGGTCATCCAAAAAAACCTGTTAATCCATACGGCTGGACCAAATGCATGGTGGAACAAATCCTGGAGGACGCATCCAGGGCCTCCCGGATCCGATATGTGTCGTTGAGATATTTTAATGCCTCCGGCGGCCATCCGGACGGAAGCATGGGAGAGGACCATTATCCGGAAACCCACTTGATTCCAAGGATATTAAAATCGATCTTAAGCGAAGATCAGGACGAAGTGGTGACCCTATTCGGCACCGATTATGATACGCCCGATGGAACATGCATCAGAGACTATATCCACGTCATGGATCTGGCAGAGGCGCATTTGCTTGCCCTGGATTATTTAAAAAAAGGCGGAAGAAGCGATGTTTTTAATTTGGGGAGCGGTCAGGGCTCCTCTGTGCTGGAAGTTGTCAGGACAGCCGAAAAGGTAATCGGAAGACCCATTCCGGTCATTGAAGCGCCAAGGAGGAGCGGAGATCCGCCGATTCTTGTGGCAAGTTCGAAAAAAATCATCCAAGAGCTGGGATGGAAACCCGAATATCCGGAGCTTGAAACCATTATTGAAACAGCCTGGAAATGGCACGCCGCACACCCTTGCGGGTATCAAAAGGAATTGAACCTTTCCGGATCGGAGAGGCCGGTGGGCGAGGTAAAACGATGAAAAACATGCTGGTAACAGGGGGTTGCGGTTTTATCGGGACCAATTTCATCCGATTTCTCCTGGACGAGTCTGATTTTTCAGGTCGCGTGATCAACGTGGATAAGCTGACCTATGCCGGGAACCCGGAAAACCTATCCGATATCCGGAATCGATTTGACGACCGTTACTCTTTTGTTAAAGCCGATATCTGCGACAGGGAGGTCGTCAATCGGTTATTCATTGAATATCACATCGATTCCATTTGCCACTTTGCAGCCGAATCCCACGTGGACCGATCCATCGTGCGGCCGGATGCGTTTATCCAAACCAATATCATCGGAACCTTTAACCTGCTGGAGGCGGCCAGATCGATCGGGGATCAACTCGTCTTGTTTCATCATATTAGTACGGATGAGGTATTCGGGAGTTTGGGTGAGGAAGGATTTTTTTCCGAACGAACACCTTACAGCCCGAACAGCCCGTATTCGGCATCAAAGGCGGCTTCCGACCACCTGGTTCGGGCCTATCATCAGACATACGGCCTCCCCATGACCATATCGAACTGTTCAAACAATTACGGACCGTATCAATTCCCCGAAAAGCTGATTCCGCTCATGATCCTAAATGCCCTTGAGTATCGATCCCTGCCGGTCTACGGAAACGGTAAATATATCCGGGACTGGCTTTTCGTAAAGGACCACTGCAAGGCCGTATGGAGCGTCATGAAATCCGGGAAAAGGGGAGAAACGTATGCCATTGGAGGGCATAACGAAATGGAGAACATCCGGGTCGTGGAGATGATCTGTGATATCTTAGACGAGACCCGGTATCAAAAAGAAAAAGGGGTTCGGCGGAAACTGATTTCCCATGTCAAGGACAGGCCCGGTCATGATAGACGATATGCCATTGATTTTTCCAAAATCGCTCAGGAGTTAAGATGGGAGCCGGAGGAAACATTTGAGAGCGGCATCCGAAGAACCATTTCCTGGTATCTGAGCAATCACGAATGGGTTAAACGCGTCAAAAGCGGAGAATATCAGACCTGGATCAGGGAGCATTATCGATAGGGTTTTTTCCATCGTTCAATTTAGCAACGTAAAAAAAGGCAGGTGCAATGAAAGGGATTATTCTGGCCGGCGGCTCTGGAACCCGGATGTATCCGATCACACGGGTGGTGAGCAAACAGCTCCTCCCGGTTTACGACAAGCCCATGATTTATTATCCGCTTTCGGTTCTCATGCTGGCAGGTATTCGGGAAGTATTAATCATTTCTACGCCTGAAGATCTGCCGAATTTTAAGAGGCTTCTGGGAAATGGGTCCCGGTTGGGGTTATCATTGTCCTATGCCGAGCAGCCGAAGCCGGAAGGATTGGCTCAGGCCTTTATTATCGGAAAAGCGTTTATCGGAAAGGAGACCGTATTCCTGATCCTCGGGGACAATATCTTTTACGGTCACGATCTTTCTGAAATCCTAAAACGAGCGGTTCGGCTCGTCAAAGGCGGGCTCATTTTTGGATATCCGGTGAAGGATCCGGAACGCTACGGCGTGGTGGAATTCGATTCGGAGGGGAGAGTGATCGGAATCGAGGAAAAACCGAAGAAACCAAAATCCCATTATGCCGTACCCGGCCTTTACGTCTATGACAATGATGTCATCGATATTGCCGCCAACCTCAAGCCTTCTGTCCGGGGAGAACTCGAGATAACGGATGTCAATCTGGTTTATCTTAGAAGAGGCGATCTCCGGGTAGAGATTCTGGGAAGAGGTTTGGCATGGCTGGACACCGGGACTCATGAAGCGATGCACCAGGCCGCCAATTATGTGCAGGCCATCCAGGAACGCCAAGGACTGAAGATATCGTGCATTGAAGAGATCGCCTTCCGGCTCGGATATATCAGCCCTGCCGAGCTCAGAGAATTGGCGTCGGATATGACCAAAAACGATTATGGGAAATATTTGATGGCCATTCTGGAGGAAAAAGGGGCGGCTCAAGATCGATGACGCCATGACCCTTTGACATGCCGGATTTGATGAATGGGATCAAGCGGATCCGTTTTGGTTTTACCGGGCAGCCATAAATGAAACAGGGATGGATGGCTATATAAAAAGGATTTGACATTCCCCGATGGTCGGGATTACTCAACAGCCTCGGGTGCGGCACGGTTGGAAGGATGATCTTGAAGGATATCAGGTAAATGAACATGGTGAAGCCAAATTTTGATAAAATGAACGGGCTTTTGCCGGCAGTGATTCAGGATTATCAAACCCACGAGGTCCTCATGCTCGGATTCATGAACGAAACTGCATGGGAAATGACTCTGTCCACCGGTCTGGCAACCTTTTACAGCCGAAGCCGTCAGGAGTTGTGGGTAAAAGGGAAGACGTCGGGTCATCAGCAAATTGTCAGGGAAATCCGCATCGACTGTGATGAAGATGCGGTTCTTTTAATGGTGGAGCAGATCGGCGGAGCTGCTTGCCATAAGGGATTTCGAAGCTGTTTCTATAGGGAAGTAAAGGACGGCTCCACACGGATCATCGGGATTCCGGTGTTCGATCCAAAGGGGGTGTATCGGAAATGAAACGGATCAAGCTAGGGATTCCGAAAGGAAGCCTCCAGAATGCGACCATTGCATTGTTCAAGCGATCCGGCTGGAACATCGACATTAATGGGCGAAGCTATTTTCCTGAAATCAATGATCCTTTCATCGAATGCGCCATATGCAGGGCCCAGGAGATGTCCCGATATGTGGAAGGCGGAACCATGGATGCCGGTTTGACGGGAAAGGACTGGATCGCCGAAAACAATTCGGACATTCACGTCGTTGCCGACCTCATTTATTCGAAGGTCAGCTCCCGGCCGGCGCGATGGGTGATTGCGGTTCCTTTCGATTCGGAGATCAAAACCATCGGGGATCTTCGGGGAAAACTAGTCGCAACGGAGCTGGTTCAATTTACAAAGAAGTATTTTTCGGAACGTGGCATTGATGCCAAAGTGGAATTTTCCTGGGGAGCCACCGAAGCCAAAGCGGTTTCCGGACTTGCGGATGCCATTGTCGAGGTTACCGAAACCGAAAGTACGATCAAAGCCCATGGGCTCAGGGTCATTCACGAATTGATGAAGACCAACACGCAACTGATTGCCAACCACGATTCCTGGAAAGATACGGAAAAAAGGGAAAAGATTGAACAGATCGCCCTGTTGCTGAAAGGCGCCCTTCTGGGCGAAAAACTTGTCGGTCTGAAAATGAACGTTCCAAATCGCTGCCTGGAACGGGTGGTCGCCGTGCTTCCCAGCTTAAACGCCCCAACCGTTGCCCATCTTTATCAAAGCGACTGGTTTTCGGTTGAAACCGTTGTGGATTCCAACACCGTGAGGGACCTGATTCCAGAGCTTCTCAAAAGAGGAGCCGAGGGGATCATCGAATATCCGTTGAACAAGGTTGTATAGAAAGCGGAACAGATTGCCAAAATGATTTCCAAACGCTCTCAAGATATTAATCCGTTCATCGTCATGGAGGTCCTCGAGAAGGCTCATGAAATGGAACGGAAGGGGGCTCATGTCATCCATCTCGAGGTTGGGGAGCCCGACTTCGATACCCCCTCCTGCGTCAAGCAGGCGGTATGCAAAGCCCTCGACGACGGATATACCCATTACACCCACAGCCTCGGATGCCTTGAACTAAGAGAAGCGGTCGCCGAATATTACAAGAACAGATACCGCGTTTCGCTGGATCCGAACCAGATCATCATCACGTCCGGGACCTCTCCGGCGTTTTTTCTGCTCTTTTCCGTGCTCCTCGAAAAGGGGGATGAAGTCATTATCTCCGACCCGCATTATGCCTGTTATCCCAACTTCATCCGATTCATGCAGGGGGAAGTGGTTACCATTCCGGTTTATGAAGAAGATGGTTTTCAGTACCGTCCTGATGCGATCCGCAAGAAGATCACTGCGCGCACCCGTACCGTTTTGATCAATTCTCCATCCAATCCCACCGGAAACCTCCTTTCTCCGGAGCGGATGAAAGCCATTGCCGGGTTTTTCCCCCGCGTCGTTTCAGATGAGATCTACCATGGCCTTGTTTATGAAGGCGAAGAGCATTCCATACTCGAGTATACGGATGAGGCGTTTGTTCTGAACGGATTTTCCAAGCTGTACGCCATGACGGGGCTTCGGCTGGGGTATCTGATTGCACCGAAGCCGTTTGTTCGACCCATACAGAAGATCCAGCAGAATTTTTTCATTTCCGCAAATTCCATGGTCCAGATTGCCGGCATCGCTGCTTTGAAGGAGGCGGGTGAGGACGTGGCGAGGATGAAACGGATATACAACGAACGACGGCGCTTTATCGTTCAACGGTTAAAAGAAATGGGGTTTGGGATCACGGTTGAGCCGACAGGGGCTTTTTATGTTTTTGTCAACGCCAAGCATCTCTGTGCCGATTCATATGAACTGGCATTCGATATTTTGGATAAAGCGCATGTGGGAGTCGCCCCTGGAATCGATTTCGGGTCAAACGGCGAAGGGTATCTCCGTTTTTCATACGCCAATTCGCTGGAGAACATCGCCGAAGGGATGAACCGACTGGAAGATTATCTCAATAAAAGAAGGTCGAGTTGATCCATTCCGCTTTTCAACCATTGCGATACGACGCATCTCCAATGAAAATCATATCCGCCGAATTCATCACGAGCGCTGCAAAGCAATCCCAGTTTCCCATCGAAAATTTTCCTGAAATTGCGTTTGCCGGCCGTTCCAATGCCGGAAAATCGTCGATGATAAATGCCCTGTTGAACCGAAGGCACCTGGTAAAAACCAGCAGCACGCCCGGAAAAACCCGGTTGATCAATTTTTTTTTAATCAATAAAGAGTTCATATTCGTCGATCTGCCGGGATACGGATATGCAAAAGTTCCGAAAGCCATGCGGATCGGATGGAAACAGACCGTGGAGGCGTATCTTCTGAATCGAGCGCCCTTGAAAGGGGTCGTTCTTATCATGGACATCAGAAGGGTGCCGGAAAAGGAGGAGCACGACCTGATCGGATGGCTTAAGCATTTAGGAATCGAATGCAGATTGGCCGCTTCAAAAGCCGACAAAGTGTCAAAATCAGAGCAAACCCGGCAACGCTCCCGGATTGCCGAAGCGCTTTTAATGGAAAAGGAAGCGGTCCTCCCATTTTCGGCTAAAACCCGGCAAGGTTCGGATGCCGTATGGAAATGGATCAAAGGGCGCATTCATGGAGCTGTTTAAATCCGGATTTGTGGGGATTATCGGAGCGCCTAATGTTGGGAAATCCACCTTTTTAAACCGGATTGTCGGAGAAAAAATCTCCATCACCTCGAAAAAGCCTCAGACCACGAGGAATCGAATCCTCGGCATTCTTCATCGACCATCATCACAGATGATATTCATCGATACCCCCGGAATCCACCAGGCGAAGACACTGCTCAACAGAAGACTGGTGGAGAAGGCCCTTTCCGCGGTAAAAGAGATTGATGTCATGCTGGTGATGACGGATGTGAGCGCGTCGGAAACGGAATCCGAAGGGGTGTTAACGAATACGCTGAAGGGGATCAGCACGCCGATCGTCTTGGCGCTAAATAAGACGGATTTGATTAAAAAGCCTTTAATTCTTTGCAAGATCGATTCCTGGTCGAAAAAGCATCCATTTAAAGCCATCGTTCCCATTTCATCAAAAAACGGAGACCAGATCGAACAACTTCTGATCGCATTGGAAGAGGAGCTTCCAGAAGGCCCCGGATATTTTCCAGAGGAAGCATTAACCGATATGCCGATGCGGTTTCTGGTTTCCGAACTCATCCGGGAGAAGGTGTTTCGACTGACCGGACAGGAGGTCCCTTATGCGTCGGCGGTGACCGTTGACGATTTTTCAGAAAAAAGAGAGAAGGCGATCGTTCGAATTCAAGCCACCATTCATGTCGAACGCGAATCCCAGAAGAGTATTATCATCGGGGAAGGGGGGCAAAAACTCAAACGGATCGGTGAAGAAGCCCGTATGGAAGCCGAACGGCTGATCGGCTCCCGTGTCTATCTGGAAATCCGGGTGCGCATCCAAAAGAACTGGCGTAAAGACACCAGGGCCCTAAAACGATTCGGATACGAATGATTCTTTCATTTCATCCGTGCTATACCGCCGACAGGAACATCCTGTGCGCCGGAAGAGATCCCGAAACTGAGGAGCTCGCCGCCATCAAAGAGGCAAGAGCCGTGATTTTGCCTCAGGGATGCCGAGAAGCCTTATACCGGATGGCGAAAGAAAATTGTCCTTATGTTTTTCCAAACTATGAAGTCCGATTTCAATTCCCGGGAAAAACCGGCCAGCTTCATCTGTTTCAGAAAACCGGAACACCGCATCCCGGAAGCCGGATCTTTTTTTCGGTTGAAGATTTTATGCGACAGTATCCCGAAGGCCGATTTCCCTTCAAGTTTCCGTTTGTGTTTAAACGGGATTGGGGCGGCGAAGGAGAAGGTGTTTTTCTGGTGGATTTTCCGGCTAAACTGAAAGAAGTTTTAAATGAACAGACCCGATTCGAATCCGGAGAAAAAAGCCCTTTTATCCTTCAGGAATATGTTCCATCTCAAAACCGGTCGCTTAGGGTTGTTATCGTCAACAAATCCGTTGTATCTTATTGGAGGGTTCAAAATGCGTTGAATTCCTTTCTAACCAATCTGTCGGCAGGAGCTGACATTGATGCCGACTCGGATCCTTCTATCCAGCAATCGGGGATCCGATCTGTTCTAAATTTTTGTGAAACAACAGGAATCAACCTGGCCGGCTTTGACGTTCTTTTTTCACAGGGTGATCCTGCACAGCCGCTTCTGCTCGAAATCAATTACATCTTCGGCAGAAAAGGCCTCGGAGGATCTGAAAAATATTACGATCTCCTTGAAAAAGAAATCGATCGCTGGCTGTTTGACCTTAAACTTTTTGTGAAATGATCGGAAACCGTGGACTCTTTTAACGGATACATCGACGAAAATCAGATCAAAAAAGAGCGCATGAAAGCCAGGGAGCTCAGAGAATCCCAATGGTGGAAACGCCGGATCGCGAAAGGAGAATGCCACTGGTGTAAAAACACCGTTTCGGCAACTGACCTGACGATGGATCATATTGTTCCCATATCCCGCGGAGGAAAGAGCACGAAAGGGAATCTGGTTCCCTGCTGCAAGGAATGCAACAATAAAAAGAAATATCTTCTTCCCATGGAATGGGAAGATTATTTGCGAGGGTTAAAAGGGGTATGATCACGGCTGATTCCCCTGTTCAATCGATTTCAAACGGAGGGTTAATCATGAAAAGAGTGGTTTTATTTTGGATCGGAATCATCATGCTTGCCGCATGCTTAAGCTGCACCGTACTGGGCAAGACAAAAGAGTATCAGGCGTTTGATCCGGAAGGGCTTAAAGAGATGATTCCCGGAAAAAGCACGGCTCGTGATGTAACGCGCCGTTTCGGAGCTCCCGTAGAGGTGGTGAAACTCGCCAATGGGAATGCCTATATGTATAAACGGGCAGTGACCAAAGGGACCGCTCTTTGGTTTTTTCTTATCACTATGGGGAATTTTGATACCAAATATGACCGGTTGGTTTTTTTCTTTAATACGGAAGACGTGTTGACCCATTTCGGCGTAAGCCTGAATGCCGATAAAGCCTCCTATGAACTCCCGTTTTAGAGCCTCTCTTTTTTATATCCTTGCCGCTTTTTTTCTATCCGTTATGACCGGCTGCTTTTCCTATCGCATCCTTAGGGAAGCCGATGGAAATGAAGTGTTGCCGCCTGTTAACGATCTCCGAATCGGCGAAACAACCCTGAAGGAAGCCCTGCGGTTTTATGGCGCTCCGGACCGGGTGGTCGAACTTGATGGGAAAAATCTGTTGATCTACGAGCGCTCTCTTTTTTATCAGAATAGCATAGCCTTCGGAATACCCATCTCAGATGCCACAGGATCCAGCATCAGTTTTTCCACTTACGGAAATCTAACCCGCTATGATACCCTTATCCTCTTTTTTACGGCCGACGACATCCTGGAAAATATCGTTTTTGAAAAAGGGACCGAGGGGCCGTTTTTAGAAACTCTTCTTGATAAAAAATAGTTCTTCCATTTGATCTGTTCTGTCCATGTCAGGGTTTGACATCGGTGGTTAAGTGTTTATAATTTATGAAAATAATTGATAAACACCATAAATATAAAACCAGATTTCAGGAGTTTATATGCGATTTGACAAACTGACCATTAAGTCTCAGGAGCTCATTCAAAGTGCACAGGCCCTGGCATCTCAGTATAACAACCAGCAGATTGAACCCGAGCACTTGCTCAGCGCCATGTTGAGCGAAAAGGAAGGGATTGCCGGAGCCATGCTCCGGAAAGTGGGCGTTTCGCCGGGGAGCGTGTCGCAGGAAGCGCTGATGGCTATTGACCGGCTTCCCAAGATCAGCGGCGTTGGAGAAACATTTATTTCATCCAGAACGAAAACAATTCTTGAGAACGCCTTTGCCGAAGCATCCAAGATGAAGGATGAATATGTCAGCATCGAACACATATTGCTGTCGATCGCTGATGAGCAAAGGGGTGAGGCCGGGAGAATACTCAGCCAGGCAGGCATCAATCGAGAGTCGATCCTGAAAGTCCTGATGGAAATACGGGGAACCCAGCGGATTACCGACCCGAATCCGGAAGAAAAGTATCAGGCGATTGAGCGATTCAGCCGGAATCTGACCCATCTTGCTCGCCTGGGAAAACTGGACCCGGTCATCGGCCGGGATGACGAGATCCGGCGAGTCGTTCAGGTCCTTTCCAGACGGACGAAAAACAATCCGGTTCTCATCGGCGAACCCGGTGTAGGAAAAACCGCCATTGTGGAAGGGCTTGCCCAGAGGATCGCGTCGGGGGATGTTTCCGAGACATTGAAAAACCGCCGTCTTGTCGCCCTCGACATAGGCGCCATGATTGCCGGCGCCAAATACAGGGGGGAATTCGAAGATCGGCTCAAAGCGGTTTTAAAGGAAGTCGAGTCCGCCGAAGGAGAAATCATCCTGTTCATTGATGAACTCCATACCCTTGTGGGCGCAGGAGCTGCCCAGGGAGCGATGGATGCCTCCAATATGTTAAAGCCGGCCCTTGCTCGAGGGACCCTTCGGTGTGTCGGCGCCACCACCATCAATGAATACAGAAAATACATCGAAAAGGATGCCGCGCTGGAAAGGCGTTTTCAACCGGTCATGGTAATGGAACCCACCGTTGAAGAAACCATTTCCATTCTCAGAGGTCTCAAGGAGAAATATGAGGTTTACCATGGAGTGCGGATCAAGGATTCGGCCATCGTTTCGGCGGCCACCCTGTCTCATCGGTATATTTCCGACCGGTTTCTGCCGGACAAGGCGATTGATCTGATCGACGAATGCGCGTCCAAACTCAGGATCGAGATCGACAGCATGCCCACCGAAATCGATGAGATCGAACGGAAGATCACTCAGATCGAAATCGAGAAACAGGCTCTTAAAAAAGAAACCGATTCCGGGTCCGCTGAGCGCTTGAAGAAGCTCGAAAAAGAGTTGGCGGACATGAAGGAAGAAGTGACGGGCATGAAAGCCCATTGGTTAAACGAAAAAGAGCTCATCCAAACCATCCGGAAGGTCAAGGAAGAGCTGGAGCAGCTCGGCATCGAAGCCCAGGTGGCGGAACGGCAGGGGGATCTGGCCAGGGTAGCTGAGATCCGGTACGGAAAAGCGATGGACTTGAAAAGACAATTGGAAAACGCCAATCAAAACCTTTCTCAGCTTCAGAAGGAACAGAAAATGCTTAAAGAGGAGGTGGATGAGGAGGATGTGGCCGAGGTCATCTCGCGGTGGACCGGAATACCGGTAAGCAGGATGCTGGAAGGGGAAAGGGAGAAGCTGGTTCACATGGAAGAGCGGCTCGGTGTCCGGGTGGTTGGGCAGGAAGAGGCGGTTTTAGCCGTGTCGGATGCGGTTCGCCGGGCAAGAGCCGGGCTGCAGGATCCCAACCGTCCCATCGGCTCATTCATTTTTATGGGGCCCACCGGTGTCGGAAAAACCGAGCTCGCCAAAGCGCTGGCGGAGTTTATCTTTGATAATGAACAGGCGATTGTCCGGGTCGATATGTCCGAATACATGGAAAAACATTCTGTAGCGAGGCTGATCGGAGCTCCTCCGGGCTATGTGGGATATGAAGAAGGGGGTTACCTGACCGAAGCGGTCCGGCGGCGCCCGTATTCCGTGGTCCTTTTCGATGAAATCGAAAAAGCCCATCCCGAAGTGTTTAATGTGCTCTTGCAGATTCTCGATGACGGCCGGATGACGGACGGACAGGGACGGACCGTTGATTTTAAAAATACCCTCATCATTATGACATCCAACGTCGGGAGCCGTTATATCCAGGAACTGGGTCTTTCCGAACGGAAAGAGATGGAAAAACGGGTAATGGAGTCTCTCAGGGCGAGCTTCAAGCCGGAGTTTTTAAACCGGATCGATGAAACTATCATTTTCCATAACTTATCGAAAGAACAGATCTTTAAAATCGTTGAAATCCAGGTTGAGAAACTGGCAAAACGGCTTGCTGAAAAAGGGATCGAAATGGTTCTGCAAAACCGGGCCAGGGACCGGATTGCCGACATGGGTTTCGATCCGGCCTACGGCGCGCGGCCGTTGAAGCGGATCATTCAAAAGCATATCGAAAATCCGCTTTCAATGGAAATTCTTGGAGGGAAAATAAAAGAGGGAGATAAAATTTCGGTTGATGTGAGAAAGGATCAGATCGTTTTCAATCGGCTGTAAACTGGTCGATGAACCTTTAGTTCAGTGTGATGTGAACAGGAGGCTCCGGTTTGAACCTAACCGATCAAACATGGTTTCCGGGCAGCGGCGACTTCATCAAGCCGTTTCACCTTGCAGCGGGTTGGGGCGGCTTTTAACCGCTCCGGATGTATCTCAGCCTCTCCTGCGATGGTCCGCATCGCTTCAATAAACAGATCGAGGTTTTCTTTTGATTCGGTTTCCGTGGGTTCGATCATCATGGCGCCGTCCACCACCAAAGGAAAATAGATCGTGGGCGGATGAAACCCGAAATCCATCAGGCGCTTGACAATGTCCAAAGTGGTCACTTTGAATTTTCTCTGATGTTCATCGGAAAAGACGCATTCGTGCATGCAACGGATGTCATGGGGAAGGAAAAAGAGATCTTTTAGTTTTTCCTTTATGTAATTGGCGTTCAGCACCGCCAGCTGGCTTGCCTTTTTCAGGTTATCCGGCCCCATGCTCAGGATGTAGGAATAGGCTTTGATCATTACCCCCACATTTCCATAAAAGGCATGCAGTTTTCCGACGGAATCCGGGAATTGTTCCGAAAGGATAAAACGCCCGTTTTCCGATACAATGCGCGGCACCGGCAGGAAAGGCTCCAGGTCTTTCCGTACGCATATCGGTCCTGCACCGGGACCTCCGCCGCCATGCGGGGTGGAAAAGGTCTTGTGAAGATTTAAGTGCAGCACGTCGATGCCGATGGACCCCATATCCACGATTCCCATAAGCGCATTCATGTTGGCGCCGTCGCAATAAACAAGCCCCCCTTTTTCATGGACGATCTTTGCGATTTTGATGATGTTATTTTCAAAAAGCCCCAGCGTGTTGGGGTTTGTGACCATGATCCCGGCGGTTTGATCGTCCATAAGAGACGCCACGGTGTCGGGGGAAAGAATGCCGCGTTCACTCGATTTGACCTGAACGCACCGGTATCCGCAGAGGGTGGCGCTGGCCGGATTGGTTCCATGGGCGGTGTCCGGGACAAGTATTTTGGATCGGGGCTCTCCCTTTTTTCGATGAAAGGCATGGATGATGAGCATCCCGGAGAACTCCCCCTGTGCTCCGGCTGCCGGCTGAAGCGATACGGCGTCCAAACCGGTGATTTCTGCGAGGTAATGTTGGAGAAGAAAGATCAGCTCCAGGATCCCCTGGCAAAGCTCTTCCGGCAATAACGGATGAGCGCCGGCAAATCCGGGGAGGGCCGCCTGTCTCTCATTGGTTTTCGGGTTGTATTTCATGGTGCATGACCCCAATGGATACATGCCGGTGTCCACCCCAAAATTCCACTGAGAAAGTCGGGTGTAATGCCGCACCACGTCCACTTCGCAAAGATCCGGAAAATCCGGGCCTCCGGAGGTCAAAGCTTCTTCCAGAGGATAGGATGGAATATCCTGCTTTGGGATGGAAAAACCGCATCTTCCTTTTCTCCCTTTTTCCCACAACAGAGGTTCGTTTAAAATGAGACCGGTTGTCCCCTGGATTTCCGTCATTATACCGCTTCCTCGAGAAGGGCATCCAAATCGGCTTTGCTTTTGGTTTCGGTTGCACAAAAAAGATAATGGCCTGAGAGATCCGGATAAAGGTTTGAAATGGGAAACCCCGCCACTATTTTTTTTCTCATGAGCGCTTTTCGTTTTTTTTCAAACCCCGCCGGCATGTTCACAACGAACTCGTTGAAGGTCGGGCTTTGAAATGGGATGGGAAGCCCGGCTTTTTGAAATCCCTTTTTCAGGTATTCGGTTTTATCGCGATTTAACCGGGATAGTGCGTGAAAACCCGTATTTCCAAGAAGTGCCATGTAGATGGCAGAAGCCAGCGCGCAAAGGCTGTTGTTGGTGCAGATATTGGAAGTCGCTTTTTCACGACGGATGTGCTGCTCCCGGGCGGCCAGTGTCAGAACAAATCCTCGTCTTCCTTCAAGATCCTGGGTTTTTCCCACAAGCCGGCCCGGCATGCTTCTCACATATTTCATTTTGCCGGCAAATATTCCGAGTCCGGGTCCACCAAAGGATTGCGGGATCCCCAGGCTCTGTCCTTCCCCGCATGCGATGTCCGCTCCCAGGCTCCCCGGATTTTTAAACACTCCGAATGCGAGGGGTTCCGTGAAGGTGGCGATAAAAAGAGCCCCTGTTTCCCGGGCAAATTCGGCAAACGGTCCAAAATCCTCAATGCATCCGAAAAAGTTGGGAGATTGGACGGCAATTGCCGCCGGATCATCTGATTTAAATAATCGATGATGATCCGTCCGTCCGGTTTCGTTAAATGGGATTTCTTCGATCTGATATCCGGTGGGTGCCAGGTATGTCCGGGCCACGCGGCGGAAATGAGGATGGATCGCGCGCGACAGGAGGACCTTTTTCTTTCCGGTGATTCGTACGGCCATCAAAAGCGCTTCTGCAAAAGATGAAGCGCCGTCATACATGGACGCATTCGCCACTTCCATTCCCAGCAAACGGCAGACGAGGGTCTGATATTCGTAGATGGCCTGCAATGTCCCCTGGGCCATTTCCGGCTGATAAGGGGTGTAGGAGGTGACAAATTCGCTTCGGCCAAGAAGATGCGTGAGCGCCGCCGGGATATGGTGTTCGTAACTTCCGGATCCAATGTAGATCTTATACCCAGGCCCTGCCGCCGTTCGGGCTGAAAGTGTTTCCATATGTTCATTGAGATCCCATTCGGTTTTGGCTTCCGGCAGGCGGAGTCCGAGCCGGCAGCAGCAATCTTTCGGGATCTCGGAAAAGAGATCATCCAGTGAATTCACCCCCACCGTCTGCAGCATCTGAGTGATCTCTTCGCCGGTATGGGGCAGATATCGCATCATTTCAAGCCGGTCAGCATCTCCAGATATGCGGTTTTGCCCATGAGCGCATTCAGTCCGGAAGGGTTGTCCGGCCTGACGGTGATCATCCATCCTTTCTCATAAGGGGAATGGTTGACGAGCTCGGGAGCGTTTTCCAGCTCGCCGTTTATGGAAAACACCTCTCCCCCGACCGGCATATAGAGTTCCGAAACCGCCTTAACTGATTCCACGGTTCCGAACACATCGCCTTTATTGAGCGATATCCCGATCTTGGGAAGCTCTACATAGACGATATCTCCCAACTGATCCTGAGCATAGTCGCTGATGCCGATGAAGACATTCTCGCCGGACTGTCTTGCCCATTCGTGGTCATCGGCATACAGTACATCCTCGGGAAAGATGAGTTCATCAATGGATTTCATGCATCCCCCTTCGGTATTGATCCCTGTTTGCCGTTTTCCCGGCGTAACCGGATCATCTATTAGGGATCCACTGAAAATCGACTGGGACCGGATGGCGTTCGATCCCCTCCGATCCGGACTCGGATCCGAGAACTGATTTTTTTAGGAGCGGTTGCCCCGCCCCCCGCTCCGATGATAGCCTCCACGGCGACCATCCGGAGCACCCGTTCCCCGTTCCTCGCGCGCTCGCGCGGTGTTGACCTTTATGGCTCTCTCTTGGAATTGCGTGCCGTTAAGCATGTCGACGGCCTTTTGTGCATCGGCCTGGTTTTCCATTTCAACAAAGGCAAAGCCTTTGGAACGGCCTGTTTCTCGATCTTTGATGAGTGCCACAGACGTGACCGGTCCGGCTTGTGAAAACAAGGTTCGAAGATCATCTTCCGTGGTCCCGTAAGCCAAATTCCCGACATAGAGTTTTGCTTCCATCCGTCTTTCCTTTAGATTGATTTCCCGGCACGGTTGAAGCCGGAGTTAAAACAGACCTATCACATAACACGAATTAATGCCATATTTTTTATTGCGGTGGGCGATTCCCGGAAATGATGGATATCAGGGGAAACCGAAGTTGGGTAAATCCTGAAATAAGACGGTTGTTGAATTTTTTTAAATTTGAACCATTCCATAATTGAAATGGAGCGTTTGTTGAGTTTACCGACGCGCCTGAATCAAAACGCTCAATTTACAATTAAGATTGTCATAACCGGCAATACGTTGTCAAGAGGATTGGAGCATGTTAAAAGAATATATGTGTCAGTGCCGGATTCTTGAAACTTAAAACGGGCAGAAGATCATCCATGGCTGAAAAAATAACCATCATCGGATCTGGGCCGGGAGGTTATTGGGCTGCCGTGCGCGCCGCCCAGATGGGCGCAGAAGTCACCATCATTGAAGCGGAAAAGGCCGGAGGCACCTGTTTGCACTGGGGGTGCATTCCTTCCAAGATCATGATCCATACATCCCGGATGCTTGACGGATGTCTCCGGGGATCGGAGTTCGGGATCGGTTTGGCCGGCAAACCACGTCCTGATATGGGGCGGCTGATGACACGCAAAACGACCATACTCGAAAGCATTTCAGGGTCCATTTTAAAGCTTTTGAGCCATCACCACATCCGTTATGTGAACGGGCATGCCGATCTTGTTGAAAACGGCAGGGTGTGGGTTAAGGGATCAAGAGAAGAGAAAATTTTCTGGGACCGCCTGATTGTGGCCACCGGAAGCATGCCCGCCTCGCTCCCGGCTTTGCCGATAGATGGAAAACGGGTTTTATCAAGCGACCATGCATTGGACCTTGCGGAGATACCCGAATCGATATTGATCGTAGGGGGCGGCGTGATCGGATGCGAATTTGCCTTCATTCTCTCCTTATTAGGATCGAAAGTCACGGTTGTGGAAGCTCTTTCCCGCCTTCTTCCGATTCCGTCCGTTGATA
>JAZDGS010000057.1:0-3545 GCA_043806755.1 Pseudomonadota bacterium | reverse complement strand
TTTGAATGAAATTCGGACCAGTTTCGGACCAGAAAACAGGCGATAGAAGACTGTCTAACTATCTGAAATCATCAAAAAACATGGCGGAAGTGCATGGGAATCGAACCCACCCGGGACGGTTTTAGCGCCCCACACCGGATTTGAAGTCCGGGAGCCCCACCAGTGAGCTGTGCACTTCCGCAGAAGATGTCTGGCGATATAATATGATTTGGTTTTTGTTGTCAAGACGACTTCTTTGCAGGATGAGAAGATGATCAATCAAATTCGATTAAAAGATACGTTTCTGTCGCTGGTCCGAATCGGCAGTGTCAGTAAAAAGGAAGGGGTTTTTTCAAAAGATATTCAACGCCGACTCGAAAAGATCGGAGCCAAGGTGTTCTTCGATGATTCCTCAAGGAAAACCGGTAGTGATACCGGAAACCTGATCGCCCGGCTTCCCGGGAATCGTCTTGCACCCCCCCTATTGCTTTCCGCTCATATGGACACGGTTCAACCGGGCGAAGGGATTAAACCGGTCTTCAAAGACGGTGTTTTCAGAAGCAACGGGAAAACCATCCTCGGAGCAGATGACAAAAGCGCTATCGCCGTCATTTTGGAAACAATACAGGCCCTTCATGAAAACGATACGCCTTACGGCCCTCTCGAACTGGTTTTTACCGTTTGTGAAGAAGACGCCCTGGCTGGAGCCAAAAACCTCGACTTTTCGCTGATTTCGTCAAAATACGGATATGCGCTGGATGCCACCGACACCGAAGGGATCGTCACCCGGGCACCCGCTGCCGATCGATTGATGTTCAAAGTTTTCGGAAAAGAGGCGCATGCCGGTGCCGCTCCTGAAAAAGGGATCAACGCCATTCAATTGGCCTGTCGCGCCATCGCCTCGCTTGATCTGGGCCGCATCGACCGGGAAACCACCTGCAACATCGGGGTCATCGAGGGCGGATTTGCCACCAACATCATACCGAACCTGGTCACGGTGACCGGAGAAACCCGCAGTCATGATGTCGAAAAATTGAAACAGGCAACTGAAACGATCGTTCATGCGTTTGAAAAAGCCGTAAACAATTACCAGGGTCCGGGTGCCGGTGACGGTCTCCCCCGCCTTGAAACGCACGTGGAAAAATCGTTCTCAAAGACCAGCATTCCGGAAGATCATTTTATCGTCAAACTTGCCCGCACCGCAGCTTCCCAACTGGGAAGAACGATCACCTGCAAGCCTTCCGGAGGCGGTTCGGATGCCAACATCTTCTTTGAAAAAGGGATTATCGTTGGAGTACTCGGAACCGGCATGCGAGACATGCATACGGTTTCAGAATGGATCCGCCTGGACGACATGATCCACACAGGCGAATTGTTGATGAAAATCATCGCACTGCACGCAAAAGAGTAACATTTCAGATTTACGATGCTGGCATACTTTGACTGCATATCAGGGATCAGCGGCGATATGGTATTGGGCGCCTTCGTCGATCTGGGAGTTCCCCTGGAGTGGCTTGTAAGCGAATTGAAACGGCTCCCGCTTTCCGGCTTTTCCATTTCCCGGTCGGTCGTGCATCGCCACGGAATCGGAGCATGTCGGATTCAAGTCGACGTGACCGCCCCTCAATCCCCTAAAACCTATGCGGAGATCGCATCCCGGATCCAAAAAAGTGCGCTTCCCCAGGCGGTAAAACACCGGAGTGCGGATATTTTTGACCGCATTGCCACCGCCGAATCCAAAATTCATGGATGCCCCAAAGAAAAAGTCCATTTTCATGAGGTTGGAGGGATCGATGCGATGGTGGATATTGTCGGTGCGTCCCTCTGTATTGAATATCTATCCGTCCATGAGGTCATCTCCTCGAAAATCCCATTGGGAAGCGGGCTGGTTTCGTGCACTCATGGAACCCTCCCGGTCCCCGCACCAGCCACTCTCGAAATCCTCAAAGGGATCCCCGTCTGCGGAACGGCTGCCCCATGTGAGATAGCGACCCCGACCGGAGCAGCCATCATCGCATCCTTTGCAAAACGATTCGGCGGAATGCCGGATATGATCGTGGAGAAAATCGGTTATGGTGCGGGCGAACACGAACTCGAATCTCTCCCGAACGTTCTCCGCATCGTCATGGGAAAGCGTATGGAATCCCCGTTTAACACCGGCGGAGAGGACCAAGTCACGATCGTGGAATGCTGCATCGACGACATGAATCCGGAAATTTACGGATTTTTAATGGAGCGGCTTTTTGAAGACGGCGCCCTGGACGTTTATTGGATCCCTATTTTCATGAAAAAGAACAGGCCGGCGACGCTGGTCCAAGTCATCTGCAGGGAGGAACATCAGGAAACCGTTATCCATAGGATCCTGTCTGAAACCACGACGCTCGGCGTTCGCCATATGAATGCCCAGCGACGGGTCCTGTCGAGGGAGCAAATCTTGATACAAACCGTCTATGGGGAAATACCGGCAAAAAGGGTTAGGGACCTGAAAGGAGAGGCTCGTATCGTCCCGGAATATGAAGTGTGCCGGAAAATCGCTTTAGAAAAAAACCTTCCCCTCCGGATCGTATATGATGCCGTTTTAAAACATACCGGAGATGGCTCTTAAACCGAGTTTCTTATACGATCAAAACGTTTAGGATATCGTTCCTGGGATCCACATGCTGAAGGGTGATCCGAACCACATCTTCCGGTTTCAGATCCACGCTGGGAGGGACCGTCAGCCTGCATTCGACCATATATTCCGGAATAAGCACCTGGTAGCCGTTCCGGGTTTTCCCCAAAATGACGGCTTCTTCTTTTTGCCCGATCCGTTTTTCGATATATTTTAACAACCAGTAGCGGCTTCGCCGGTTTTGAACGGCAATGACGTTCGCCATGGTTTCTTCCAGATCGGTGATGATCCGTTCGATCTCTTCAACGGTATACGGTATTTCAAAGCCAAAGGCCGCCCGGATCTGACGTTGGGTAACCAGGTCATAATATTTTCGGATGGGAGAAGTGGCCGTTACATATGCATCGAGTCCGAGCCCGCAGTGACGCTCCGATTGAGACAGAAGAACAAACCGGTTCAGAAGCCTTCGCTGCATCCAGTTTTGAAACATATTCCCGCCGTCCGCTCGAAAGAGACGGTCCTTGGGTTCGGGCTGGGTCCGGAAAACGGCAGGGAGATTCTGTTTGGCCAAAAAAGAGGCCATCAACCAATTGGCCATAATCATAATCTCCGATATCAACATCCGGCTTGGACTTTCACGATTGGTCCGATTGATGGAAAGCGCTCCATCGTCTTCGATTCGAACATTGATTTCAGGGAGGGTGATGTGCACCGCACCCTGTTCCAATCTCATTTTGCGAAATTGCCTGGCGATCTCATGCAGCAGCTGAATCCTCCTGTTTTCCGAGGCGATAACATTGGCACTCTGGTAGGTGAGCTGTTCCTTTACCCGGATCATGCTTGGGAAAAGGTCGTATGTTAATATCCTGCCTGATGAACTGATTGTGATCATGATACTGATGGCCGGCCGCAGTTCGCCTGACTTCATGCTGCACAAGTCTTCAGCCAGAGAAGG
>JAZDGS010000056.1:0-15293 GCA_043806755.1 Pseudomonadota bacterium | reverse complement strand
GAGTTGAAGGTTTGTGCCGTGAATATAGAGCCTTATGAAGAGAAATCTGATAAGTTAAAATATTAACGATTAAATTAAGCGATTCGTTTTAAGTCACTCCAGACGAAACCGGATCGGAACCCTGACCCACATGGCAACCGGCTTGTCTCCTTTCATGCCTGGTTCAAAGAGCCACGTCCGAACCGAGGCCAAAGCCGCTCTGTCCAGAACCGGATGGCCGCTCGGCTGATACACTCTTAACTCACTCACTTCCCCGGTTATTTCCACGAAAACGTCAAGCACAACGGTTCCTTCGAGTCCTCTCTTTTTCGCGATACCCGGGTATTCCGGCGGCGGATTGAGGCGATACATGGGGGTGGCTTCCCTGGCAGGGGTTGCGGGCAAGGCGGCGGGGGCGGATGTCTTTTCGGTCTGGGCCGCCATGGGCTTGGATGGAGCGGCTTCCTGAATCGAGATCGGCATATCGGCGTTTTGTGCCGGTAAATCAGTAATCGGCTCCCGTGCTTCAACAGCGGGTTCGATCCGTTTTTCCCTTTCAGGATTTTGGAACGACGGTTTTGGTTCGGATTTTTTAACCTCGAGAGGTTTTGCAGAAGGGGTGGATCGGATGTCGGGTTTGGCCATTGGTAAAGGGAGATGCGAAAGCGTGACCGTCAAATGCTTAGGGATCTCCCTTACCATCGATTTGTCCGGTACCAAGGGTGGAACCAGGTAAAAAAGGAGCCCGTGAATCCCGGCTGAAAGACCGAGCGCATAAAGGATCCGCTTCATGGTTTTTGTTCCGCCTCGGCTTGCAGGGAAATGCGCTGAATGCCGGACATCCGGATCAGGTCCAACGCATTAAAGATTTTCTGATAGGGAATGGTCCGATCTGCAAAAAGCAAAACCCCGGCATCCTTCCGACCCGCCGGCTGCTGAGCCAGGGTGGTTGTCAAATCTTCCCACGATGTTTTTTCCTTATCTATAAAAAGGGTTCCATCTGATTTTACCGTAACCGACAAAACAAGGTGCTTATCCATCCGGGCGGTTGACGACGTCGGAAGGACTACCGAAACACCCCGATGGACGGCCATGGAGAGCGTGGAATAAATAAAGGTGACAAGAACCAAAAAGACGATATCAATCAGGGGAATCATCTCGATGCGAGGCTTTTTCCAGGTAGTCATCCGGAGTTTCATTGATGACGCTCCTTTCCCGCATCGGTTTGCTGAACGAGTTTTTCATAGACGATTTCCAGACTGGTCGCATATTTTTCAATGGCCAGCACCGCATTTTCAACCCGGGAGTTTAAATAGTTGAACGGAAACACCGAGAAAATGGCGATCACGAGACCTGCCGCCGTTGTGATAAGCGCCTCGGCGATGCCGGCTGTAACGGCCTGGGGATGCTCAATACCCGAAGTGCCGAGCATATTAAAGGCAGTGATGATTCCGGTTACCGTCCCAAGTATACCGAGCAACGGCGAAACCGTAATCATGGTATCGAGAACTCCCATATACCGGCGCATCTCTTTGACCTGTTCAGCGGCGGTCGACTCCATAGCCTTAACCATCGAAAATTCCCGGTGGAGGATCCCGCTCACCAGAATTTTTATGATGTAGTCCCGGGATTCGGTCACCTTTTCCTTTACTGCAGTCCAGTCGCCGATACGGCATAATTCGAGAACGTCATCTAATATTTGCTGATTTCGATGCATGTCCAGCCGGGTCCAGTAAACCAGGCGTTCGATTACGACGGCCAGCGCAATGATGGAACAAATCAGAAGCGGGTACATGACCGGCCCGCCGCTTTTAAAAAGCGTCACCATAGGTAAATCCCCTTTTCCTGAAACGGTTAGTAAAATATCCGGAGGCCTGTTTTTGAAAAATCATTCCGGGCTAGAACTCATAGGCGATATTCAGAAAAAGTGAACGTCCGGCTCCTGGAAATCCTTCAAGCGTCGTTTCACCGGTAGTATAATCGGTAAATGGACTTAAATAGGTATCATATCCCTTATCGAATAGATTATAACCGGACAGCTCGATGCGCCAGTTGTTGAAAAGACGCTGGGAGAATTTCAAATCCGCCGTCCAATAGGAATCAAGGCTTCCGGCAGGCGTTTCAATGGCCTTATCGGATCCGTAGTAGTACCTTTTTCCCACATATCGTGCAGTGAAGGTGGTGGTCAGGTCGAAGCTTGAGCAATGGGTCACCGTCCCCTTAAACTGATGCATGGGCGTATATGCCGCCTGCCGTATGACGAATTCATTTTCCTCCTGTGCATCCGTATAGGTATAAGACAACGATAGGTTCATATCCCGATAAGGTCCGAGCCTCAACCCGGCTTCCCATCCCGATCCTTTGAAGCTGTCAAGATTGACAGGTTGATAATTCCAGTTACTGTCGGATTGCCACTGGATTTTATCGGTCACGTCCCATTTGTAGTAGGATAGGGTAGCGAATATCCGATCCTTAAAAAGGCCCTGCTCGAGGGTGATGTCGGAATGGTAACCGGTTTCGGGTTTCAGGTCGGGGTTCCCTTTAAGCGAATAAAAGCCGAAATCCTGATATGGCCAAAACAGGTCGTTCGGTGTGGGTGCCAGGAAATGTTTCCCATGACTTACTTTTAAAGCGGTATGTTCGGCAGGATTGAGGACTGCACCCACCAGAGGCAGGGTTTCCGTTCCAAAGGTGGAATGCCTTTCCTGTCGGATTCCTCCGAGTATTTTCAAGTAACGGCACAAGCGGTATTGAGCTTCCGCATAGATTCCGGTCGTGTTGAGGTCGGCTTCGGAAATACTGGTCGGACCCGGGAGATCCTCACCGCTTCCATCCAGGCCGATGCTTTCGTTTTTCCAGTCATATTTCTTATGGTCGAAACCGACCAGGATCCCGCCGTCCTTATTGAATGACACATTGGCGTTTGCTTCGAGTCCGTAGGTTGTATTGGTTACCCATAGCTTTGTACCTAGAAGGTCTCCCGAGAAGTCCACGTACCGGTCCAGGTCGTAATTTTCCATTTTGGTATAATCCCCTCTGGCGCTCAGCGTCAGCCATGTGTAAGGGCGGCTATTAAGGGAAAGGACAAGGTGCCGGTCATCATCGCTTTCTCTGGCCAGAAGGTTCGATGTTTCCTCGTTATAAAACGGAACGCCGCCGATCGAATAGGTTCGTGTTCCATCCGGCGGTTCGACGCCCGGCCGGCCGTGTTCGCGGTCAATCCAGTCGCCGTAAAGGCTGGCATGGAGAAGGCCCCCTTTATCCAAAACCAGTTTCAGGGAAAGATCGTTTTGGGTCATATCGCTGTTGTCTCTGAATCCGTCTGTTTCCCGCCTGCCGGCTGTCAAGTAATATCCGAAGTCATCATAGAAGAACATTCCATTTTCTGCAGCAAGCTGATACGTATTCTGGGATCCATAACCGGCGCCGGCTTTAAGGTCTACCGTGTTCCGCTTCGGGCTCTTGGTGATGATGTTGATGGTTCCGCCCATCGCTCCTGATCCGTAAAGAAGAGACCCTGGCCCTTTCACCACTTCGATCCGCTCGATGCTGTTCAATGGGATCTTGCTCACGTCGGCGGTTCCCAGGGAGGGAGAAGCGACATTCACCCCGTTAACGAGGACCTGGGTGCCATTTGCGCTCATCCCCCGGATTTGGATGGTTTCTGCAGCCCCTCCATAATCCCCGTATGTCCGCCAGTCGATTCCCGGTTCATTGGCAAGAAGTTCACCAATGCTTTTCACCGGCATCTCCTCGATATCGGACGCTTCCATCAAAAGGATGCTTTTGGGAATATCCTTCCGTTTTTCCTCCGTCTTTGTAGCGCTTACCACCACTTCATCCAGGGTTGGCGGATCCGGCGTGGTTGTACCCTGTTCTCTCCCCGAAGCGGAGGCGGCATAAAGACCCACAAGGATCAACACTCCAAAAAACCATTTCGATGACATTTTTTCCTCCTTTCTCAGGTTGATTATATTTGTCCTGATCCGGAGCAAAAAAAATCCCCGGACCGACTTTATTCGATCCGGGGATTTCCCTTTTTTATCCTTAGATCCTCTGATGCACTCCTCCTATCCGCGAAGTGGCATCCTTCCTTCAGGCAGGTCTTCTGACTTTCCCGCCCTTTTAGCGGCCTTCCCATTCCTGATCGAAACAGTGGCGCGCGGGGCTAAAAGGGCTCCTTTTCATCACGAAAAGGGCGGGATTACAGCGGCGGGCCCGTTCCCTATTTTCAAGGGATTCCCTGTTTGGCTCAACATGAGCACCCGAATTAAAAATGCTGATAACCGGATGCGAAAAAAATGTCAACTTCTTTTTTATCCGCTCTGTGAACGAATCCGATCATTCGTGGGAGTGAGGATGGGCTCCTTTGTCGTGAGTGTGAACGTAATAATGGATGTGCCGATCCCAATCTGAATCGAGCTTACCGTTTTTCATCGTATAAATATGATCGGTTGTTGCGGCCAGGAAGTCCGACTCGTGCGATATCAGGATATGTGAAAGTTTTAGATCCGAAAGGACTTTCGCGAGTGTGGCTTTTGTTTTTTCGTCAAGCCCTGCGGCCGGTTCATCGAGAAGCAAAACTTCAGGTTCCATGGCTAAAACCGTGGCAAGAGAGACCAGTCGCTTCTCTCCGCCGGATAATTTTGAAGTAATCCGATGTTCAAAGCCCTCGAGGCCTAAATAGTGAAGTGTTTTTTGGGAGACTTCGATAGCCTCTTTTTTGGATTTTCCTAAATTTAAAGGGCCAAATGCAACATCTTCTATGACGGTAGGGCAAAACAGTTGGTCGTCCGGGTCCTGGAAAAGGAGTCCGATCCTCCGACGGACTTCCAGGAAGTCCTTTTCTTCTGAAACCGGTTTTCCGAATATTTCCATTTTCCCTTCAGAAGGCTTCAAAAGGCCCATGATCATGTGAAAAAGGGTGGTTTTCCCGCTCCCATTGGGTGCAATAAGGCCGATCCGATCACCTCTATGGAATCGCAGATCGAGGTTTTTCAGGATTTTCGCATCTCCCGGGTAGTTGAAGGAGATTCCCATCAAGTTAATCAGAGGTGTTGCCTGGTCAAAATGCTCCATCATGTCCTTTCCGGAATCCTGCTCATTTTTTCTAATTTCTGATCCGATTCATCACCTGATCAACAATTCCACCAAAACGAGCGCCGTTAAAAAAATCGTCATCAAAAGGATAAATAGGGTGTTGTTCCTGCTTTTAGAGAATTCCCATAGGGAATAAAATGTTCCGTTGAATCCTCGGCATATCATGGCTTGATGAACCCTTTCGGCTCTCGCAAAGGCCTGTAGAAAAATCATCCCTACAAGGTAGGCAACGGTTTTATAGGTATGTAAATTGGTTTTCGGGCGAAAGCCCCGGATTTTGGCTGCCCGAACCAGACGCTGGTATTCTTTCTCGATGACAAAGATATACCGATAGGCAAACAGCAACAAGTAAACCAGTTTCTCAGGAAGGCCGATGCGGTTCATGGCATGCCCTAAAACAGCGATGCTCATGGTTGCGGTCAACGCCATGAGGGTAAGCAGAATGGAAATCGATTTGAGAGTTACCTGAGCGGCAATAAAGATGCCTCCCTCGATTATTCCAAGGGGTCCGAGACGGATCAACGGGTTTCCCGGATAAGTAAAGGGGAGTATCATCCAGATCAGAAGAATAAAACCAAGAGCCGGAAGCAATTGCCGAAGGACTTCACGCCCCTTCAGGCGTGCAAGGAAAATGAATGTCATCGAAAAGAGAAAAGACGCGATGAGAGTCGGGAATTCTTTTAAAAGCGCAACCGTTGCCGTATATAAAAACGCGAAAACGATGCGGTACCGTGGATCGGTGTCATGAATAAAGGACGCGTGATGGATAAACGGTTCGTAAATCATCTTGTCGGAATGCCGTCTTCAGGGTCGGGCCGTTTTTCAGCGGAATGGCCGCTTCGTTCCCTGGCGGCCTTGATGAATTTCAAAGGAACCGGGGAGACTCGTGGTATTTTTCCGAGAGGACTCTCGTCCACGATAATGGTGCAACCGTAGGTTTTTTCAAGGACATCATAATTCAACACTTCCGCCGGCCGTCCGGCTCCGACAATATGCCCGTTTTTTAATATCAGGAGCCGGTCCGCATACATGGCGGCTAGATTAACGTCGTGGGACACCATGACTATGGTTATCCCCTTTTCTGTTTTCAGTTGTTCCATCAGATCCATAATCCGGATTTGATGAGATAGGTCGAGCGATGCCGTGGGTTCGTCCATAAGAATGATTCGAGGCTCCTGGCATATGGCCCGGGCGATGACGACCCGCTGACGTTCACCTCCGCTGATCTGATCCATCTTTCGATCGGCAAGATCCTCGACACCGGTGATGGTCATGGCTTCTCTCGCGATGGACCTGTCTTTTTCATTTTCCATTCCGAGCATCCCCTGATGCGGGTAACGGCCCATGAGCACCATCTCTTTCACAGTGTAAGGGAAATCAATGGGAAATGTCTGGGGGACAAAAGCAATGATTTTGGCCAGTGACTTTTTTGTATAGTGCCGGACCGGTTTTTCCAGAATATCGACCCTTCCTTTTTGGAAAGGCTCGATTCCGGCTAAGATCTTCATCAGGGTCGTTTTGCCGGATCCGTTGGGGCCGATGATGATGAAAAAATCTTCCTGAAAAACGGAAACGGAGATGTCGTTTAAAACCGGGCGATGGCCGTATGAGTGATTGAGGTTGTTGATAATGACGGCTGAATTCATTTTTGTGTTCTTTTTAAAAGAAATATGAAAATCGGCGCGCCGATCAGAGCCGTAATCACCCCTGCCGGGATCTCTCCTTGTTGGGGGAGTGTCCTTGCCAGTAGATCGCAGAGAATCATATAGGTTCCTCCTCCCAAAATGCATGCCGGCACCAGCAGGCGATGGTCGGCACCCAGAAGGAGTCTTAAAAGGTGCGGCATGACCAGTCCGACAAAGCCCAAAAGGCCGCAATGGCTGACGGTCACACTCACCATAAAAGATGTTGTCACCAAAAGGGTAATGGTCACCGCTTTGATGTTGACACCCATGGTCTGAGCCAGCTCTTGTCCCATGAGGAGCAAATTCATGGTATGGGAAAGCCAGAATAAAAGGATAAAGCAGGGAAATAGCATCAGGGCAAGGATTCCGGCCTGCTGAAGGTTGACCGTTGAAAGATCTCCCATGAGCCAGAACAGGATATTGTGAAGCTTGGCATCCTGGGTCATTGAGATCAGAAACATGATGACGGCCGAACAGAAGGCGTTAATCATGACCCCGGAAAGAAGGAGGGAGTCTTTTCTGAACATGGATTGGCCGGACGACATGACCAAGATGAGCACAAGAGTGGCCAGGCTTCCTGAAAAAGCGGTCAGACTTACTCCGGGGAAACGGGAAAAACCCAGAATAATCCCGATAATTGCTCCAATGGCGGATCCGCCGGAAATGCCAAGAATGTAGGGCTCGGCAAGGGAGTTTCTCAAAATCGCCTGAAAAACCAGGCCGCCTAGCGCAAGAGTCGCGCCGACGAGCGACGCCATTAAGATACGGGGGAGCCGGATCTCCCAGATGATGGCACTCGTCATGGTATCGGTCAAACCGCTTCCTTGAAGAGACTGAATCACCATCATGAAGCTGCTTCGGCTCGATCCCATGGAAAGCCCAAGCAGCCCCGCAAGTAGAAGGAGAAGCAGCAGAATGAAAGAAATAAGCAGAATGCGGCTTGAAAGAAAAAGGGGTGGCGTTTTCACTGAGCTACCTGAAACGCTCCGGATGGATCAGCCCTGCCAACAGCTCAAGTCCGTCCACTAGGCGCGGTGAAGCACGGTCCACGATGTCCGAGTCAACGAGATGAATCCGGTTATTTTTCACCGCGGGCATCCGGGACCACCGGCTCCATTCGGCTTTGATCCGTTCGAAGCTTTCGCCTCTGGTCATACTCGTGATAATGAAGACTTCAGGTGAAAGGGATAGAACCTGTTCCGTGCTGAACCGGGGGTAGGGGGCCGGCCCCTGTGCCAGATTTTTTCCGCCGGCAAGCAAAATGAGTTCATGGATGAAAGTGTCTGTTCCGGCGGAAACGATCGGTGAAATTCCGATCTGAAAAAAAACCGATGGCCGGTCCGTCGTCCCGGATAATCCGCTTCTAACCTTCTCTATCCGGTTGCGTAATCCTTGGACCAGGAGCTTCCCTTTTCCCGAAACATTCATCAGGTCGGCGATTTCGAGAATGGTGGTCATCAGAGACTCGAGGTTCCGGGGATCTACGGCATAGGACGGAATGTTGAGACGCTCCAGTCGCTCAATGACCTCTCTGGGATTTCCGTCTTTGACGGCGATGCACAGGTCGGGGTTTAAAGCGACGATTTTCTCGATATCCAGCTGAATATATGATCCAACCCGTGGGAGCTTAGCAGCCGGGGAAGGGTAATTGCTGTATTGGGTCACCCCTTTCAAACGATCTTCGGCTCCAACGGCAAAGATGATTTCCGTGACGCTTGGAGCCATCGCAATGACGCGCCGGGGACGATCCGGTACGATTATCCTGCGTCCCAACTGGTCGAGAACCTCTTTTGCCTCTATCTCAGCGGCATGATAAAAAAAGAAGAGGGCGATGAAAAAAAGCGCCATTTTCCGTCTTGTCAAACCCGTTTTCATTATTCCGATATCCCAGGATCATATTGGCCCGGCGACTGCATATATATCCGCTGAATATTGCAAGTTTCATGTATAACACCGACCGATGGCATGATCAATCAGGACTTTTCATGTCGCAGGCTTGCCAGAGCACCTTCAAGCTCTGCAGGAAGTTCACTCTCAAAGACAACCCAATCCTTGCTTTTCGGATGATAAAATCCGATTCGATACGCATGAAGAAATTGACGATTGAGGCCCAATTGATTTCTTTTTCTCATCTCGACATTCTGGTATAGCCGGTCTCCGACGATGGGGAATCCCAGGCTTGATAAATGGGCCCTGATTTGATGCCGTACACCGGTTTTGATGCGAAGCGTCAGCCATGTATAGTCTCCATAGCAATTCCGTTCCAAAACGTCTGTTTCAGCCGACCGGGCCTTCTTCTTCGGATTTTGATAAACCACGACTTTTTTCTTCTTTCTGGGGTGGGGTCCGATAAAGTTGGAAATGGTGTTAGGGCCTTCGAAGATACCGTGAACAAGTGTTCGATATCCTTTATAAATCACCTGTTCCTTGAATTGAACACGAATTTCCTGAAAACTTGCATTGTCTTTTGCCGCCAAAACGATTCCGCTCGTATCCGTATCGAGGCGATGGGCAATCCCGCTCATGAAAATGCTGGTTCCGACCCCTTTAATGTGAGGAACATGATCGATCAAAAAATTGACTACGGTGCCGGTTTCATCCGGCTTGAGCTGATGAGTGGGGATCCCGGCTGGTTTATCCACTATGATAATTTGATCATCTTCGTATAGGATGCGGATATCTGTCATCTTTTTAAAATTGCTTAACGCAGCACTTTTATTAAATCTTCTCTTTTGAGTATCTTTAGCGCCTCTGCCACCAGTTTTCGATTTCGTCTGTTTTTAAAATGGATCAACGCCCTCTGCATCTTCTTTTCTTTGGGTGATTTGGCACAGTAAACGCGTTTTCCCGTTATGGGATCCCTGCCGGTATGGTACATGGCCGTTGCCAGTGTCATGGGCATGGGAATAAAATCCTGAATCTGTTCCGGAAAATATCCGAGTTTCTTGATATGGAACGCCAGGTTAAGCATGCTTTTTAATGTGGATCCCGGATGGCTTGAGATAAAGTAAGGGACCAGATACTGCTTCTTGTTGAGCTTTTTATTCATTGTTTCATATTTCCGGCAAAAAGCGTCATAAATCTCAAAAGGGGGTTTATTCATGACGGCAAGCACATCTTCATCAACATGTTCAGGCGCGATTTTAAGCTGACCGCTGACATGGTTCCGGCATAGTTCCTCAAGATAGGTTTCGGCATCTGCGTCGCCCAACAGGTCATACCGGACTCCGGTTGAAACGAATACTTTTCTCACTTTTGGGATTTTCAGGATCTCGTCCCATAGTTTCAGGATTTCCCCATGACCCAGTTTCAACCGGGGGCATTTTTTCGGCATGATACAATTTCGTTCCTTACAGATTCCTTTTTCATTCCACCGGGAGCATCGGCTCATGTACATGTTCGAGGTGGGTCCTCCAATGTCGCTGATGATCCCCTTAAAATTGTTGTCCTTGCATAACGTCTTGACCTCCCGAACGATGGATTCGATGCTCCTACTTTGAATCTGTTTACCCATATGGAGGGCAAGGGAACAAAATGAGCAATCTCCATAACATCCCCGGTGGCTGGTGATGGAAAATTTGACGGTTTCAAGAGCCGGGACTCCGCCCAAGCCATCATACACCGGATGCCATCGCCGGTTGAAAGGAAGTTCGTAGCATCGGTCCATTTCCGCTGTTGAAAGCGGTTTTGCCGGCGGGAGTTGAATAACATACCGGTTTCCATGCATTTGGGCGATAGGTTTGCCGTGGGCAGGATCAAGCTCGGCAAGGATGATTTTCACGGCATCATTAAATGCCGCATTGCTTGTTTTAACCTCTTCATAAGACGGCAACCGGATGCAATCCGGAATATTGTCGATGCATGAACTCACCACAACGGTGCCGCGGATGTTCTCTATTCCGTTGATCGGCTCTTTGGCTTGCATCCGCTTCGCAAGTTCGATCACCGGCTTTTCACCCATCCCATATACGATCATATCTGCACGGCTGTCGACAAGAACCGAACGTCTCACCTCATCGTCCCAGAAGTCATAATGCGCCAGTCTTCTGAGCCCGGCCTCTATCCCTCCAAGGACAATCGGGATCGGGCCGTAAATTTGCTTGATCCGATTTGCATAGACAATGACGGCCCGGTTCGGGCGAAGACCGTGCCTGTCTCCGGGCGAATAAGCATCATCATGGCGAAGCCGTCGATTAGCAGTATAGTGGTTGAGCATGGAATCGATATTGCCACTCGTGACGCCGAAAAAAAGGCGAGGCTTTCCCAGCCTCGTGAAGTCACTTCGGGTTCGCCAGTCCGGTTGGGCAATTATGCCGACCCTTAACCCTTCGGCTTCGAGAACCCTTCCGATCATGGCGGCGCCAAAGCTGGGGTGATCCACATAGGCATCTCCGGTGACGATAATGACATCGAGTTCGTCCCATCCCCGCTTTTTCAGGTCCGCCCGGGAGACCGGCAAAAAATGATCGAGGCTCATATGATATTCCCTAAAAGAGGATACGAAATGATTATCTTATCCTGAACGCTTATATCGGATTATACATAACTTATTGAAATATAAGAATAAAAATTAATAAAATCAGGTTGGAGCGCTTCTTTTTTACCAAACTAAAATATCCTCTTGATTTTTTCCTTAAATGTTGTACCATTCTCATCTTAATTAAAAAAAACGGATAAAACCATAAAAATTCATTTGAAATGATTCCTTGCCGTGGCAAGGTTTTTTTTTGACACACTCGACATAAGAGGCTTGCTGAGTACCCGGAAGGATCCTTTTATCTCCTATTTCACCTCAGGTGAAAACGCGGGTGATGGTCAGGCCTTTACTTTTAAGAAGAGAGGATCAATGGTATCGGAAATCATGCTTATGGGGTGTTATGGACTCATTATGCTGCTGCTTACCATTTATGGTTATCATCGGGGCATGCTCGTGTGGCTGTACATGCGGCATAAAAATGATGCCCCTTTATTAAAAGTACAGTTTAACAAAATGCCGCGGGTAACCATCCAGCTACCGGTTTATAATGAAATGAATGTTGCAGAACGGATTGTTGAAGCCGCTGCCCGGATCGATTATCCCAAAGAACTCCTTGATATTCAGGTGCTGGATGACTCTACCGATGAAACCCGGGACATCCTCCGGAAAAAGATCGAAATGCTCCGGGGAGAAGGGATCGACATCCATCATATTCATCGGAAGGATCGAAAAGGTTTTAAGGCAGGGGCGCTTGAAAACGGCTTGAAGACGGCAAAGGGTGACTTTGTAATGATTTTCGATGCCGACTTTGTTCCCAAACCTTCGGCCCTGAAAGACATGATCCATTTCTTTACCGATCACAAAGTCGGTATGGTGCAGGCCCGATGGACTCACCTGAATTTCGATCAGTCGGCCCTCACCCGGGTGCAGGCGCTGATGCTGGACGGTCATTTTATCGTAGAGCATACCGCCCGAAACCGCTCCGGCCGTTTTTTTAACTTCAACGGCACTGCAGGCATATGGCGCCGATCTGCTATCGAGGATGCCGGTGGATGGCAGCACGACACCCTGACCGAGGATATGGATTTAAGCTATCGGGCTCAGCTCAAAGGGTGGCGTTTTATCTACCTTAAAGATATCGAGATTCCTGGCGAGCTCCCTTCAGAGATGAATGCGTTTAAGTCCCAGCAATTCCGGTGGGCCAAGGGATCAATCCAGGTGGCCCGAAAATTGTTGCCGGCGGTGATGCGCTCCAACGTATCGTTTGCCCAGAAAGTCGAGACTTTTTTTCACCTTACAAACAATGCCGCCTATCCGCTACTGCTGCTGATGTCGATTCTGATTTTACCCTGCCTGATGCTGAGCGCCAATCACGGCTGGCGGGAGGTTTTCCTGATCGATCTTCCGATTTTTTTCGGGACCACGGTTTCGGTTGCAACATTTTATCTGACGACCCAAAAGGAAGAGGGGAGCCGCAGCGTTTGGTGGGCTTTTAAACGGCTTCCCATATTATTTGCCGTGGGGATCGGGCTGAGCGTCAGCCAGACCCGGGCTGTATTGGAGGCATTGTTAGGCCATTCCTCGGAGTTTGTGCGCACACCGAAAATCGGCGTCATGGATTCCGGGAAGGAACGGCAAGGGAGGCGGTATTCATCAACATTGACAATGGTCCCGTTTATTGAAATAACAATGGCGATCTATTTTGTCGTTACTTTTTTGCTGGCATGGAACGCCCAACGTTATGCAACTCTTCCTTTCATCCTTCTTTTCTTCTGTGGTTTTACGTATATCGGCGGCTTGAGCCTGATGCACTCCCTTCGTTCACGAGTCGCCATGAGACCTTTGACCGGAAAAACCATCCTCAGGGCGGCTGCCGTTTCCAAGGTGTTCGCAGGGGCCGAGATTCAGCCCCGACACTAAGGGGAGCCAATATTGGAAATGGAACGGGATTAAGGCCTTTTTTCAGTCACATCGGCTTGTTCAAACGTCAAAACGTCGCGAAAAACACGAACCGCTCCATCCAAAATCCCCATGGCCAGCGCGGCACCCGTTCCTTCACCCAGACGCATGTTCAGATTCAGTATCGGATCGAGCCCCAGATGCGCCAGCATCAGTCGATGCCCTTGCTCGGCGGAGCAATGTCCCGCAAAAAGATAATCCGTAACCGAAGGGCATAGGGCATGGGCGATCAGAGCGCCCGCCGTTGAGATAAAACCGTCGATCACAACAGGGCGCCGGGAAACGGCACCTGCCAGGATGCAGCCAGCAATCCCTCCGATTTCGAACCCGCCGACCTTGGCAAGCACATCCACGCCGTCTTTTGGATCCGGGCGGTTTATTTCGATGCCCATCTGCACCACTTTACGTTTTTGAATAAGACCTTGATCGTCAACCCCTGTTCCTCTGCCGACCATCTCTTTCGCCGTTTTTCCGGTGATCACCATACCGATGGCAGCCGACGGTGTGGTATTCCCGATTCCCATATCGCCTGTGGCGAGAATGTCCGTCTCTTTTTTGAAAAGCGTTTCTGCGAGTTCGAATCCGGTTAGAATCGAGCGGATCGCATCCCCGTGGGACATGGCAGGCCCCCTGGCCAGATTGTCGGTACCTTTCCTGATCTTGCGGATCAGAAGACGCTCCGGATGGGATAACGAAAGGGCCATTAGATCCGGGATAACTCCGAGATCCGCAACCCAGACATCCGCGCCCACACACCCGGCAATGGCATTAATGCCGGCTCCTTGTTTTAAAAAGGTTCTGACCATCTCTCCGGTGATTTCCTGTGGAAACGGATTGACCCCTTCTTTGACAACACCGTGATCGCCCGCCATCACGAGAACGGCTTTTTTTCCCGTGCGAGGGTTAAGGGTTTGTTGAATCCCGCAAAGCTTTTCACCCATGTCGTGAAGCTTTCCGAGTGCCCGCGGCGGCATAACGAGCCGGGCCGTCCGTTCTTTTGCTTTCTTGATCCAGGTGCCGTCGACAGGGTGAATTTCATCGATAATCTGTTGTAACGCTGCATCCATTCAGTTTTCTCCTTTCGGCCTAAAATAAAAATCCCCAAGCAATGACTGCTTGGGGATTTACCTTCTCCACAAACGTAAGTTCATACGGCAGGTCTTCTGACTCTCCCTTCCTTTCAGCGGCCTTCCCATTCATAACCAAAACAGTGGCACACTCGGCTGAAAGGATCCTTTTTCGTTATGAAAAAGGGAGGATTACAGCGGTGGGTCCGTGCCGGCGTTTCACCGGCTTCCCTATTCTCTCCTAACCCGGAGACCGTTTGAACGAGTTTATATAAACTTTTTCATAAGTCCGCCGGAGGTGTTATGTCAAGTCCCAATTTTGGAATAACCATGCCCCATTTGCCAATTGTTCTGTTTGTGATTAACATATCCAACGACAAAGCTCCCCTGCTGCTTTGAAGCGCAGCGAAAAAGCCGTCAGGTGCAGTGCCTAGTTAGGCATTGCATGTTAGATCTGCGATTACTGCTTCTGAATGATCCCTTTCAATTCTGGATCAAGCAATTCCCACAGGTGAGGGTGGCTTTCCACTAGCCGGGCAATATCGCCGAGGTCTTTGAGCTTCTTACTTTGTCTCCGTTCCGTATCCCTCCACGCTTTGATTTTTCCGTGCAATGTGTCTTCAAGAGACGCAACTCGCATAAGAATTCCGTGGATATCTGCTGGAACCGACCGACTCGGGAATTCCTTATAGAAAGCTTCCGTGCTCAATTGAATACTGACCTTGGAATGACCGCGAAAATTGATCGACCATGGAAAGCGTTCTGATCTGAATCCAGCTTCCTCCAGAAGTTTCACTGCAATATCCACTGATTCTGCTGCAACGACAAGATCTACATCTTGGGTGACCAACGGTTCATGCGCCCAATGATTGACAGCCACGCCTCTGATTGCGCACCATGCAATGTCTGCTCGCTCGAGACAATCGACGAGGCGCATGACATCGTCTGTGCCACCTGCCGTCTGCCAGTCATAAAAGCGTTTTGGGGTCATATTGCGATCCTCGATTATTGCGTACGTTTTCTTGA
>JAZDGS010000055.1:0-7851 GCA_043806755.1 Pseudomonadota bacterium | reverse complement strand
CAGATCACCCTTTTGGATCAAATCATTGAGAATATCCGGAGTTCGGGAAACGCTTTTAAAAACAAAATCACTTAAGGCAAAAACCGATACGGCGTCCCTGATGAATTTTGACTTTCTTGAAATGCGGACGCCCTTCCCCCGGGCCGTTTTTACGAACGCATCCCATTTTTTTCCCCCATCCGATACCAGAGATTCCGGCAGTTTTATTATCTTTTCCATCTGACGTAATCCGTTTTATCCTATATTCCCTTCTTTTTTTTCAATCCACCCTATGAATTTGTGAAGCTCCCCGCTCTGAAGAGCGGTGCTTCCCGGTAAGGAAAATATCTATTTCAGATAGCTTCCCTTGACCCCGCTTTAAAAGGCGGGGCTTTCGGGAAGCAGACCGGTCAAATCGATCGGAATCATATAAAAATGTTCTTGACAAATAAACCCATAGCGAATAAATTGGCAAATGTCATTGTAGCACGAAGGTGTGCGCAATGCCGTAATAAAAACAAAGAAAAGTTGAATTAGGACGAAGACGTCTGAATCCCCCAAGGGAGGCAGGCGTCTTTTTTTTTCTAGTTCGCGGATCGGATTCTATGGAAGACGGGGATATATCCGGATTTTCGGAGCAAATCGACACCGTGGCCTTAAAACCAAAGATAACGGTCTTCTTCTGTGTGAATACGTTTCCTGATGAAGGAGCGTTTGCCGAGGGAATCGAAAAAAGCTTCGAAATGAACGCCGTTCAAATTGCGTGCTCGGGCATGGTCAAGGATGTGGTTTTGCTGAAAGCGTTTGAAGCCGGAGCCGATTCCGTAATGGTTATGGTTTGCCCGGAGGGATCATGCCGGTATTTGAATGGAAACATCCGGGCAAAAAAAAGGGTCCAATTCGTCAAACGCATTTTAAAGGAAATCGGCCTCGGGGAGAACCGGTTGAATATTTACAACATCGCTTCCGGCGATAAAAAGGGAGCCATTCACGCCTTTCAAAACATCCTTTCGGATCTTAACCGGCAGGGGGAAAGCCCCATAGAGAAATGATCCTTTAGGTGATGAAACCGGAACGCCGATATCCCTCCTGATCGAACTGGATTATCTAAACGGGAGCTAAAATCAATGATCGTTGGTGAACAAAAGTCCATCACTGAAATCCGAAACCTGGTTTCACCCTTTAAAAAGATCCTCATTTTGGGTTGCGGAACCTGTGTGAAGACTTGCTTTGCAGGGGGTGAAGATGAAGTGGCGGTAATGGCATCGGCCCTGAGGCTTTTTTTAAAAAAGGAACAAAAAGCGATTCAAATTGAAGAACTGACCGTGGAGCGTCAGTGCGAAAATGAGTTCATTCGGGAAGCTGCCGAAGGAGTTGCGCGCAACGATGCCGTTCTCTCTTTGGCTTGCGGCGCCGGCGTTCAGGCGGTCGCCCGTCGATTCCCAAAAGCTCCGGTTCTTCCGGGGGTCAATACCACTTTTATCGGCGTCCTGGAAAAACAGGGGCTCTTTACCGAAGAGTGCTCGGGATGCGGCGATTGTCAGCTCGACTTGTTCGGAGGGATTTGCCCGTTTACGCGATGCGCAAAGCGGCTTTTGAACGGCCCTTGTGGCGGCTCCCGGGGAGGCAAATGCGAGGTGAATGCCGATACCGACTGCGCATGGCACCTTATCATTGAACGGCTCTCCGTATTAGGCCGAAGGGATAGACTCAAAACCTATATCCCTCCGAAAAACTGGCGAACCGGCGGACACGGAGGCCCGAGAAAACTCAAGAGAGAGGATCACATGATATGAATTCGGCTTTTGTGAGCCACCTGCAACACGTCCTTTCCAGCGGGCATTTTGCCGTCACCGCCGAATGCGGCCCTCCAAGAGGAGCCGATCCTGAGGTCATTCGAAGAAAGGGAGGACTGCTGAAAGGAAACGTGGATGCGGTGAACGTTACGGACAATCAGACCGCCATTGTTCGGATGTCGAGCATTTCCGCATGTGTGCACCTGATGAATATGGGTTTGGAACCGGTGATGCAGATGGTCACCCGGGACCGAAACCGGATCTCCCTGCAATCGGATATTTTAGGCGCCTCTTCTCTGGGAATTAACAACATCTTGTGCCTCACCGGGGACCATCAGTGTTTCGGGAGTCAGCCGGACGCCATGGGTGTTTTTGATATCGATTCCATGAACCTGATCCG
This sequence comes from Pseudomonadota bacterium, assembly GCA_043806755.1. Classification (GTDB taxonomy): domain Bacteria; phylum Desulfobacterota; class Desulfobacteria; order Desulfobacterales; family UBA2156; genus RBG-13-49-15. Next base: position 5,676 of record JAZDGS010000055.1, on the reverse strand, counting down.
AACCGTTCTCACCATGCGGGAAGAAGGAAAGGACATGAGCGGGTTTGAATTGACCAAGGCGCCGAGAATGTTCATCGGCGCAGCCGCAAATCCATTTGCCGATCCATTCGAATACCGTGTCGTCCGTTTGGCGAAAAAAATCGAGGCTGGAGCCGATTTTATTCAAACCCAATGCGTTTATAACATGGACCGATTCAAGCGATGGGTGGATATGGCCCGCAGTGAAGGCCTGACCGATCTGGTTTTCATCCTGGCGGGGATTACGCCTCTGAAAAGCGCTGGTATGGCCAAATACATGGTGCAAAAAGTGGCCGGCATGGACATCCCTGAACCGGTCATCCGCCGGATGGAGGGCGTCCCGAAGAACCGCGCTTCCCGGGAGGGGGTCCGAATCTGTCTGGAAACCATTGAGGAATTTAAGAGCATGGAAGGTGTCCGGGGAATCCATATCATGGCTATCGAATGGGAAGAAGCGGTCGCCGAAATCGTCGAACAGGCCGGCCTTCTTCCCAGGCCCAAGAGTTTGGACAGGTCATCGACAAAAAAGGAGTGACAGATGCCTCCAAAATATCATGTCCCCATTGAGACAACACCCCCCCGGTTTAAGCCGATCGGGAAATACTCGACCATTGAGTTTCGAGAAGACTGCGCCGGGAGCTGCCGTGAATGCGTTAAAAAAAAGTGCGTATATGATGTTTTTAAGGAGAATTATCAACACCAGATATCCATGAAAGAGCCGGAATATCTCTATACATGTCAGAGCTGTTTCCGGTGCGTTCAGGAGTGCACCAAAGGGATCTTTTCCAGGGTCATTAATCCCCAGTATCGGACGCTCGGCGATGATTACTGGCGCGCGGATATCATCCATCGCCTCTGGTATCAGGCCCACACGGGAAAGGTTCCCGTATCCGGCGCCGGTTATCGGGGGCCATTTGTCGGACCCGGATTCGACGCCATGTGGACGGATATGTCCGAAATCGTCCGCCCCACCCGCGACGGCATTCATGGGAGAGAATATATCAATACATCCATCGAGCTTTCCCGGCGTCTGACGCCTTTGGCTTTCAATTCGGATATGAGATTGATCGGTGATCCGCCCCCCATCCTGGAACTCCCGATCCCTTTGCTGTTTCAAATGCCGGAGACCATGGTGAATACTCCTTCGCTTTACAAAGCAGCGGCCCGTGCCGCCGGTATTCTTGGAACCATGATGTTCATCCGGCCGGAAGATTACACCAAAGCGCTCGACCCCTATGCCGAAAACCTCATCCCGCGGATCACAAGAGCGGATATCGATGGCCATATCGGGTTGGTTAGAAAAAGTAAAATGGTGGAAATCCGTTATGAGCCGGGTGTGGAGCACTCTTTTTCAAAACTGAGGAAAATCCGCTCCGATCTTGCCATCTCTGTTCTGATCCCTTTGAATGCCGATGCCGTAACCACGGCATTGACGCTTGCAAATACCGGCGCGGACACTTTGCATTTTTATGCCGACGAACATGGTTATGAACCGGATGCTCCATCCGGACGTTTTCTAAAGGAGATGATCCGTGAGGTCCATCTCGGGATGGTGAATGATTCCTGCCGCCAGAAAATCAATCTGATTTTTTCCGGAGGAATCGCCATGGCTGAGCATATGGCCAAGGCAATCATTTGCGGTGCCGACGGGGTTGCCGTGGATTGTGTGCTGCTTGTCGCTCTCGAATGCCGGTTCTGTCACCGATGTCGTCAGGGCCTTTCATGCCCGGTTCAGCTCGACAAGGAGATCGATCCGGTTTGGGGAAGCCGCCGCATCATCAACCTCGTCGGAGCCTGGCACGGCCAACTCATTGAAGTGATGGGCGCGATGGGGATCCGGGAAGCCCGGCGTCTTCGGGGGGAGGTCGGCAGATCCATGTGGTTCGAAGACATGGAGAAAGATATTTTTTCACCCCTCTTCGGTGAAAGAAAGGCCTCAGGATTAATTTAGAAGAAATGAAACCACCCACAGATCGTTTTTCACTATCCGAAGCCATTGAAACGCCCTCCCGGTTCAGGCACGCAATCGGCAAATATTTCATTTACCGAAATTCAAAATGCACATCGTGCGGCCTCTGTTCAACCCTCTGCCCCTATGGAGTGCATCCGAGATACGACACCTTTTCCCTGCCGTTGAGGCCCAAAAGCCACAGATGCATCGGATTTGTCTGTAAAAAAAATGAATTTTATTGCATCGACCGCTGCCCGGAAAAGGCGCTCACCCTCCGCCTAAATCCGATCCTCGACACCCTGGGAGACTACCGATGGTCGCCGGAGATGCTCATCGGGCATTGGGAAATGGCCGAAACAGGCCGCTTGCCCGCCGGTGACCTGGAATATCATCTGGGATACTCCGGAGGCGGATTTGACAAGATCCGTTTTAAAATTCCGCATTCGAATGACTTTTTGGATATCCCGGATGAGGAGATCGATACGGGAATCGATCTGAACAAACGGAGGGACTCGCGACTCCGTATCCGGATCTCCATCCCGTGTTACGGCGGCGGGATGTCCTATGGGTCAACGGCACTTTCGGTTATGGTGGGACGTGCCCGTGCCGCTTCACGGCTGAACACGCTTACCTGCACCGGCGAAGGGGGTTATCCTCTTGAACTCACCCCTTATTCGCGGCATGTCATCACTCAGGTCGCTACAGGCCTGTTTGGAGTACGGGAAGAGACGATTCTGCATGCACCGGTGGTGGAATTCAAATATGCACAGGGAGCCAAACCGGGCCTGGGAGGACATCTCCTTGGAGATAAAGTCACCCCGGAAGTTGCGGCCATGAGGGAAACGGTTGTGGGAAACGCCCTGTTTTCGCCCTTTCCGTTCCACAGTGTCTATTCCGTGGAAGACCATAAAAAACATGTGGACTGGATCAAGGAAATCAATCCGGAGGCGCTGGTTTCCGTTAAGGTTTCAACTCCCACCGACGTCGACATGGTTGCTGTGGGAAGCTATCATGCCGGCGCTCATATTATCCATCTGGATGGAAGCTACGGGGGAACCGGCGCCGCTCCAGACATCGCCAAAAAAAACATCGCCATGCCGATTGAATATGCCGTCCCTAAGGTGCACCGGTTCATGACCGATGAAGGTGTCCGCGACGACATCTGCCTGATCGCCAGCGGCGGGATCCGAAATGCGATGGATGTCGCAAAGGCGATTGCGCTGGGAGCCGACGGCGCCGTCATCGGAACCGCGGAGCTGGTAGCCCTGGAATGTGTCAGATGTGGAAACTGTGAAAGCGGCCGCGGCTGTGCCAGAGGGATCGCCACAACCGATTCCGAACTCGGGCATCTGATTACAGAGGATTGGGCTGAAAGACGGATCGTCAATATGTATGTGGCGTGGCGGAAGCAATGGTGCGAACTGTTAAGGCAGTTCGGGATGCGGAGCATCCGGGAACTCAGAGGCCGATCTGATCTGTTGGTTCACCTTGACTACCTGGAAGAAGAAGAAAGGCTTAAATACACTCCGGCGCCAATTGCAAAAATGGTCATTTGAACCGATTCATCTCTTATCAAAAAGGATGGTTTTGAAATGAAATCAGAAAAAACAATAACGGCACCGGATCCGTTTCAAACCAATTTTATTGAACGCCTGTCTTCCTCCAGGGCTAGACTCAACCATATGGACAGCATGGGGAAAAAAGGTGCTGAAGAAGGCGGCTGCGGTGTAACCGGCTTTATTTCTTCGGTGCCGGTTCGCGGCCGCCACATTTATGAACCCTCGGTTCAGATGCACAACCGCGGAAACGGAAAAGGGGGAGGGATTGCAGCAGTCGGGCTCTCCCCTGAAAGCCTTGGGATCGATCAGGACGTATTGGATACCCATTATCTGCTCCAGATCGCCCTCCTGGATCAAGACTGCCGAGGTGGACTTGAAGAATCCTGCATCGCCCCTTGTATGGAAATCCATAAAGCCGAACGGGTCCCCACGGTGGATGATTTTCGAGAAATCGACGGGCTCAGCGTCAAACCGCCGGACGTGTGGCGATATTTCGTCCGGGTGAAATCAGCGGTTTTGGATCGTTTTGCCGTCGAAAACAATATTGAAACCATGAATCCAAAAAAAGTTGAAGATGAATTCATCTATCAAAATTCCAATCGGATCAACCATCAATACTATGCCTCGCTAGGAGAGCAGAAGGCGTTCGTCCTCTCTCACGGGCGGAATATGATGATCTTCAAGATCGTCGGATATGCGGAACAGGTGGCCCAGTACTATCTTTTGGAGGATTTCAAGGCACACGGCTGGATCGCTCATCAGCGCTATCCGACGAAAGGAAGGGTCTGGCATCCGGGAGGAGCCCATCCGTTCATCGGCATGCACGAAGCTCTGGTGCATAACGGTGATTTCGCCAATTATCATGCGGTATGTGAATATCTAAAACAAAACAACATCTTTCCCCAGTTTTTGACCGATACTGAAGTCTCCGTCCTTCTTTTCGACCTGTTAAACCGAACGTTCGGATATCCGATGGAGTACATCTTCGAAGCCATGGCTCCGACAACGGAATACGATTTCGACCTGCTCCCGCCGGATAAGCAGCGGATCTACCGCTACATCCAGTCCGCCCACATCCATGCTTCTCCGGACGGCCCCTGGTTTTTTATCATCGCCCGAAATGATGTGGATCATCATGCGTTTCAGTTGATCGGAATCACCGACACATCGATGCTGCGGCCCCAGGTGTTTGCCTTACAGGAAGGGGAAGTGCAGATCGGCCTGGTCTGTTCTGAAAAACAGGCCATCGACGCCACGCTGCAGAGTTTGTCTCAGGAGGACAAACGATTCGGCTCCATTGCCGACAAATACTGGAACGCCAGGGGCGGGAGTGCAACGGACGGCGGAGCATTCATCTTCACCGTTGCCGGCACGGATTCCGGAGGCGACGGAAAAAGATTGACCTGCACCAATAAATTCGGAGAACCGGTACGAACAAACGGTCATCAGAAAGGATTCCAAGGGTCGGTCGAGGTCTGCTCGGTGAAAGGGGCCAAAACGATCTCAACAGCAGTGGCAAAAGGGGTGAAGGGAAAATCAACCAGCCGGTTCAAGGCGCACATTCTTGAGCAGTTGGTTTCATGGGACTATGCATCCCTGATCCATGCATGCCGGGAGCTTGAAAACCACGCACTGGAAAACGATTCGGCCAAAACGAACGCCGTCGATATCTTAACCCATTTAAATGATCGTCGTTATTCCACCGGAGATAAAAAACGAAGCTCGGTTTTGCAAATAGTGAGGAAGAGCCTTTCTTCCATATTTGCCGCATCCCCTAAATTAACGGATAAAGCGCCCGGGGCCTATAGATACATCGACTGGAGCCTCCGCAACACCCTGCGCGGTCCGGAAGCGGGGGAGGAAGTCCTGATCGTTCATGCCCGTCAATTTCCTCCTGAAGGTGAGGACTGCGATGCCCGGCTGATCTGCCGTGCCTACCGGATGGGATGGAAACGGTTTGTTTGTTATGGTTACAGGGGGCAGCGATTCTGCGGATGCGGACTTGCCGCAGGTTCGGACGGGGTCCGCATTGATGTCTATGACAGTTCGGGGGATTATCTGGCCTCCGGAATCGACGGCTTGGAAATCGTCGTCCACAATAACGCCCAGGATCAATTGGGGCAGATCCTGAAACGGGGAAAACTCGTG
>JAZDGS010000054.1:0-2226 GCA_043806755.1 Pseudomonadota bacterium | reverse complement strand
CATCGGGTCCAACCCCATCTTGGCCGCTCCGATCCAATCCGCGGCCACGATGTCTTCGCTGGCGATGACCGTATCCGTATGGTTCGGGTTCTTATCCGCAAAAATCCCGAACGGCCCGTCCGCGCTGACATAGGCATCGATAAAGGCGAAATGTACGGGGAAGTGCCGGAGGAATTCGATGGTGGTCGAAAAGATATCCCGGTTATGATGGTACTCCAGGAATTTATTTTCCATGGGCAAAGCGCCGTAAACACACTTAATGGTCAGAGTATAAAAAGCATAAGAGTGCGTCTTGTTTTTGGCAAAGACGATGCGAAAATCAGCATTTTTCCATTGCCGGTTCACAAAATGATTCCCTAATTTACCCGCAAAGGGATATTCTTCCAGATCTTCCGAAAGATCCACAATCCGGTAATTCTTTTCCGTAAGACCGATGTGGCGGCCGACGGTTTTCACCTCCCGATTGGTGAAAAAGGTCCCCAATGTGCTTCGCGCCTCAGCACAGGCCAAGTTGCGATATCCTTGTTCAAAAATCCGATTCATCAGATGCTCGATGAGTTGGGGATCGGTGTAGGTGGATGGATCCTTTGTGGAGTACATGAACATAAAATTGGGCTTGACGATGATCGCAAAATCCTCTTTATTCTTTCCGGACCGCTCCCATGCCTCCTCCAGCTTTTTAAAGAAATCCGTTTTTTCCAGGACCTCATCCAGAATTTGATATTTGTCGGCCCCTTTGATGGCTGCGGCTTTCACAACCCGGTCGGATTTTAGGCATCCCAGGTTCAGAGTGTCCATATCCTCTTCCAGGCTATGAAACACTTGGCCCTTGGAATTCCGCAGAGCGACGATCCGGCGCTGAAAAACGGCCGTGGGGAAATGGTCATTATTGATTTCCAGAAGATGATCTTGAACCCTCTGCCAGGACTCAGCTTGTTCAGCCGGTATCATCCGGCAGCTCCCGGACGCCATGACCAGGTCGAGAGAAACGACCCGATGGATCAATTTGCCGAGCCCCTCCTGGACTTTGTCCAAGACGATGTCTTTCCGGTTCCCCCGCAGCACATCCGAACGAATTTTTACGTAGACCTCATCGAGAGAATGGTTGAAAGCACAGAAATAATTGTGATAAAGTTTCGGCCACCGGATGTTCGTGAAGGTGGATTTCTCGGCCTCTCCCAAGGTCTGTTCGGCCGGAATCGTATACTCTTTCCTTAAGGACCCATCCTGGAGCAAAATGGTTCCTTCCCTGACACGCACTTTATGCGGAGTTAGATGCAGTCCCAGGGTTTGAAGGTGTGGCAACCATTCTTTAACTTTTTCATGGTCCTGCACCGGTAATCTTTCCTCGGTGCGCGAAATCAAAGAGAATGGCAGATTCACAGTCTCAAATTTTTCGGAATCGAAACGAAGCTCGATTTTCGCCTGAATCCGGCGGAGGTGTTTGGGAAGGGTCGATCTCAGCAGTTCGCTCCGCCAGACTTGATACCCTTCAAGTACCTGATAGATCGGGCCTTCATACCGGTAGGTTCCTTCATCCACGTCCAGTTGGAGACCATCAATGATCCGGTCGGTCAACACATATTTCTCCCAACCTGTATCCGCCTGCTGGATGATCAGGGCGACATCCCAGAAAACCTCATCATCTCCCCAGGGGAAATCCTTGTCGTGGATGCCGGAGAAAAAGAAAAAATTCTTGGCCTCTCCAATGTTGGGTGCTAATTTTCCGCTCAGGACCAGGTTTTCATACTCCGTATGGTAAACGGGGCTTAGTCCTTTTAGGTAGGTGTCCCGGATCTCTCCGTAGCAAAAAAAATAGAGTTGGGAGATCGCTTTCAGTTTTTTGATAAGGGAATGGGTATGCGTAACTTCAAAGGAGGCGAGCATCGAGGGTAAGCTCACCAGATGGAAGTGAAGAATGCCCGAACCGAAAAGGGCCCTCTCCGCTGAAGACCCCTTATGAATCCGGGTAAAGAGGCGAGTGAGATCTTCTGCCGGGTCGAATCGGCGGGGATCATCATAGATGATTTTGTAGCCATGGAGATAATAATCGTTGCCGTCGGTACCGGTAAAGCCAAAGGAGTAGGTCATGTGTCTTTTACCGGTTTCCCGGTCGGGCCGGAACAGGCTGAACACGCCGTTGCGGATGGGCAGGTATTGCCCGAGGGGATTATAAGAAACCGTGCCTTTTAGGAGGGCTTTATGGCCGGACAGTTTGCAAAAATC
>JAZDGS010000053.1:0-2182 GCA_043806755.1 Pseudomonadota bacterium | reverse complement strand
AGAACGGAGTGAGTATGCTCCCCAAAAGCCGGCGGTAGAGACCGGATGGAGGGGTGATAATCGGAAAGCGCAATGGGTGAACCAAGGAATTGAAGTGGTTTCTGGTTTGGCCCTTCCCGTTGAATCACCATCCCCCGGCTTTCCGTCTGCCGGCTTTCCAATGCCTCCTTCACATCCCAAACCGCCCCCAGGCAGACATCCTTACCGGTAAAAACCGTTACCCATTCATCCCTGGTTTTTTCCGAAAAAATGGCTTGAAATCGGCGGATGATCTCATTTTTTTGGTGTTCATCATATTGCAACGGGATATATTCAGGCAGACCGAGGTGAAGGCATAGGGCCTCCCAAAACCGGGTTTCCAGTGCGGCGAGAGTAATGAATTTGTTGTCCTTGGTCCGGTAGATATTGTAGCAGGCATACCGGTGGGATAGCAACGAGTCTCCTCTGGCGGGAGCGGATCCGGTGGTCCATAATTCTCCGGCTGCCTGCGGCATCAGGGAGATCAGGCAGTCCGTCATGGAGATATCAATATATCGTCCATTTCCCGTCTTTTCTTTTTGATACAGCGCCATTAAAATACCGATGGCGCTGTTTAAGCCCCCCATCATGTCCGCAATCTGAATCCCCGGAATGCAGGGCTCGCCTTCCTTTGGCCCGATCAGCGATAAGACGCCGCTGTATCCGAGATAGTTGATATCATGACCGGCCTGATCCTTGAGCGGACCATTCTGTCCATAGCCGGTTATGGAACAATAAATAAGACCCGGATTGATCCGTTTCAGGACCTCATAATTTACCTCCAGCCTCGAAGCGACCCCGGGTCGAAATCCTTCCATCACAACGTCTGCGGTTTTGACGAGTTTGTAAAAAATGTCTTTCCCTTTCCTGGTCTTCAGATTCAACGTGATGTGTTCCTTGTTTCGGTTGATGCCTTGATATTGGTAAATCGCATCTTTTTTAAAATCGCGATGTTCAATGGCGATCACTCTTGCTCCATAATCGGCAAGGATCATGGAACAGAACGGACCCGGGAGAAGCCTTGACAGGTCGAGAACCAGGCAGTCTTTTAATACTGGTTGCATCAGGCGCTCCTTTGTATGGGATATGATAAAGGGTCTGTTTGGATTTGCGGTCGACAACCCCCGATTCAATAGGAAACGTGCACGGTCAACGCGAGGCCTCTTTTTTCAAACGATGGGGAAAGGCCTATTTTAAATCCGGCTTTTAATTTTTCGATGAAACGGTCGGTCCGGTTTCGGTTGTATTTGTGAGCACTGGCAACCGTGCCGTAAATGCTCCCCGCATAAAAGCTGAATCCGGCTGCGGAAAGGAGCACTCCCAAAGCGGGGTTGTCCCGATCAAACGCTTCTGATGCCGCATAGATCATGGCTCCGTTTATGATAAATGCCATAAAGGCATCCTGATATCGCTCACAGTAAAGGTATCCGGCACCGGGGAACAGGGACAGGAATCCGGCCAGCCCGGGGTTCTTTTTTGTTAAGCGTTTTTCCTTTTCCAGTTCCGTTGAAATGTCTTCAACGGCATATCGGGATCTGTTTTGGGTGCTGATTTTTTCAAAGGCCGAACGGGCCTTTTCCCACTCCGCTGTTTCGATATGGACCCACCCGATCCGGTATAGAGCGTCATCTTTGACCGCCTGGTCACCGGATACGGCAATGAGATTAAACAGGGAAATGATCGCCTGGGCGGTGTTGTTGAGTTTCAGATGCGATTCGGAGATCATCTGATAAGCGTTTACCGATAGGGGTGCATGAGCAAAGCGGTCGATTAAATGCTCTAAGGCGTCGATGGCTTTTTCGTATTGACCGAGATGGAAAAATGACATGCCGGTGCGATACATTGCGATTTCAACCCTTTTGTCATCGGGGAAAAAATAGATAAACCGTTTAAATTCAAAAAGAGCTTCCTGAAAATTGCGATTGGCAAAACAGTGTTCGGCATATTTAAACTGCTGATCCGCATCAAGGGAATGGAAAAATCGAGTGTCATCCCCTTCCGATGGAGCAGGGAAAGATAATTTAAGGGATAACAGAATGAATATTCCAATGAAAACGCGTCCGGTATTATTTTTCATAAGCGATTCTTTTTATGATCGCCGTCGGTCTTGATTTCAACCTTTTTCCATCCGATCAGGTTTTGGTGATTTTCGACGTTCAATAAA
>JAZDGS010000052.1:0-2974 GCA_043806755.1 Pseudomonadota bacterium | reverse complement strand
CCGGGCAGCGATTTTTAATTGATCCGGTTAAACCGGTTTGGCCGTCAAATCATCCAAAAAATGGGTATGAATGTCTCCTCTTGCAAAATGGGGATCGGCGAGAAGTTTTTGATGAAATGGAACGGTCGTATGAATACCATCAATGCGAAACTCAATCAAGGCCCTTTGCATTCTCTTGATGGCCATTTCCCTGTTCTCTCCCCACGCAATCGCTTTGCATATCAGCGAATCGTAAAAAGGGGGAACGTCATAACCCGCATAGAGATGAGTATCCAGCCGGATTCCGGGGCCGCCGGGCAGCATCAGGCTTTTTACGGTTCCCGGCGACGGCATGAATCGATTGTTCGGATCCTCTGCATTGATCCTGCACTCCAGTGCCCATCCGTTTAACCGGATCTCTTCTTGCCTCCAACCGAGTTCCTCTCCGGCAGCGACCCGGATCTGTTCCTGAACTAGATCAATACCGGTTACCATCTCGGTAACGGGATGTTCCACCTGAATCCGGGCGTTGACCTCCATGAAATAAAACGTCTTCTCCTGGTCCACCAAGAATTCGATGGTTCCGGCATTGGTGTATCCGATGAACCCTGCAATCATAAGGGCGGTCCCTATGATCTTTTTTCTAAGAACTTCGTCAACAAAGGAAGACGGAGCCTCTTCGATCAGCTTCTGGTGTCTTTTCTGGATGCTGCATTCCCGTTCGAACAGGTGCCGGTAGTTTCCGAAACCATCGCTCAAAATCTGGACTTCGATGTGACGGGGCCTTTCGATATATTTTTCGAGATAAATATCCGGGTTGCCGAAAGCCGCTCTTGCTTCACCGGATGCCATCTTCATCGCTTCTGATAACTCCTCGGCTTTACCGACGATTCTCATTCCTCTCCCTCCGCCGCCGCCGGATGCCTTGATGATGACCGGATACCCCACCTCTTCGGCGACCTGCATTGCCTGTTCGATCGAAATGACGGTATCTTCACTTCCCGGAATCACCGGAATCCCCATCCGTTTCAGTTTTTTCCTCGCACTACTCTTGTTTCCCGAATCGGCAATACACGCCGCACTCGGCCCGATGAATGCCACTGAAGCATTTTCACATGCTCTTGCAAAGGAAGCGTTTTCGGCTAAAAACCCATAGCCGGGATGAATGGCGTCGGCGCCGGTGTCTCGCGCCGCCTTCAGTATGTTTTCAATATTCAAATAGCTTTTTCGGGAAAGTGCCGGCCCGATGCCGACCGACTCATCCGCCAGCTTGACATGAAGGGAATTCCGGTCCGCATCCGAAAAAACAGCCACTGAAGGGATATCCAGTTCCCTGCAGGCCCTTATGACACGAAGGGCGATCTCTCCCCGGTTGGCCACCAAAATTTTCTTAAACATTTTGCTTACCACTGTTGTTTAAAACCGAATTGATCTTTTTCATCCCCTGTTCTTAATCCCTGAAGTCGGCCGGCTCTTTTGATTTACCCGATCTCGATCTCAATAAGGTCCTGGTTCTTCATTACCGGATCCTCGTTTTCCACCAGGACGGCTTTCACGACCCCGGCGCGATCGGCTCTCAACTCGGTAAAAACCTTCATGGATTCGATGATGCACACCACATCCGTCGCCTTCACCCGCTGCCCGATATCCACAAAAGGCTTTTCTTCAGGTGAAGACGCCCGGTAAAAGGTTCCCATGAGCGGTGATTGAATCATATACGTCTTCGGGCTCATTTCCATCACTCCTTTATTATTTCAATGGGATCAAATACCCTCTTTATTTATTCCAAGAAAAATATACTTGACATATATTAATTAAATATGTCAAGTTTATTAATAATTCTGATATGTTATCAAAAAAAATGAGCCCAAAACACCATCCCAATGTATCTATCGTTAAACAGCCGCTGGCTGCAGCGGCCTATGAACAAATCTATCAAAAAATTATGATGCTTGAATATGCGCCCGGCCAAAGCCTTGAAGAAAAACAACTAATGGGTCAACTGCGGTTGGGTCGAACACCGATCCGGGAAGCCCTGTTGCGCCTGGCGGGTGAAAATATAGTGGAATCCAAACCCAGCAAGGGGTTTATCGTCCGGCCGATCACCCTCCAAAATACCAGGGCAACCTTTGAAGCAATGAAAATCCTGGAAAGCGGGGCGGCAAGACTTGCCATCCGTCAGGATATCTCGAGTTTCTTATCCGAAATTGGGAAAACCCATGAAAGGGTAAAATCGGCCATTCACCAAATGGATATCCTCGAATTGGTTGAAGCCAACCATGAATTTCATATCCAATTCGCCCGGTGCTCCTTCAATGAATACTGCATCCGATGGATCAACGAAATCCGTAATGAGGCAAAACGCCTTTCATATCTTTCTTACGCCAATGAAATCGATCCGAAAAATTCGTTGAAAGTTCACTACGATTTGGTTATTTCCGAACACAAGGAAATCATCCGATATTTGGAGGAAAGAAATGAGGAGCGGTTAGTGAATACCGTTTTAAGACACATTCAGGCGTTTCAGCGTCGGATCATTCTTTTCATGAGTGCATAATCAGGGATTGACCGGGGAACCGATCATGAAAATTGCCTATTATTCGCTCCCGTTCTTTTTCCTGATGCTGCTGGTAACCGTCATTTTAACCGTTTTTCCGGAAATCGCCTTGTTTTTACCCAATATGATGACGGTCAAATAGGAACCGATTTGAAGGAGGCCGATTTGAGAACTATTGATCTGAATTGCGATATGGGTGAAAGTTTCGGCGCTTACAAAATGGGGCTGGATGAATCGGTTATCCGGTATATTACTTCCGCCAATATCGCCTGCGGCTGGCATGCCGGTGACCCGGAAGTGATGGATAAAACCGTCAAGATGGCCGTGGATAACGGTGTCGGCATCGGCGCCCATCCCGGATATCCGGATCTCCTCGGCTTCGGCCGGAGAAACATGGACTGCACGTCCGAAGAAATCCGGCGCTACATCATCTACCAG
>JAZDGS010000051.1:0-77308 GCA_043806755.1 Pseudomonadota bacterium | reverse complement strand
AAGAAACAGCTATGCAAAAGCCCTGGATTCAAGGTGGAACTTCCCAAAGCGAACACCGAGAAGACGGAAGACCTGGACCCGGAGCAGTTAAGGGCGCTGCTGGACGTTATCGAAGCGGACCCGTTAAACCCTGCTGGGCCGATGATGAAGCTGGCCCTGTTCACCGGCATGAGGCGCGGCGAAATGTTTAAGCTGCAATGGCCGGACGTGGACTTCGAGAAGGGCTTTATTCATATCCGGGACCCTAAAGGCGGGAAAGACCAAACCATACCCTTGAACCGAGAGACGCGGGAACTGTTGGAGACGACTCCCCGGACAGATAGCCCCTATGTCTTCCCTGGACGCGGTGGCCGGCAACGGGTTGACATCAAGCGCCCGGCAAACCGTATCAAGGCTGCGGCCGGGATCCCCAAGGACTTTAGAGCCCTTCACGGTTTGCGGCACGTTTACGCTTCCATGCTGGCATCATCCGGCAAGGTGGATATGTTCACCCTGCAAAAGCTGTTGACCCACAAAAGCCCGATGATGACGCAACGGTACGCACACCTTCGGGATGAAAGCTTGAAGCGGGCTTCGGACTTAGCAGGCGAAATTGTGAGCGGTATTGTTTCAAAGAAGGAAAGCGAAGTTATTCCTTTGAGAAAATAGTCACCTTTGGCAGGGATAGGGGGCGCACCCGACAAGGCGCTATCCTGGGCGCTTTCCCTTGCCAAACCACCAGGACCGCACCAGGAGGCGGCAAGATGGACATCGAAATTTATCGGGTATGGTTTGATTATCTCAAGTTGAGCAAACCTTACAAAAGCCTTTGTGGGTTTATCCGCAAGGGTAAAATCCCCCCTAAAAAATATCTCCCTCCTTATATCGGACTCCTGCGCGGCATCATCTTAGACAAAGTAGAGCAGGAGAAAGACTATCCGGGCCATATATGGGAAACCTACCGTGTATTTAGGGACATCCATCAGGAGACCTTTGAAAGCTTCTGGGAAAAAAAGAAGGATTACTTCAAGCTATTTTCTAAGGACAAGGGAGTTTATGACCTGAGAAAAACCCTTCTCTTTCATGCCGAAAGTTTTAAGGCGGGATTCCTGCGGGGACAGGGCCGGGAGCCTGCCATTGACGACTTTGTAAGATACCTGTCAAATTATCTTCCTGACACCCTTTTCCTTTCAATCGACCTGCTATCCGGCGCAACGGCTTCCGAGTTGAGTAAAAAGGTAACGGAGCATATCAAGAACGGGAAGGCGGCGATAAAGGGAACCTATGACCATTTCCATCTGCTTTCATGCAGGAATAAGCGGCCGACTCCGAAAGTACATCTCAAGGACTTAAAGCACTATCTCGAAGTTTACCGACACTATCAAGACGGACTGAAGCCTAAAGGAATCCTTAAGAAGTTGACTCCCGAGGCTGATTATATCCCCCAAGATTCTGTTGAAATATCAAGAGACAGGCTATTTGCAGAGAGAATCATTTCAAACGCCGAAAAAGGCTACTTCCCCGGCAACTACAAGAACCCTCCCGAAAAATAATCCGAAATTCTTATCGAGTTTCCTTAAAAAAAATCTCACCAAAGACAAAGCCTTTTTTATCCCTTACCATCTGGCCATAAGCAGAACGACTAACCAACAGGAGGCTTAAAATGGAAACGGGAATCGAGCTTTTAGACGAAAGCCAAGTGGCGGTGGCGCTGAAAATCTCCAAAGCAAAATTGCAAAGCGACCGGTTTTATCGGCGTGGGATTCCCTACGTCAAAATTGGCCGAAGGCGGCTGTATCGGCGTGCTGACGTGGAGGTTTACTTGGAACAGCACCGCATTGACCCGGCTGACAGGGAGGGAAATCAATGACCCCGGAACAGATTCGGCATGAAGCCGAAGACCAGGCGCGGCGGGAACCTTTGGAACTGCTGCGGGCCGAAGTGGACAAGTTGGCTGAACGCAAGCTGGACGCGCTGGCGCTGGCCGGGGAGTTGTGGCCCGTCAAGAAGCTACTGACCGGGCTGGACGCGCTGACTTTGGAAGGGGCGCTGGATTATTTAAAAGAAAAGTTAAAACTCAAAAACCCTGCCCTGAAAGCGATCCGGGCCGAACTCAAGAACGGAATGGGCGCGGCATCAATCGAAACACTTGAACCAGACGACCGCTTGCATCCGGCTATTGATTTTCAGCACGGCATGATGACTCTTGGTTTTCGCGTCTATACCGGGCAAGGGGACGGGCTGGTTCTGATTGTTTCAGACGGCGAAAGGGCAGAGGCGCTCCTTGATACGGAGACTGTGGAAATCGCGGGGCGGAGCTACCGTGTCAATGGAATAGGAGCACCGGCACGGTTGGGCGACACCTGGGGGCTGGACTACCTGAAAAAATTTATCAAGATCCCGACAAGCCCGGAAGGCCTCTTCGAGGGAATCAAAGACGCGTTTCGATGTTATTTGGACTTGCCCGAGGATGCTTACGGGCTTCTTGCGGTGTGGGTTGTCGGGACATATTGGGCGATTTTGTTTTCAGCGTTTCCCTTCCTGCATCTTTATGGCCCCAAGGAAACAGGAAAAAGCAAGAGCCTGGAAGCACTGAAACACCTGTGTTTCAACGCGGAAAAAGCGCGGGACATCACGGCGGCGGCAATGGGCGATACGTTAGACGCGCAACGAGGAACTTTGTTGATCGATCAAGCCGAAAGACTGGGAAAGATCGAAAATGAACTTAACCTTGTCGGGTTACTGGCCGATTCATACAAAAAGGCCGGCGGGCGGCGCCGTGTGGTTGAAATGTCGAACTCCGGGCGGCGCGTTTTGGAGTTTTCAACCTATGGCCCGAAGGCGTTTGCAAGCACAAAAGACATCGATCCGGACCTTCGGGATAGGTGCGTACGCATTCCCATGATTCGAACGCGGCGGCGACTCCCTGACCTGGAAGGATCGGAATTGATATGGGGCGAACTTCGAGACAAGCTTTATCGGTTTGCCTTGTTGAATTTTAAAAAGGCCCAATACCATTACCAGGCAATTCCTGGCGACGGAACCCGGGCGATGGAACTTTGGAGGCCCCTGCTGGCTGTGGCCAGGGCCCTGGGGGTGAGCCAAGGGGGAATTGACGCGCTCTATGAATTTTATCAAGAAGCAACACGGCAAACCCGACATGAACCTGCACCCTGGGAGGCACGACTTCTTGAGGTGTTGCGAGAGAAGGCGAAGGGCGAAACGAAATTTTTTGAAGTGGGTATCAGCGAACTACTAACCATGATGGACATTGAAGGCGACCAGAAACCGGGGGCAAAGTGGCTGGGCAACACCCTGTCGAGTTTCAACCTGTATCTCTGCAAGCGGCGACCGAAGCAGGAAGGGAAACGCGGTGAAACTGTTTACCTGTTCGACCCGTCTAGCCTTCTGGACCGGTGTTCCTTATATCTTCGGGATGATGAAAAATTAAATGGGGATACCCCCCAAAAAGACGTGGCCCCTGCGGCCCCTCTTAATTTCAATAGTAATTCTAATAGGTTAAAGGGGACGCAACAAAAAACGGGTACGTGTCCCCCTGTGGCCCCTGAGCCTTTAGTTGATGATATGGACACAAAGGGCCGCACGGGTACGTGTCCCCCTAAAACGCTGTGGCCCGGACAACACTTTGAAAACATTGAAAAAAATGATAGGGGACGCGAGGGACACGAGAATTCGGGGGCTATGGCAAAGAAAATTTCTGAAAGCGGACCCCTGGACCCTGAAACCGACTCCCTCTTTGTCCTGGCAGAACAGGAACCGGAACCCGAGCCCGAACCTCTTGACCCGGAGCTATTCGGCAAGCCGGCATCGGAGCCGGGACCCCTTTCAGACGATGAGGCAAAAAGCTTGCTCAAGACCCTGGACCCACCATTAAAGCCGGAAAAAATCGGGAACATCTTTGACGACTGGCCGCAAACCAGGAGAAAAAAGAGCGGCCGGGCTATGGAGGTTGAACTACCATGAATATCATCGACCTTTTTGAACAGGCGGGAATCCGGGTTGCGGCATCGAAGCAAGGCAAGTTGAAGCTGTTCATACCTGAAGACCTTCCACAAGAGGCACGGGAAAAAGCTGTCTCCCTGGCGATGCTGCATAAGGCGGCGCTCTTTCACATGATAGCCGAGCCCGAACCCGGACGCTGTGAGACCTGCAAGGCGGCCGGATATTGGGATCATCCAAGCTACACTGGAAAGGGCCTGCTGTGCTTTCATTACGTCATGTTCCTGGGGAAGACCGGCTATCCGACACCTTGTATCGAAGCAAGAAAGGCTTGTCCATTGCAGGAAAGCCGGAAGCAGGCGGCATGACCCTTGTTGATCTGATACCGGACCTGACCCGTAAGACTGCTAAGGAATATGCCGGCGCCTGCCCCTGGTGCGGGGGCGAGGATCGGTTTATCGTATTCCAGGAGACCGGGCGTTACTGGTGCCGTCAATGCGGGAAGCGAGGCGATACGATTCAATACTTACGGGAGACCAAAGGGCTGTCCTATCAAGAAGCCTGTGAAGCCCTGGATGTCGAACCCAGGAACAACGGCAACGGCCGGCGGCGGACCCCGGAGCCCTTTACCGGAAGGCTGACGGTTTCCCCTGGGGAGCGATGGCAAGAGCAGGCAAGAGCCTTCCTGAATCGGACGGAACGCTGCCTATGGACTGAACAAGGCAAGGAAGGGTTGAACTTCCTGCGGGATCGGAGCGTTACGGATAAGACCATCAGAACGGCGCGCCTTGGCTGGAACCCGGTTGACCACTACCAGCTACGGAAAGCCTGGGGACTCCCTGACAACGGTAAGAAGCTATGGCTACCGGCTGGCCTGGTAATACCATATCAGGAGCAAGGGCGCGTTATCCGGCTGCGGCTGCGGCGATTCAGGCAAGACGACTGGGGCCGGTATATCCTGATTTCGGGAAGCGATACCCGGGCGATGCTGTTTCCGGGGAATCCTGATAATTATCTTGTGGTGGAATCCGAGCTTGACGGGCTGCTGATTCACCAGGAGGCCGGGGACCTGGTTTCTGCTGTAGCCCTGGGGAGCGCGCAAGCGAGACCGGATCGGGAGACGCATAGGCTGTTGAGCAAGGCAAAGGGGATTCTGGTTTCCCTGGATTCGGACCCTGCAGGAGCGGCGGCGGCCTGGGGCTTCTGGAATAGAACCTATCGGCAAGCCAAACGCTGGCCCTGTATCCGGGGAAAAGACCCTGCAGACATGGCAAAGGCTGGGGTGTCAATAAACCAATGGGTAGAAGCCGGTCTGTAGCGCGCTATTTTGGGCTATTTTCAACGATCGGCAATCCGGTAATGGTATAAGGCAGGGGGAAAAGAACTCTTTTTATGGGGACAAACATGGAACAAGAAAAGGTTAAACATCCGAGGGTAGTCAAGACCGAGGTTGCTGCAATGGTTGCCTTAAAAGAGATGGGACATTCAAAGCGGAGCATTAGCCGTTTAACCGGTCGGCGGCCGGCAACGGTAAGGCATTACCTGGGATCGGAAATAGCTTTGAACGATCCTGAAATTAGGGGTATGGTTGAAACGATTCTTGCGTATGAACGGGCCGACCTTGCCATTATCGGGGACAAAGCGCGATCCCATTTACACAAATTATTGGACGGGGGAGAGATGCGGGCAATCGAGACAATAGCGGCTATGGATCGGGCTTTTCAGCAACGGCGGCTTATTGAGGGGCTATCAACGGCAAATATCGGGGTTGTTGCGAAGGTAGTGGAGCTTGACAGCGAAATAGATCAGCTACGGGCTGAATTGAAAGCGATGGATGCAGAGGAAGCCTAACCGGGAAATGGCAAAATCTTAATCTTCTTTTTCCTTCTTAGAAATGAATCCCCGCCATGAGCAAAAGATGCAGCCCTCCGGCATCCACATCAATATGTGCAATCGTGACATCGGCGGTCGAATATCGGAGGTAAGCGCCAACACCAAAATTTCTGTAAATATAAACTGCTCCTCCTCCAAACCAGAACCCAAACCCGTTATCTCCAAATGATACTGCATCGCCTCCTTGTGCCAATTTTGCATCAGCATCGATAATGGCCAATCCACCTCCGACAAACGGATAAAAACCGGAATTAGTCTCAATATATTTTTTTATGCCGAAACAGAATTCCATCGTTTCACTGGAAAAAACAAATCTCTCCCCATTGCTTGTAATGGTTTGATCGTCCTTGGATCGTAGTCCCTCAAATGCCAAGCTGATAGGGAACCCTTGAGGCTGGAAATCCACCAAAATCCCGAATTCAGTATGGTCTTCGCTCGGCTCCCAGTCGTCATCCATCATCTTTTTCCCAAATACGCCAAATACGTTACCGGACAGCGTGTTGTTGGGTCCGGCGGCTCTCTCTTGAGCGTATGCAATGGGCGGTAGAAAAAAAGAAATCGCAATAATTACAGCAAAAAACTTTTTCATGGGGCACCTCCTCCTTTTATGAAAGAGCTTTTAGGATCATTTGATAAAAATAGCCGTTCCAACAATCTCATAAATCTCTCTAGAACCCATTATGAACCCACCGGTTGCAAGTGGAAATGCATAAGGTGATGCGGTGTTTCCAGATTGCCGCATAATCACGGCATTGCCTCCGACCTTAGCTGTTTTCTGCCGCAACTCCTCTATTACAGCGGCAAGTCCGACATCCTCCCCGCGTGAAACTACAGTTCCAATAATCTCATAATCCTTCTGCGGTGGTTCATAGAGGATCGAAACATATCCCCTATAGGGTGGGAATGATCTGGGCGAATTGGGGATAAAGTGTGAGGTAACACAAGAAATTAAAAGAAAGGCAGTGGTTACGATTATAAAAGAAAGTCTCTTCATCTCTAACCTTAGTATGGTTTTTGATGAGTTACTTGTGCTGTTGGACGGATACTATTTCTGCGGGACAATATAGAGCTTATTGTTCCGGAACGGGTTGCCAGCTCCAAACGGATTATTAATGCTGTTCGGTGAATACTGATTCCCATATTTCCCGTAAGGGTTTGAAATTGAATCCGGCTGGTATGGATTGACGGAGAACCTTCCCCTATATTGGCCGTTTTCATCAACTATTTTGGGCGCATCGGTGGCAAACGGGTTGGTCCACGATTTATTACTGTAAGGGCTCCCATATTTACTATAGGGATTCATTAATCCGTCGGGTTTATACGGACTCCCGGCCCCGTAAGGATTATTCAAGCAATCAGGGTCATAAGGGCATCCGGCAAGGGCTAAAGATGGCATCATAAAAAATGCAATAAGCGCGATAAGGCATTTCTTCATGTTGGCCTCATTCGGCTGGCAGGACTAAGCAGAAAATGGCACTCTGCAAGGTTTCGCGGCATTTATTTACCTGAACGCTCAGTTAGATTTTTTCTATTTACAGGACAGAAAACATCAGGGAAATGAAATTTTTCTTCTCTTTTTTATCAACGAAAATATGATTAGATAAAAGCCGCTTCGAGATACCTATATCATTAGTCAAAAAGTTATTCCTGTGTCAATAAATATTTTATAGGGAGTGTTTCAGAATAAATAAGAGAGGACAGTTACAGGGTGGATCTTTTTATGAAGGCGTTTTAAGACAGATAAGAATCATACGTTAACGCTACTAACCCACTTCCCCCTTCCCCATACCCCTGGGGGGTGTCATGCATTGACTTTTTCGTGCTCTTAAAAAACATCCTTTGACCTGCCAACAAGGGGTGAAATTCGGCTTGAGTGACGGGAATACTGACGGGAGTAAAAAAGAAGGGGTTGCGGCTTGATACCGTAACCCCTTGATTTTATTGGTAGCGGGGGCTGGATTTGAACCAACGACCTTCGGGTTATGAGCCCGACGAGCTACCAGACTGCTCCACCCCGCAGCAATTTAAAAACTTTTTATTATTCGATTCGTCACGTGATGTCAAGAGCTTTTTGATAAGCCTGATGCAAGGGAGATAAGAAGCTCCTTTAACTGTTTCATCTCACCTTCGAAAGAAGAGCTTCCCTTGGCTTGAACGCGGATCATTTTGGTTCGTCCGTTTTGACCTGAAATAACGGCAAGGGATGATTTTCGAACGTTCAGGCATTTTGACAGAAAGGCAAGGCACATCTCATTGGCGGCACCGTGGACCGGAGGCGCCGTTATCTTGATCTTCAGGGCGTCGCCATGGCTTCCGGCGATCATGTTTCTGGAAGATTTAGGTTGAACATGAATTTTAAAGATAAGCCCCTGAGGCGTCATCTGGTAAAACAATGGGGATTCAGTCCGACCGGCGTTTTTGTCGCATTTTAACGGCATTCATCAGCTCTTCTTTGGAAACCGTTGCGGTTCCGACCTTTCCAACCACGATTCCTGCCGCTGTATTGGCCAGGCGCATCGCTTCCTCAAGGGATGCTCCGGCGGCCAATCCCAGGCCGAGAACGGCAAGGACGGTATCGCCGGCCCCGGATACATCGTAGACCTGTCTGGCCTCGGCTTGAATCTTAAGGGGTTTTTTCCCCCTCTCGAATAAAATCATTCCGTCTTTTCCAAGGGTGATTAGAAGGCGGCCGATATCCACGCTATCAAGAATCTTATTTCCGGCTTCGCGGAGAGCCGCTTCATCCACGATCTCCAGACCGGCGGCGATTCCGGTCTCCTTTTTATTCGGCGTGAGCAACGATACGCCGGCGTATTTGGAAAAATTGAATCCCTTCGGATCGGCGATGGTCATCTTGCCGTGCGATGTTGCTGTTTGGATCGTGTAAGAAAGGAGCGAGTTGGATACGAGTCCTTTGCCGTAATCCGATATCAGAACCAGATCGGCTTTTGGAATCGTTTTGTTCAAAAAGTTGCAGAGGCGATTGTGGGTTTTGTTCGAGATTTCGGTTCTGGATTCCCTATCGATTCTCAATACATGCTGGTTGGTGGCAATCACCCGGGTCTTCCGGGTTGTCGGTCTCTCCGAGTCCTGGATGATCCCGTCCGTGGCCACACCGAGTTGCGCAAATCTATTTAACAGCCGCTTTCCATTCCGGCCGGTGCCGATGACACCGGCAGCCAAGACAGTCCCTCCCAGGGACACGATATTGTTGATGACGTTTCCAGAGCCGCCCAGCGTATAGCTTTCGCTTTTTACTAAAACGATGGGGACAGGCGCTTCCGGGGAGATCCGATTGACATCCCCCCAGATGTATTCGTCGATCATCAAATCTCCGACAACGAGGATATTGCAGGAGTCAAACGCACTGATATCAACAGCTGCCGGTTTTTGCTTTTTCAATTTCCCTCCGGATGGATCCTGATCACAAGGTTTCGTTTATCAAACGGGATAGAAACGCCGGGGGACGGATCAAACGCCCTTCCGGGTTGATGCAGGCATGCTTGGTATAACCGGTCGCGCAGATGATACCTCCTTCCTGCCTGCGGATGCAGTAATCGAATTTGACCCCTCCTTTGACACCGGAATCGATCCTGGTTTCCACCACCAGTTCATCGTCATAACGAACCGGAAAAACGTATTTGACAAAGGCTTCCGAAACCGGGAGAAAAACCCCCTTCTCTTCAATCGATTTATAGTTCAATCCCATGGAGCGGAACAGCTCGGTTCGCCCGATTTCAAACCAACGCATGTAGTTTCCATAATAAGCATATCCCATCTTGTCGGTATCCCCGTAGATGACGCGGCAGAGGGTCCGGTGAGGTTTGTTCATTTTACATCGATTCCTTCTTCATCAAGAGTCGGCTCCGGTGATTGTTCGAATCATCCGTTTGACATCATCATAGGTTTCAGCCACCGGAAAATTCGTATATTCGTTTTTCACATTTTCCGGCGGACGGAACAGGATGGCGGTATCGGCTTCTTTGAGCATGGAAATATCGTTATATGAGTCGCCGATTCCGATCACTTTATAATTGAGGTTCTTAAGCGAAATCACCGTCATCCGTTTTCCATCGGGCTGCCTGAGTTTGTAGTCCTTGATCATGCCGCCTGAGTTCAGGACCAGGGAATGGCAAAACAGGGTGGGCCACCCCATTTTTTCGAGCAAGGGGCCGGCAAATTCAACATACGTGTCGGAAACGATAATGGTGGGATGCCTGGATCTGAGCCAATTCAGTAAATCAAGAGCCCCCTCAAGGGGGTTCATGGAAGCGATCACCTTCTGGATATCGGATAATTTGAGGCCGTTTTTATGAAGAATGGCCAGACGGTGTTTCATCAGAACATCGTAATCCGGAACATCCCGGGTCGTGAGCCTTAGCTCGGGGATTCCGATTTTTTCAGCCACGTTGATCCATATTTCAGGGGTGAAAATACCTTCCATGTCGGAACAGATCATATACAGCGGATTCTGCTTTTCCATGTTTGTTCAGCCTGCTTGAATCGATATGATTTCAATGGGTTCCATCGGGTGTTATCGGTTTTTTCAATCAGTCCTGCCCGGCTTCATCTTCGATGCGGATGAGAACCGGCCTGTCTTCCACGACATCCAGGGAGGCTATTTCCGAAAGCGCCTTGATGACGTTTTCTTCCTTGGCAAGATGGGATAGCATCACCACCGGGACCGAACCGTTTGTCTTTCGTCCTTTCTGGTGGACGGATTTAATGCTGATTCCATAATTTCCCAAAACGCCCGATATTTTGGATAAAACGCCGGGTTGGTCCAGGGCGGCAAATCTGAAGTAGTAGTGTGTGGAGATCTCTTTGATCGGGACAATCGGAATTTTTCGGATGCGTCCGGGCTGATACGAGAGCATGGGGATTCTTCCCCTGGACGCCCCGGATATCCGGTTTCGGGCGAGATCCACGACATCGCTGATGACGGCGGAGGCGGTCGGCATCATGCCGGCCCCGTAGCCATAGAACATCATATCCCCCACCGCATCTCCGGTGATGGTGAGCGCATTTACCGAGCCGCTGACGCTGGAAAGGAGGTTTTCAAAAGGGATCATGGTGGGGTGAATCCTTGCTTCCACGGCGCTTCCTAAGCTCTTACTGATAGCCAGAAGTTTAACCGTATATCCGAATTGCCGGGCAAAATCGATGTCCATGGGGGCGATACGGGAAATCCCTTCGACGTAAATATCCGACAAATTGATCTCCATCCCGTAGGCAAGGGCGGACAGGATGGCCAGCTTGTGTGCTGTGTCGTGCCCCTCCACGTCCAGCGTCGGATCGGCTTCTGCAAAGCCTTTGGCTTGGGCTTCCGCCAAAGCGGCCTCGAAGACGCTCCCGTCGTTGGTGATTTTGGAAAGAATGTAATTGCAGGTGCCGTTGAGGATGCCGATCATGGATTGGATCCGGTTTCCCACCAGGGATTCCCGTATGGCTTTAATAACCGGCATGCACCCGCCCACGCTCGCTTCAAAAGCCAGGTCCACCCCGTGTTGCGCCGCGGCCTTAAAGAGCGCATTCCCTTGATTCGCCAGAAGCGCCTTGTTTGCCGTCACGACCGGTTTCTTGTTTTCAATGGCTCTTAAGATGAGATCCTTGGCAACCCCTTCGCCGCCGATCATTTCAATGACGATATCGATCTCCGGGTCGTTAACCACCTGAAATGCGTTTTTCGTAAGCATCCCGTTTTTAAACCGGATCCCCCGGTCTTTTTCCAGATCGATGTCCGCCACGGTTTTTAGACGGATGACGGCGCCCACCCGGTCGCTGATGAGCGGCTCCTTTTCCATCAGGATCCTGGCGACCCCTGTTCCCACCGTGCCGCAACCGAGGAGTCCGACATGGATGATGTTCATTTAAAACCTCTTATAGGATTTTTTTGATTCCTCTGACCGCCTGATTGATGCGCATGTTGTTTTCAATCAATGCAAAGCGCACGTACTCGTCCCCATATTCACCGAACCCGAGGCCGGGTGATACAGCAACCTGGGCATGATGAATCATGAACTTGGCGAACTCCACCGACCCTAACTTAACGTATTTGTTCGGAATTTTGCCCCATACGAACATGGTCCCTTTTGGGGGTTTGATGTGCCATCCGATCCGCTCCAGCCCGGACACCAGCGCATCCCTTCGTTGCCGGTAGGTTTCCACGACGTCCATGACGCATTTTTGCCGTTCTTTTAAATTGGTTTTGAGATCCTCTTCGTTTTCGCCGTTTAATGCGATGATGGCGGCGATTTGGATAGGCTGAAAGATACCGTAGTCCAAATAGCTTTTAATCCTTTTCAGAGCGGCCACGATTTCGGGATTTCCCACGCAAAATCCGACCCGCCAGCCGGCCATGCTGTAACTCTTGGACAAGGAGAAAAATTCCACGCCCACATCCTTTGCCCCTTTGGCCTGAAGAAAACTGGGAGCGCTGTAGCCGTCAAAAACCAGGTCGGCGTAAGCAAAATCGTGAATCACTATAATGTCGTGCTCTTTGGCGTATTCGACGATTTTCTGAAAAAAGTCGAGTTCCACCATTTCGGTTGTGGGGTTATGCGGGTAGGAAAGGATCAGCACCTTGGGTCTGGGCCAGGTCTGTTTGGTGGCTTTCATCAAATTTTCGAAAAAATTTTCATCCGGTCCCATCGGTATGCCACGGACATCTCCTCCGGCGATGATCGCCGAATAGGGGTGGATGGGATATGTCGGATTAGGAGTAAACACCACATCTCCCGGTCGGATGGTGACTAGGATCAAATGGGAAAGCCCTTCCTTGACGCCGATGGTGACGATGGCTTCGGTGTCGGGGTTGATGTCCACGTCAAACCGGCGTTTGTACCAGTTCGATATGGCGACTCTTAATTTGGTGATCCCCATGGATGCGGAATACCGGTGATTGTGGGATTTTTGAGCCGCTTCAATGAGTTTTGCGACGATATGGGGAGGGGTCCCCAAATCCGGGTTTCCCATCCCCAGATCGATGATATCTTTACCCTGATGCCTTGCCTCCGTCTTGATCTGGTTGACGGTGGCAAAAACATATGGCGGAAGCCGATCCAGTCTTGCAAATCGGGTCATGATCTTGTCCTTATCGTCGTTAAGTTATTTCCTTCAATTCCGGCGACTTGTCCGCCTCCGGCGGAAACGCATCCTCATAGCCAGAGGCTATCAAGTCCGATACTTCACCGGATAAAATTAATCTAATTACAACAGGGTGTTTCCATTGTCAAAAAAATTGTTTTGACTTTTAATCGGATTGGGATTAGCGTTTTCGATACGAACGACCACCGAATCAGGTTTACAACCCTTCCCGGAGACCGCAATGATAAAACCATTGACCTATGCAGATGCAGGCGTTGACATCAACAAAGCCGACCGGTTCGTGGATCGGATCAAGGAAATCGCAAAGCCCACCTTCGGCTCCAGCGTGATCGGCGGCATCGGCGGGTTCGGGGGTCTTTTTTCATTAAAGCTTCAGGACATATCGAATCCGGTTCTGGTCAGTTCCACGGATGGGGTGGGGACCAAACTAAAAATTGCCTTTATGACGGACAAACACGATACCGTTGGGATCGATCTGGTGGCCATGTGCGTCAACGATGTCGTGGTTCAGGGGGCAAAACCCCTGTTTTTTTTGGATTATCTGGCAATGGGCACTTTAAAGACAGATACGGCCGTACAGATCGTCAAGGGGATTGTCGACGGATGCACGGAAGCCGGCTGCGCTCTGATCGGCGGGGAAACGGCGGAAATGCCGGGTTTTTATCATCGCAATGAATATGACCTTGCCGGGTTTGCCGTGGGTATTGTGGACAACCGGAAAATCATCGACGGAAGTGAAATCAAAGTCGGAGACCGCCTAATCGGAATCGCATCCAGCGGGCTTCACAGCAACGGTTTTTCCCTCGTTCGAAAGATCTGTTTCGATCTGTTGAAACTCAACGTAAACGATATGGTGCCGGAACTCGGTTCGACTCTCGGCGACATTCTGTTAACGCCGACGAAAATTTACGTCAAAAGTGTTCTCAGACTGGCAAAGGACAATCCGGTTCATGGGCTGGCGCACATCACCGGCGGCGGCATTACGGGAAACATCGTGCGGATCATCCCGGAATCGTGCGGAATTCTCATAAACAAAGGAAGCTGGAAAATCCCTCCGGTATTTAAGTTTTTAAAAGAAGCAGGGAATGTTTCGGATGAGGAAATGATGCGAACATTCAACAACGGCATCGGCATGGTTGCGATTTTACCGGAGGAAAATGTCCGGGATGCCATCGAACGGTTGAATGCCATGAATGAAAACGGATTTGTCATTGGAGAGATCGTTAAAAGAGATGACTCCAAGGGTCGGGTTCAATGGGTGTAAGCAATATGGATAATAACAAAGAACAAGGCGTGCGGTTTTACAACAAAATATCAAAACCGTTTGCAAGATTTCTGAAGTGGCTCGAAAAAGGTCAGCCTAAACAAGGCTTTTGTCAGGGCTGAGGATCCAAGGGAAGCGGCACCGGTACGGTGCGACGGCGCCCGGGGACCCTCCGCTGACCGGCCTTTTCCGGCGATTGAAATGATGGTGTACGCACTTTTCGCCCTATCTTTTTTGTTATGCCTAGTTCTGACCCCCATTGCCCGGCATATTGCCGTTCGGAATGGGTTAATGGCCCACCCTTCCCAGGAACGCTGGCATAAAAAACCGACCGCGCTGTTCGGCGGTGTAGCCATCTATGCGGCCATCGCTGTTCCGCTTTTTTACCTTTCCGATTTTTCCACCGTTTTTTCGCATCTGGATCGATCTTCATTTCATAAACTGCTCCCGCAGCCGGAGGCGGTGATCTGGATCGGGATGACGGCTCTTTTTTTGCTGGGTCTTGCGGACGATTTTTTCCGCATCAAACCCCATACCAAGTTGATCGGGCAGTTCATGTTGGCCTCGTTCATTGCATTTTTAGGCTTTCGGTTGCACTGGTTTACCTCCATGACATTGGATACCATGGTCACCATCGTGTGGATCGTGGGGATTACCAACGCCTTTAATTTGTTGGATAACATGGATGGGTTGTGTGCCGGAGTGGGTCTGGTGGCGGCCGTGTTGCTTTCCTTTCTGTTTTATCAGAAATCACCCCAGTTCACACAGATGGCCCTCATCTTCGCCGGCGCTCTTGCCGCATTTTTAATTTACAATTTCAATCCGGCATCCATTTTCATGGGAGACAGCGGAAGCCTGATGATCGGCTTTGCTCTTTCCATGCTCACACTCCTTGCCACCGGGGCAGAAAACGGGAATCCGATCTCCCTTTATGCGGTCCCTGTCATGATCCTCATGGTCCCCATTTTGGACACCACTTTGGTAACGATGATCCGCATTCTGAGCGGACGCAAGGCGTCGATCGGAGGGAGAGACCACACATCCCACCGGCTGGTGTTAATGGGGCTTTCCGAACGGGGAGCGGTTCTGTTTCTATATGGAATCGGGGCGGTTTCAGGAGTGTCGGCGATATTTGTCTTCAGAAGCGACACCCTGACCTCACCGGTGGTGATCATCCCGGTCGCCCTCTCGATCCTGTTGATGGGAATTTATTTGGCCCAAATAAGGGTTTATCCGGAGAAGGAATTCTCTCTGCTTCGGGATCGACCATATACGCCCATCCTTGTTGAACTCACCTTCAAGCGCCAGATCATGCTGGTGGCCATGGACTTCGGACTCATCGCTTTTTCCTATTATCTTTCCTATCGTCTCCGGTTTGATGCCGATTCCTTTCCGGTTTATTTTAAAGTCTTTTTAAGATCTCTCCCTGCGGTTATTGCCTGCAAGTTTTTATCCTTTTTCACCCTGGGCATCTACCGGGGGATCTGGCGTTACATGAGCTCAAGCGATGTCCTGGTTTACCTCAGGGCATCGGGGATGGCCACCCTTTTATCCATTGCCGTGGTCACGTTCATCTATCGGTTCGAGGACTTTTCAAAAGGGATTTTCGTGATCGATTGGTTTCTGATGACCGGATTGCTCCTGGGGACCCGCGGATCCTTCCGTTTTTTTAGAGACACCATGAAACGGAAAACGCTCTCCGGCGATTCGATCCTGATTTATGGTGCGGGACGGGGAGGGGAGATCCTGTTGCGGGAGATTTTAAACAACCAAAAGCTGAGGGTTAAGCCGGTCGGTTTTATCGACGACGATCCGTTAAAACTCGGGAAGAAATTGCAGGGATACCCCATTCTAGGATCTTTCGGGGATGTGGAAAAGGTTATTCAAAAACACCCGGTCAACGGGTTGCTGGTCTCGTTTACCAATTCGGAAGCGACCCGAATCGAAGAAGTGAAGCGTTTCTGCAAATCACAGGGGCTTTTTTTAAGGCGTTTCTCCGTTTGCATCGATGATGTGGATCTCGGCATTTGATACCTGAATCGTGCATGGAAATGGATGAGAAGCCGGTTTAGTAAGGAGATCGGTGATCGTTTTAGGGATTGAAACGTCCTGCGATGAGACGGCTGTGGCTGTGTTGAAGGATGGATCAACCATTTTATCTTCGGTGGTGGCATCCCAGGTTGCCGTTCACCACCCTTTTGGGGGGGTCGTCCCGGAGCTCGCCTCAAGAAAGCATATCGAAACCATCGGCGGTGTGATGAAAGAGGCTGTTCATAAGGCCGGGATCGGGTTAAAGGATATCGAAGGGGTGGCCGTAACCCGGGGGCCCGGTTTGGTCGGTTCGCTTCTAGTGGGATTTTCTTTTGCAAAATCGATCGCCTATGTCCTCAATGTCCCCTGGGTGGGAGTCGACCATTTGGAGGGGCATATCCACAGCATTTTCCTTTCAGGAGACCCTCCCTCTTTTCCGTTTGTCGTCCTTCTCGCTTCCGGAGGGCACACCGGCATTTATCACGTTACGGCCCGCCTGCAATACGAAATCATGGGAAGAACGCGGGACGATGCCGCCGGAGAAGCATTCGACAAGGTGGCTAAGATGCTGAAGCTGGGATATCCTGGCGGCCCGGCGATCGATCGATTGTCTGAAAACGGGGATCCGGGTCGAATTCCCTTCCCGAAAGCGTTTATGGACGAATCCCGGTTTGATTTCAGCTTCAGCGGCGTCAAAACAGCGGTCAACCGATATATCCGGACCCATCCGGGATACGCGGAAGAGACGGCCCATATCGCCGCCGGATTTCAGGAGTCTGTGGTGGAGGTGTTGACGGCCAAGCTGATCCGGGCGGCAAAGGCGAAAGGGTGCCGTCATCTTGCTCTGGTCGGAGGTGTGGCCGGAAACCGCCGGCTGCGTGAAGCGGTGGCGGCAGCGGCAAAAAAAAATAAGATGACCGTCTGCATCCCGCCTCTGGATCTGTGCGGAGACAACGCGGCGATGATCGCTTATGTAGGGTACCATCGCCTGCAGCGGGGGGAGGCATCCCGATTAACCGACGATGTCTACTCAAAAAGTAGCGGGGCCTGCCCCATTTTCCAGAAAATCGGCTTTCAGGTTTAGTATTTTTTGAGCCGATGAAATTCCTTTCTGCCGAATTTCCGCCGAATACCCAAACCGTCTGAGGAATCCTTCGAAGGCGTGTTCGATTTTATCGCTCCGGTGGCAGATCAAGGCGATATCGATTTCCGCGTCAATCAACCGGTCCACGATCAGGTCCAAATCAAAGTGTTTTTCGATGGCTCCCATATCCAAATCATCCGTCAGAACGATCCCCTTATACTTCATTTTACGCTGAAGAAGGTCATGTGCGATGGCGACGGAAAGGCTTGCCGGCCAATCGGGGTCTGCTTTCCGGTAGAGCAGGTGGGAAAGCATCACACCGGCAACGCTATGGGATACGGCGATTCTGAAAGGGAAAAGATCGGTTTGATCCATTTCTTCCGGATCCATATCGAGGCTTGAAATTTCTTTGTGGGGATCGGCCACGGCACGGCCCATTCCCGGGAAATGCTTGGCAACCGCCATGATCCGGTTTTTTTGGAAGTGATCGATGATCAGGGCGCCCATTTTCGATACCCGTTGCGGGTTGCTTCCGAAAGAGCGTTTGGCCATAATGCCGTTCATGCCGACGGGGATCACATCCAGGACCGGAGCCATATTCATATTCAGGCCGACATCTTTGAGTTCGGAAGCCGTCACTTCTGCGAAACGGATCGCATCCATTTCGTTCTTCATGGCACAGTTTCCGGGAAAAACCGAAAATGGCGCCTTTAGCCTGGCGACCTCTCCCCCCTCCTGATCGACGGCAATAAAGAGAGGGGGTTGTCGGCAGGACTTAGCGAAGTGTTGAGCGTCTCCGCACAGCTCTTTTATCTGTTTTGGGGTCCGAATATTTTTCGAAAAAAGGATGATTCCGCCCACGTGAACGGTTTGAATCAGATACCTTAAATCCGGATCAAGGCCGGTCCCGTCAAAGCCGACCATGAGCCGCTGACCGGCCAGTATTTCATCCGATAAGGTCCATGAATTCATCAACCCTTCTTTCCCATTTGGTATTTTTTAACGGCGAGCTTATGGGTGCTAAAGTCTTCTGAAAACTCATGGGTGCCGTCATTTTTAGAAACAAAATAGAGGAACCCTGTTTTAGCGGGAAACAGCGCCGCTTCGATGGATCTGGCGCCTGGATTGGCAATGGGACCCGGCGGAAGCCCATGGATCTGATAGGTGTTGTACGGGGTCGGTTCGGAAAGATGTCTTTTTTTAATGTTTCCGTCAAATCCCCGAATTCCGTAAATGACCGTTGGATCGCTTTCGAGCTTCATCTTTTTTTTAAGGCGATTATGAAAGACCGATGCGATGACGGGTCTCTCGGAATCGATGGAGGTTTCTTTCTCGATAATCGAGGCCAGCGTAATGATCTGATGGATCGAAAATTTCATCCGGTCGGCTTCTTTGCTCCATGCCGGTTTTAGTATCGACTGGAGCCGGTTCGTCATGGTGGTAATGATTTTCCGGGTGGGGGTCATTTTGGAAAAGTGATAGGTATCCGGAAAAAGATATCCCTCCAGGGAACTCGCATCAATCCCGTTTTCACTGGCAAATTCAGAGTCCATAATCGCTTCCATGAATTCACTTACGGGAGCCAGACCGGCTTTCGATAAAACCTCGGCAACCTGTCTGGAAGTGAATCCTTCCGGAATCGTTATCCGATGGAGAACCACCTTGCCGGAAATCATGACATCGATGAGCTGTTCGGGAGACATGGTGGGATAGAAGGAATATTCGCCCGCCTTGATCTGCTTTACATAACCGTTCATTCGGGCATACAGAGTGAATTTGAAGCGGCTCGAAATAATCCCTTCCTTGTAAAGGTGTTGGACCAACCCGCCAAAGCGCTCTCCCGGGTGAATGATGATCGTTTTGGGTTCGATATCTGTTCCGGTAGGACTTTTGGCGTAAAGAAGGATATCCAGCAAGAGAACACTCGCAGATATCAAGATGAAGAAAATGCCGATAATGATGAGGGTCGTTTGTTTTTTCAATGTTTTGAAACGGTTTGCGTCTATGATCATCAGATCCGTTTGTGCAATTCAATAAGCAGGTCTTTGAATTCATCCATCGAAAAGGAATAATGCATCTTAAGGAAATGTTTTCGGAAGTTGACGATCTCGGTTTTAATCGAGTGGTTGCTCAGCACGCAATCGGCCGTCATTTGGGCCAGTTGCTGAAAATGTTTTTCTTTCATCCCGAACCGGGTCATCTCCTGAACCCCCATCCGGAGCGATCCGGCGGCGGTAAAGCCTTCTTCCAGAGGGGCGGCCTGATAGTTGACGATGAGGTTGTTCTCCTCAAGCCGCCTGGCGAATTCAGGCCCCTTTGCATATCCGACATTCAGGATGACCTGATGGGTCTGCGTGAACGAGATCTCCGGATCTCCGGCCACATCGAGCCCGCAATCCTTAAGGGCTTTTGCAAAGGCTTTCGCATTTGCAAGGACCTGTTTCTGATATGAATCTTTAAAGGCATTCATTTCATAAGCGGCCATCAACAGCCCGACCAGCGTTCCGAGATGGTGATTGCTGGTGCTCCCCGGAAACGACCGGCGCAGGATCGCTTCCCAAAGTTCGTAACGCGGATCTTCGAGCGTGTAATCGGACGCGACAATCCCTCGCTGGGTACCGAAATAGGTTTTATGGGTTGAACCGGTGACAAGGTCCGCACCCTCCTTGAACGGTTCCTGGAACAAAGGTCCCGCCAGGCCCAGGACATGGGCCATGTCGAACATGATCACGCAATCAAGGGACAGATCATCGACGGTGGCCCGGATCTCGGCCACCGGTTCCTTGTAAAGGGTCATACTCTTGCCGAAAATAATGAATTCCGGGCGGTGTTCGGCAATCACATCCCGGCAGGCGGCCACGTCGATTTTAAACGGATCATCAGGGAGGACCGGAAAGTTGACCACCGCCGGTTTTTCCATTTTCGGGTCTCGCATGACAAAATCCCGAAGGGCGCCCATCGGCTGGGCGCTCAAGTGCCCACCCTTGATGATGTGGTTGTTCAATACCTTTCGGATTCGGCGCTGTTCGTTTTTTCGATCCGCCCGGTTGAGATAATCCACCATGGCGCTGAAAGTCGTGGCATTGGCCATCTGTCCGGATACCAATCGGGTTTCAACCTCGGTGCATCCCAGATACCGGCGCAGCTCTTCTTTTAGCAGGTTCTCCACTTCAGAAATAAAATCGGTTCCCTGATAATAAAAAACCTCTGCTTCCGAAAAAGCCCGGACCGGCTTATGTTCGGCATATCTGCCGGCCGGATCGGAAATGGAGAGGAGCTTGACAAGCGGAGAGGGGGTCTGTTCCGAAGGGATCAGGTTGATGCATTCCTCCTGACGCCACCGGGTATTTTCGATGGATCTGGTCAACAGATCCCTGATTTTTTTGACCTGAGCGGTATTCCCGGCGGGTTGCTTTTCCTGGTGGATCCGGTTCCAGGGGATCGGGCGGGCAAAGGGGGGCGCTTCACTTCTCAGGTGATACGGGACGACGACGGCCTTTATCGGCTTTTCCCGGATTTTGATTTCAAGTTCGTCTCCTTCTCTAAGACGGCTGTCGATGAATGCCAGGCAGATCCCTCTCAGCTCGGATTGATCCGTGAGGCGGGATCCAATCCCTTCTCCTTCGACTTTCCAATACGGAGTCATGGTGCCACTGGTGACGTATCCCACATGGGCGCCCCTGCAAAAGACCCGGTACCCCTGCCGGGGGACCCCTTTTTCGATTGCGGCCACGGCCATGATCCGGCGGGGAAGCTCTTTCATATCCGAAAAATCCTGAAAGGCGATCCTTTTGAGTGTTTCGAACTGCCGTAAAAGTGGAGTCCGGCCGATGAACTCTCCTTTCAACGGCGAAAAACTGACGGCGAACCTGGAAAGCGGACAGGAAAAAATAGGGATCTCTTTTCCTTCTGGATCCAGGCCGAATTCGTGTCCATAGAGGGGGAGGGCGGCTTCCAGCCGGAGGGTGTCTCTAGCGCCCAACCCGATGGGCTGGGCCCCTAGGGAAAC
The DNA here is from genome assembly GCA_043806755.1 of Pseudomonadota bacterium. Lineage (GTDB taxonomy): Bacteria > Desulfobacterota > Desulfobacteria > Desulfobacterales > UBA2156 > RBG-13-49-15. The sequence continues at coordinate 55,981 of JAZDGS010000051.1, read as the reverse complement.
GAGGAGGTCCCAGACCGGGAGCGCATCCGCTCTCTTAATAAAAAGCTCGAAACAGAGTGGTTCTCCGGTGTATCCGGTCCTTCCGATTTGAACGGCTGATCCGGAAATGGTTGCAACCGAGAGCGCATTGCGTAACGGTTCAGGCAACCGTCCCGAATCAATAGCCTTAAGAAGGGTCTCCTTTGTCTTTGGGCCCTGAAGGCTCAGCATGGCGATTTCAGATGTTTGATCCGAAAGTTCGACGTCCCGAAATCGTTTCAGAATGCTCTTAAAATGGACCCGGTCCTTTTCCGAATTGGCCGCATTGACGACGAGCAGGTACTCGTCCTCCTTGAATCGATACAGGTAGGCGTCATCGATGGCGCCGCCGGTTTCGTTGGGAATGATGGTATAATGGCTTTCCTCCACTTCAAGTGCAGCGGCACTGTTGGTTAACAAATACTGCAGAAACGGAAGGGCGTTTTTCCCGGAAATGGTAAACCGTCCCATGTGGGAGACATCGAAAAGGCCGGCTCCTTTTCGGGTTGCTAGGTGCTCCTGAAGAATTCCTAAGCGATAGTGCAAAGGCATGTGCCATCCGCCGAATTCCACCATATTGGCGCCGATGGCGATATGTCGGTCGTGAAAAACGGTTTTTAGTGGTTTAACCATCGTTTTTTTCTCCTTATATTTAAAATTTATCTTTTTGGAACCGATAAGTCAAATGACCCTTCGCCTTATTGCGGTGGATGGAAAAAAGAAAGAGCATGAAGAACTCTTGAATTAAGGGATCCACATGTAATAAGTTAAGGCCTTACTCCCAATCCGTTTGAAGACAAGGGGAAAAGAAAAAAAACGGCAGATTAAAAAAGGATATGGCATGAAAAAGGCCGTTGTGTTTGGAGAGAACGAGTTAACCCTTGAAACGCTTGCCGATATTGCCCGGAACCACGCACAGGTGAGCCTTTCCAAAAAGGGAAGAGGCCGGATCGAAAAGTCCCGCCGTCTGGTCGACAAATGGGTAGCTAACGGAGAGATCATCTACGGAATTACCACGGGTTTTGGAGCCCTTAGCGACATTATCATCTCCAGAGAGGAGACGCGGCAACTCCAGAAAAATATTCTCATGAGCCATGCCGCGGGTGTCGGCGAACCGCTGGAGAAGGAAACGGTGCGGGCGGTAATGGCGCTTCGGATCAACGATCTGGCAAAGGGGTACTCGGGAATCCGGCCCGAAACCGTTGACCGGCTCATTGAACTCGTGAATGCCGATGTCTGCCCAATCGTTCCGGAGCAAGGATCGGTTGGTGCCAGCGGCGACCTGGCGCCATTGGCGCATCTCGCTTTGGTTCTCATCGGAATGGGAGAGGCGTTGTTCCGGGGAAAGCGAATATCCGGCCGGGAGGCGCTCGATGCATGCGGTCTTCAACCCATCGAGCTTCAGGCAGGAGAAGGGTTGGCATTGGTGAACGGGACCCAGGTCATGACGGCCATCGGTGCACTGGCACTTTATGATGCCGTTCGACTGGCTAAAACAGCAGACATCGCCGCCGCAATGAGTTTGGAAGTGTTGATGGGAAGCAGGACTGAATTCGACCCCCGTATCCATCAGGTCAGACCTCATCCCGGCCAGGGTGTTTCCGCCGACAACCTGTTTCGCATCACAAAAAAAAGTGAAATCATTTCATCTCATAAGGATTGCCATCGGGTTCAGGATGCGTATACCCTCCGCTGTTCACCCCAGGTACACGGAGCCAGCCGGGATGTCATCAATTATGTTAAAAACGTTCTGAAAATCGAGATGAACGGATCGACATGCAACCCCATCATCTTTTCAGACACCCGGGAATTTTTACTGGGAGGCAACTTCCACGGCCAGCCGATCGCTACCGCCCTGGATTTTCTTTGTATAGGGGTTTCGGAACTGGCCAACATTTCCGAACGTCGGATTGAGCGATTGGTGAATCCCCAGTTGAGCGGGCTTCCGGCCTTTCTGGTGAGCGACGGGGGGCTGAACTCCGGATTTATGATCGCCCAGTACACGGCTGCCGCCCTGGTATCGGAAAACAAAGTCCTGTCGCATCCGGCGTGTGTGGATTCCATACCGACGTCGGCAAATAAAGAAGATCATGTGTCCATGGGAGCCATTTCAGCCAGAAAAAGCCGGCAAATCGTGAAAAACGCCGAACATGTTATCGCAATAGAGCTTTTATGTGCCGCCCAGGCAATGGACCTGTTTACCAACTTAAAGCCGGGGAAAGGGACCCTGAAAGCGTATCGGATCATCCGGAAAGCCGTCCGTCACCTTGAAACAGATCGAGTCTTGTCCCATGATATCGGGTCGATGGTGGAATTAATCAGGAGCGGAAAAATGATTGCGGAAGTGGAAGAGGCGGTGGGGGCGCTCCATTGAGAATAATAGTAAATGCTTTTAAAAGGTTGGCATGCAGAAACAATTGAACCTCAAATATGGAACGCAGCACTTTTCCGTTGAAATGCCGGCCCATGCCGAGATTTTCGATATCCGAAACCCGCCGTTGAAAATAACCAAAAAGACCTTCCTGCTCAGACTGCACCGTACGCTTGAGTCACTGCAGCCGGATTTTTCGCGTACTGCCGTGGTGATTTCGGACAAGACCCGTCTATGCGATTATCCGGTTTTTCTTCCGTTACTGCTTCAGGGGCTGGAAAAGGTCGGGGCCGCATCCGGTTGCATTCGTATTTATATCGCCTATGGGACCCACGGGGTTCAGACTCAACAGGAGAGCCTTGGCGCCTATGGAGAAACATACCGTCGATATGCGTTTATACACCATGATTTCAGGGACGAAAAACTTTTCAAAGAACTCGGAAGGACATCGCGGGGAACGCCTATCACCCTTCGGAAAGACCTGTTAAAATCAACATTTGTTGTCACATTTGGAGCCATATCCCACCATTATTTTGCCGGTTACGGAGGAGGGAGAAAGCTGATTTTTCCGGGTCTGGGGCTGCGCAAATCCATTTATCTAAACCATGGATTGTTTCTGGACAAAACAAACATGAAACTGGTCGCCGAATGCCGACCCGGCCTTTTGCCGGGGAATCCGGTTGCCGAAGACCTGGATGAAATTGAAGACCGGTTTTCAGCACACCTGGCGCTGCATGGTATTTTAGATGACAAGGGAAGGGTGTCTGATATCCGGGTCGGCCGGGGGAGAAGTCATTTCTTGGCAGCGTGCGCAGAGCATGGAAAAAACTGTGAGATCGGAAGCGATCACACATTTGATCTGGTTGTCGCTTCATGCGGAGGGCATCCGAAAGATATCAACTTTATCCAGGCGCACAAAGCCATTGAAAATGCAGCGAAATTTGCCAGAGATGGCGGAACAATAGTTATTTTGGCGAGATGTCCGGACGGAGTCGGTTCCAAGACGTTTTTGCCCTGGTTTGAACTCGGCGGCTTTGAAGGCGCGTTCCGAAGACTTGCTGATGCGTATGAAGGAAACGGAGGGACAGCGCTCTCCATGATGTCGAAGGTCGATCGAGTCACGATCTGCATGGTCACGGATATGGATGATTCGATCTGCCGGAAAATAGGAATCCGAAAAATCCGCAAGGGTCAGGCTGAGGAATTGGTGAAGCAATTGAGCGGGTCGATGGCCGTGCTTCCCAACGCCGGTTTGCTGGTTAATGTCGGACCTGGGATTGATTATAGACCGCTTTTAATATCGCACCGGGCGGTTGATCATACTGAGAAGGAGTGAAGATGGATGAATCGAAAAAAGTGATCACTTATTCCAAAGAGAACGGATTTGTCATTCCCGATTACCCCGAAATCCCCTATATCGAGGGGGATGGCACTGGGCCGGATATCTGGAAGGCAACCCGCATGGTTCTGGACGGAGCGGTTTTCCATGCCTATGGTTCCAGCCGAAAAATCGAGTGGGTGGAAGCATTGGCCGGAGAAAAAGCGTTCCGGCACACCGGCACCTGGTTGCCGGCCGAAACGCTGGAAATGATTAAAAACCACCGGATCGCCATCAAAGGGCCGCTGACCACACCGGTCGGAAAGGGAATCCGCAGCATTAATGTGGCCTTGCGCCAGGAACTGGATCTATACGGCTGTGTGCGGCCTATCACCTACATTCGCGGCATACCCAGCCCTATCCGGCATCCTGAGAAAGTCGACATGGTGGTCTTTCGGGAAAATACCGAAGATGTATATACGGGCCTTGAATGGGAAGCCGATTCCCCGATGGCAAAAAAGATCATCGACCTGGTTCAACATGAAACCGGAAAACCGATACGTCAGGGCTCGGGGATCGGGCTCAAGCCGATGAGCCGGTTCGGGACCCGCCGGCTGGTGCAGATGGCGATTTCCTTTGCTATTGAAAACAGCAGGAAAAGCGTCACCATGGTCCACAAGGGAAACATAATGAAATACACTGAAGGAGCCTTTCGGAATTGGGGATACGAAGTGGCGCTTGAGGAGTTCGGAGAGAGCATTATCACCGAAGAGGATTTGCTGAACCGTTATAACGGGAAGGTTCCTGCCGGAAAGATCGTCGTCAAAGACCGGATCGCTGATGCCATGTTCCAGCAGATTTTGCTAAGACCCGATGAATGCGATATCCTCGCCATGCCGAATTTGAACGGGGACTACATGTCGGATGCGCTTGCCGCAATGGTCGGAGGGCTCGGCATGGCGCCGGGTGCCAATATCGGCGACGGATATGCCGTTTTCGAAGCGACCCATGGAACCGCTCCGAAATATGCTGATCAGGATAAGGTGAATCCGGGATCCCTGATCCTGTCCGGCGTGATGATGCTCGAGTTTTTGGGGTGGAAGGAGGCGGCGGTCCGTATCCGGAAAGGTCTTCAAAAAACCGTCCGTCAAAAACGGGTGACATATGATCTGGCCAGACAGATGAGCGGGGCTACCGAATTGAAATGTTCGGCGTTTGCAAAAGCCATTATGGAAAATTTCAGATAAATCGGATTAAAAAATCCGGTTATCAATGCATCACTTAAAACAAAGTGCTCATAACCTATCGGATTTATAAAATATGGCAATCAATCAGGAAGGACTCTCGCCGATGACTCCATCAATGTCTCGCGAGGATCTGACGACAAAGGTAAAAAATCTTGAGGAACAGATCTTAAGCGGAAAACAACTCGAAACAAGACTTCAGAAAGAGATTGAAGAAAGAAAACGGACCGAGGAGCGCTTAAGGCATGAAAAGCGGAACCTCGAATCGTTGGTCAACCACAATTTGCTGGCCATCGTCCATCTTGACGAAAACAATAGCATCATTTCATGCAATCAGGCCTTCGAAACGCTCTTTCAATATAGAGAGTCGGAACTGAAAGGCCTATCGCTTGACGACGTGGTGGCAACCCCGGCCCATTTCAATGAGGCCTTTTCTTATTCCAAAAAAACCATGGGAGGCGAATCGATACATGGATCCGGCATGCGGCTGAAAAAAGACGGGAGCCTCGCGGATGTGGAGTTTTTCGGAGTTCCCGTGATCATTGATGGGAAAGTCGTCGGCGCCTACGGCCTTTACAGGGATATTTCGGATCTCAGAAAAGCCGAGCGGGCCTTAAGGGATAGCGAGCTCAAATATCGGGAGCTCTATGAAGAAACCAAAAAAGCCCAGGATCTTTACCAATCGCTCATCCATTCGTCAGCCGATGCTGTCGTTATTTACGATATGTCAGGAAACGCCCAATATATTAGCCCGTCTTTTTCCCGGATTTTCGGCTGGACTACTGAAGAGGTAATGGGAAAACGGGTTCCATTTGTTCCTGAATCCGAAAAGGAGACTTCTTTAGCCATTATCAGGAATCTTATCGAAAACGGTACACCCTGTCATGGTTATGAAACCAAACGGTACACCAAGGATGGTCGCATTCTGGATGTGAGTATCAGCGCATCCCGGTATCATCATCACGATGGGAGACCGGCAGGGATGCTCGTGACGCTTAGGGATATTTCGGAAAAGAAGGGCCTGGAAGCCCAGCTCATGCAGGCCCATAAAATGGAGGCGATCGGTACTCTGGCCGGCGGATTGGCCCATGATTTCAATAATATTCTTCAGGCTGTTTCGGGGTTTACTCAACTCCTGATGATGGACAAGACGCAAAAAGATCCGGATTATTCGAAACTTCAGGCGATTGAGAAATCCGCACAAAGAGCGCGGGATCTGACCCAGAGGCTGCTCATTTTCGGAAGAAAAGTGGAGGCGAAGCTGAGGCCCGTTGATCTGAACCATGAAATTGAAGGCGTTTGCACGCTTTTGGAGCGGACCATCCCCAAGATGATCCGGATTGAAACAGATCTGACAGATCGTCTTCCGGTGATTAATGCCGATCCGGTTCAGCTCGAACAGATCATCATGAACCTGGGGGTGAACGCCAGAGATGCCATGTCTGACGGCGGCGGACTGATAATAAGCACAAAGAGCACCCGGTTGACAGAGGATTTTTGCAAAAAAAATCTGGGCTCTGTACCGGGTGAGTATGTTCTCCTTTCCGTGGAGGATACGGGGTGCGGGATGCATCAAGAGATTCTTAAGCACATCTTTGAGCCCTTTTTTACTACCAAGGAGACGGGAAAGGGGACCGGTCTCGGGCTGGCCATGGTCTACGGAATTGTTAAAAATCATGGTGGTTACATCACCTGTGAAAGCGATGTGGGTCGTGGAACATGCTTTAAAATCTACTTCCCGATACTTGGGATTGAAAGCGAAAGCGACGGAACCGAGGCAATCGATAATGAGGAAATTCCCAAAGGAAATGAAACCATTCTTCTGGTAGATGACGAGGAAGCCATCCGGGAGATCGGTGAATCCCTTCTGGAGCGTTTCGGGTATAAAATCCTTTTGGCGGACAGCGGAGAAAAAGCCGTCGACATTTATCGAAGGAAAAAAGATGCTGTTGATCTGGTCATCCTGGATCTGAATATGCCGGGGATGGGCGGATACAGGTGCCTGAATGAATTGACCCGGATCAATTCACACGTAAAGATTATTATCGCCAGCGGTTATCTGTCCGATGAGAAGCTCACCGCCGCCACGACTTCCGGCACGGCTGCATTTATTGGAAAGCCGTTTAACATCAGCGCGTTATTGAAAAAGATCAGGGAAATGCTGGATAAAACAACGTCGGTTCCGACGGTAAAAAATCACTTCTCATCATAAACGGCGCCGGCTGCTGAAACGGCGTCCGGTTTCACGTTGAACCCCTCTTGTCTAAGCACGGTTTCGAGCGCTGCCAGAAACAGGAAAATATTTCGCTGGGTGCAGGAATGCCCCATCAATCCGACCCGCCAGACCTTGCCGGCAAATTCGCCCAACCCGCCGCCGATCCGATTCACGATATCGGCCATCCGGGTGCCGAAGACCCCGTTGACGCATATCATGACCTCGTCGCCGCGTTCCACCAGGTTGACCAAGCAGGCTTCCATGCCGGCGCTTCCGGTCCCGGAGACGGGGATGGTCAATCGATTTTGAGTCTGAAACAAATATCTCAGCAATTCCTGGGTTTCGTCCATGATCGTCAAAAAATAGGGATCGAGATGACCGATGCACGGGGCAGCCATGGCCTGTAAAGTCCTTGCCGGAACCGAACTCGGGCCGGGCCCATGAGTATCCGTTCGCCGGGAGCAAGGTATTTAAACCGTTCCGATCGAATATCCATTTTGGAATCCTTTAAGACGATAAATGGAACTGTATTTATTCGTTAACCTGTGGTAAAAGATCCTGCATTCAGATGTGGTCCAAAACCATACAGAAGCCCATAAAGAGTGTCAAGGGTCGGCGTCGGAGAGGAGATTGGAGTTGATACCCAATGGGTCCTATGGTCTTTGATTGGAGAGACGATGGTGCCAACCCGCCAGAGGCGGACAAGCGATCCGCTTTTGATAGCCTCTGGCTATTCTGTTTTGAGTTGGATAGGGAGGAAAAATGAAAAAAGAGGATTTCATGAGGGAAATCCTTGTGGGAAGCCGTAAACTGACCATCTTTGACATCCAATTGCTGGAAAAAAAGGGGATTGCAAGGATTCAAGGGCTTCCGCTTTCAATCAAGATACTGGTAGAAAACCTGTTGAGAAAACTGGATGGAAACGTGGTCAGAGAAGCAGACCTGTTGAATATCGCCGGATGGAAAGGGCGATATGACACGCCGGTTGAGATCCCGTTTCATCCATCCAGAGTGCTCATGCAGGACTTCACCGGAGTCCCGGCAATTGTGGACCTTGCCGCCATGCGGGATGCGGTCAGGGACTTAAAAAAGGATCCGGAGCTGGTCAACCCCCTGGTCCCGACGGAGCTTGTCATCGATCATTCGGTTCAGGTGGATTATTTCGGAACGTTGAATGCCATTCATCAAAATGTGACCAAGGAGTATGAACGGAACCGCGAGCGGTATGCGCTTCTCAAATGGGCACAAAAAAGCTTCCGAAACCTAAAAGTGGTCCCCCCTAATTCCGGAATTTGCCATCAGGTCAATCTGGAATACCTGGGAAGAGTGGTTATGACGGAAAAATCCAAACGACAAATCATCGCCTATCCCGACACTCTGGTGGGGACCGATTCGCATACCACGATGATCAACGGAATCGGCGTATTGGGATGGGGGGTCGGCGGCATCGAGGCTGAGGGGGTCATGTTGGGGCAACCATATTATATGACCATCCCCGAGGTCATCGGCGTCAGACTGCTTGGCAGGCTGAAGGAAGGGGTGACGGCGACGGATCTGGTGTTGATGATCACCGAGCTTTTGAGGCAAAAGGGCGTGGTCGATACGTTCGTGGAGTATTTCGGTCCGGGGATTAAAACGCTTACGGTTCCGGAGCGGGCAACCATCGCCAACATGACCCCGGAAAACGGCGCCACGGTCAGTTTTTTTCCTATCGACGAAAAAACCATTGATTACCTTAGGCTCACCAATCGCGCGGAGAGGGCTCGGGTTGCGGAGGCGTATTCCAGAGCGTTGGGCCTTTTTTATGTTGAAGCCGATACACCGGATTACACGGAAGTCCTTGAGATCGACCTGTCGTCGGTGCGACGGTCGGTGGCCGGACCGGCAAGGCCCCAGGATCGGATTGAGATAATCGATTTAAAGCAAACGTTTGCCGGGATTCTGGGGTGTCGATACGACCGGGATACGGATCTTGCGCAACTGTCTCAATTCCATCATGAGTCAGGGAGCAAAACAGTGCGGGCATCCACTTGTCGGCCCATCAGCCAGAGGATGCACGAGGTCGACCTGAACGGAAAGAAAGATCGTATCGGGGATGGAAGCGTCGTCATTGCCGCCATAACCTCATGCACCAATACTTCCAATCCGGACCTTCTTGTGGGAGCCGGCCTGCTCGCCAAAAAGGCGGTTGAAAGGGGGCTTCGAGTCCCCCCTGCAGTGAAAACATCCCTGGCTCCGGGTTCAAAAGTGGTGAAACGATACCTGGACGATTCCGGTTTAATGCCCTATTTCGAAGCGCTCGGTTTTCATGTGGCAGGGTTCGGGTGCACGACGTGTATCGGAAACAGCGGCCCGTTGCATACTGAAATCGAGAAGGTGATATCAGACCATGATTTGACCGTGGCGGCGGTTCTTTCAGGAAACCGGAACTTTGAGGCCCGGATTCATCAGAGCGTCAAGGCCAATTTTCTGGCATCTCCCATGCTGGTGGTCGGCTTTGCCATAGCCGGAAGGATCGACATTGACTTGACCACGGAGCCGGTTGGGGTCGATCCGAACGGGAATCCGGTTTATCTTGACGAAATCTGGCCCGGCGCGGATGAAGTCCGGGAAATCGTGGGAAAAAATCTGAAGCGGGTTTTTTATAAAAAAGAGTACGGGTGTATTTTCGAGGGTGACGAATTTTGGAAAAATCTTGATGTGACGGAAAGTAAGACCTTCCTTTGGGACAACGAATCCACATATATAAAAAAACCCCCCTACTTTGACGATGTTACCCTTCGGCACGGTTTTCCGTCGGATCTGGAAAAAGGAAGAGCCCTTGTTTGGGTCGGCGAGTCGGTGACTACCGACCACATTTCACCTGCCGGAGCCATTCCGGAAGCCTATCCTGCCGGACGGTACTTGAAAGAGGAAAACGTAAAGCCGTCAGATTTTAATTCCTACGGTGCCCGGAGAGGCAATCATGAAGTCATGGTTCGGGGAACGTTTGGAAATATCCGGCTTAAAAACCGCCTGGCAAGCCCGAAAGAAGGGGGGTACACGACCAAATACCCTGAAAAAACACAGATGTTTATCTTCGAAGCTTCAAAGGCCTATCAAAGGGAGGGGGTGCCACTCTTGATTTTTGCGGGGAAGGAATACGGAACCGGCTCATCAAGGGACTGGGCTGCCAAGGGGACATCCCTTCTGGGGGTCAAGGCGGTTATTGCGAAATCTTATGAACGGATCCATCGGAGCAATCTCGTCGGAATGGGCGTCCTTCCGTTGATGTTTCTGGAAAATGAAACCCCGGAAAAGATCGGACTCGACGGATCTGAAGAATATCATATTTCAGATATTAAAGAGATGAAGCCAAGGAAAAGACTTACGGTTAAGGCGATAAAAGAAGACGGAAAAGAAATACGGTTTGAAACCATAGCGCGCCTCGATACGGTTGTAGAGGTCGAGTATTTCCTAAACGGAGGCATCCTCCCCTTCGTATTGAGAAAAATCTTAACGAAAACATGAGAGATGGCCGGGTCCGCAGGATGGGGTTTGATGCGCAAAAAACGGTGAAAGGGTATATATGGCCAAGCCAAAACTAAAAGAGCATGTCATTAATTTTGACTGGTGCAAAGGGTGCGGGATTTGCATTGCATTTTGCCCGAAAAGCGTTCTTGAGCTCGATGAAAAAGAGAAGGTTGTTGTGGCAAGGGCAAAAGACTGCATCTGCTGTCAGCTCTGCGAACTAAGATGCCCGGACCTCGCCATTAAAGTCGAGATGGAATAAGGATCTGAAATGGAAAAAAAGGTTTTATTTCTGCAGGGAAACGAAGCATGCGTGGAGGGGGCACTATATGCCGGCCTGGATTTTTTTGCCGGGTATCCTATCACACCATCAACGGAGATTGCCGAACAACTGTCTTTCCGGCTCCCAAAAATCGGGGGAAAGTTCATTCAGATGGAGGATGAAATCGCATCCGTGTGCGCTATCATCGGAGCGTCTCTTGCCGGCCATAAGGTGATGACCGCCACCAGCGGGCCCGGTTTCTCCCTGATGCAGGAAGCACTGGGATATGCAATCATGGCGGAAATTCCGTGCGTGATCGTGAATGTCCAGCGGGGGGGGCCATCCACGGGGCTTCCGACCAGCGTATCTCAGGGAGATGTGAATCAGGCGCGATGGGGAACCCATGGAGACCATGCCATCATTGCATTGACCGCCTCAAATCATCAGGACGTATTCCTGATGACCGTGGAAGCGTTCAATCTGGCTGAAACCTACCGGACGCCCGTGATTCTGCTGTTTGATGAGGTGGTGGCGCACATGCGTGAGCGGCTGATCATGCCCGAAAAAGATGAAGTCCCGCTGGTTCATAGACTGCGCACATCCGTAAAAGAAGGGGTGGATTACCATCCGTATCTGCCCCGGGAAGATGGACGGCTCCCCATGTCGGACTTCGGGGGTGTGCACCGGTACAACGTGACGGGGCTGTTCCATGACATGTGGGGATTCCCCTCCAGCAACCCCGGAGTCGTTCAGGGGCTTCTTCGCCATTTGATGGACAAGATCAATAACAATACCAACCGGATCACCCGGTTTAAGAAATATGACTTGGACGATGCGGAAGTGGTTTTGATCTCCTATGGATCGAGCGCGAGGAGCGCTTTGCATGTGGTTCAAAACCGGCGGCCCAGGGGAGAGCGGTTGGGGCTCCTGGAGCTGCAGACCCTGTGGCCGTTCCCCTTTGACGCTGTTCGGGATGTCTGCCGGAATGCCCGATTCGTATTGGTGGTGGAAATGAATATGGGGCAGGCCCTCCAGAGCGTCAAATTGGCGGTTGACGAGCCAGAAAAGGTATTTCTGGCAAACCGGATAGACGGTTCGTTCATTACGCCCACCGATATTAGGAACGTACTTAGAGTGATTCAGGGAAAGGGGGTATAAGAGGATGCCGGTTAAGGACTATATCAGGGAGCGTTTTTTCCCTCATCTCTGGTGTCCGGGTTGTGGCCACGGGATCGTTTTGAACGCACTGATCCGGGCCATCGAAAAACTCGGGCTGAGCAAAAACGAGATCGCGATGGTATCCGGGATCGGATGTTCCTCCCGAATATCCGGGTATGTTGATTTCCATACCTTGCATACCATCCACGGCCGTGCACTCGCATTTGCCACCGGCCTTAAACTCGGTTTGCCCTCATTAAACGTCATCGTTCCCATGGGAGACGGGGACGCCCTGGCCATCGGTGGGAACCATTTTATCCATGCGGCCCGGCGGAATATCGAGATGACTGCCATCATCATGAACAATCGAATTTACGGCATGACCGGCGGTCAGTACTCCCCGCTGTCCGGATACGGAACCATGGCCACAACCGCTCCGTTCTCCAATATCGACCATGATTTCGACGTAGTTGACCTTTCCGTTGCAGCAGGAGCGACCTTCGTGGCACGAACCACCACTTTTCATGTTCACCAGTTGATTGATCTCCTTCAGCAGGCGATCCTGCACGAGGGCTTTTCAGTGGTGGAAGTCCTTTCCCAATGCCCGACCTATTTCGGTCGGAAAAATAAAATGGGCAGCGCTGTGGATATGATGACCCATTATAAAAATCAGACAACGCAGATCGGATCCAAAGCCAAGAAGGAAAATCCGGCTCTGATCGAGCGGGGAGTCTTTGTTCAAAAAGAGATGCCTGAATACTGCAAGGAATATGATAAGATCATCGAACGGGCGATGGGTCGATCAGAGTCGACTCCCATCCCATAAGCGGGATGTCTTGAGGGTTCAAGGATATAACGGGTCGAGGGGGCGAGGCATGGAACGGTGCAGAATGATTTTTTCAGGTTCAGGGGGGCAAGGAATCGTAACGGCGGCCATCATTCTCGCAGAAGCGGCAGTGCTTTATGAGAATCTCGTAGCTGTTCAGTCCCAGTCGTATGGGCCGGAGGCCAGGGGAGGGGCGACCCGATCCGATGTCATCATATGGGATTCCGAAATTTTTTTCCCAAAAGTGACCGAACCGAATGTTCTGGTCTGTTTGACCCAGGAGGCGTACAACCGGTTCTATTCCATCATCCGGCCAGGGGGGTTGCTCATCACCGATACCCGTTATGTGAAAACCCAAAGCAAGGTGGATGCTCAGCAGAAAGAGCTGCCGATGTATCAATCGGTTATGGAAAGGATCGGAAAACCGATTGTATTCAATATCTGCATGCTGGGCGCCGTGGTGGGGTTGACCGGTATTGTGAAGCCCGAATCGGTCATGAAGGTTTTGGAGGACCGGATACCGAGCGGCTTTATCAACATCAACCAAAAGGCTCTCGAACTGGGGCTGGAAATGGGGCAATCGATCGGAACGTGAAATCATCAACGCCGGCACCCGTGCTGTAGAATACCATGCAACAGAATCAAAGCCTGCGGCCGGGGCTCTATATTCATATCCCCTTTTGCCGTAAAAAATGCCGTTATTGTGACTTCTATTCCATTACCGACCTGAGTTTAATACCATCTTTTCTAAAAGCCCTTGCAACCGAAATCCGTTTACAATCCGATATGGGTTTTCCCGCTTTTGATTCGATTTATTTTGGCGGAGGGACCCCTTCGGTGATCTCCCCCACTGGGATCCATCAGATCCTTGAAGCATGCCGGAGCAAATTCGATTTGCTTGCGGATGCGGAAATCACCCTTGAGATCAATCCCAAAACAGTGAATAAGAAAAGCCTTTTGGAGTATCGTCAGGCCGGCGTCACCCGGGTTAATATCGGTGTTCAATCCTTCAACGATCATCACCTTGCCTTTCTGGGGCGCCTGCATGATCAACACGATGCCGCAGATGCCATCCGATGGGCTCGACATGCCGGGTACGATAGTTTGGGACTCGATTTGATATATGGCATTCCAGGGCAGACGATAGAAAGCTGGCTGTCCGATCTTGAAAGGGGGGTGGAATTTATGCCGGATCATCTCTCCTGTTACCTGCTGACATATGAACCGGGGACCCTCCTGCATGCCGATCTTCGTGAAAAAAAAATCCGTAAAATGCCGGAAAAACAGGCGGCCCGACTTTTTCTGAAAACCGATTCGCATCTTGAGAAACGCGGTTTTGAACATTACGAGATTTCCAATTTTGCCGGAAAAAAGAATGAGTTTGCCCCTTTTGTCCGGTCCAGGCATAATCAGAAATACTGGAATTTTGCCCATTACATCGGACTTGGCCCGGCAGCCCATTCATTTAATGGATATGAGAGATCCTGGAACTGCAGAAGTCTTGAAGAGTATATCCGTCAGCTTTCTTTAGAAAAGCGTCCTTTAGCCGGAAAAGAGACGTTATCAAGAGACCAGCAGGCGCTCGAGGCGATCTATTTGGGACTTCGGAAGAGAGAAGGAATTTCAGTGGAATCGTTTGAAAAAATGACAGGGATTCCGTTTTTTTCGACCTTTTCAGAAGCGATCCCCCCTCTTTTGAAACAGAAGATGATTCAAGTGACGACTGAGTCTTGCGCACTCACCACAGATGGGATGCTTTTCCACGAAAGCATCTGCCAACGGATTGCGGATTGCGTTCCCCCGCTTTGAGGATAGTGGTGTCAAATCTTGATTTTTGATTTTCATTGACATCTATATACGTTAGAGGAATAAGCTCGACAGCCTAAAATCAAAAATCAAGATTTGACACCACCCTTCGGATGCCTTGAAAAATTACGTGGATAATGTTTTTATTAAAACTCCCATATAAAACCGTGCGTGGCTGATCGGTGCCGCCATATTAGCGCGATGGTTGGCAAAAATACTGCTCAGGCTGCTGTTGGTAACAATCCAGGGATCGATTTTTATGGCGATAAGACACGATTCAATAGCATGATGAAGGACTTCCGTTCCTTTCCGGGATTCCACAATCTCATTGAAATCCGCCTGCACTGCTTCGAGGATGGTCAATAACGTGCCGGCAACCCCTTTTGCGTAAAAGAAATAATCGTCTGCCATAAAGTGGGAGACCGGTTGACCGTCCTTTTCCTTCTGCTTGACCAGATTCTCATCACAGCTTCCCAAAAGGTCTTCATATGCGATCAGCAATGGGATCAGATTATCGGTTCGGGTATAGAACGCGGCCTGTCCTATTTCGAGTTTCTTAAAATAAATCCTTAATTCCTCAAGCCCCATCTTGTATTTGGATTCAGCCGACGGGAACCAGTATTTATTGGGCTTGATCATAAACCAGTTCATGGCGTTTTCCAGGTTTTTATCAAACGCTTCGGCGCTGCCGGTCCGGGAAACCCGTTCCGCCAGAATGACCGTGCTCCGCCGGGTAACTTCCAAAACTCCGAGTTGAAACGTATTGACGTTGTCGGTGAAACGGAAAAGGTCGTTGGGCCGCCACCCCCAAAACCGTTCTTTCAGTTCATATTCAAGGGGTTTGATCAGGGCATCCACAAAGGCCATCCCTTTTGCAGGAAAGAAACGCTTGGGCGGATGAAGCGCCTCGTGTGCTTTTGAAGCGCTTTTCGTTTCGGTTTCGGATGTCGGCGAATGACCGATTTCCCGGGGTGATTCCTGTTGTTGCTCCAGAGCAACATGCTCCGGAGAGGATTCATGGGATTTTTCAGGAATCGTAATAGGTCCGGCCACCTTTTCCGTTTCTCTTTTAGCGATCTCTTTTTGGCCTTGGGTTTTCGGCTTCTGAAAGAACCCGATCATCGACCCGGCGATCCATAGAACGACAACCGTCAAAAGGACCCCCACAATGGCGCGCTTTGTCACGAAGCGCTTGAATCCCGGTCGCCAGCCCTCTTCATTTCCGCTCTTTTCAAAATCTTCCATGATATTTGCCGTCTTTCTAATTGGTGGCTTTGGTTCGAAGCTTTCGAATATCGCCGATCCGGATGGTGATGTGTTTTAGGTCGAAATACTCGATCAACGGGATGAGGTATTTTCTGGAAACGCCGGCCAGCTCCTTAAACTGAGGAGTTGTCATTTCCCGGTTCTGTTCAAGAAAATCAACGAGTCTTTTTTTCAAGTCATTTATGGCACTGGTATGGAAAAAAAGATCTTCTTTTACCTTAATCAGCTCGCCTTCGTCAACAAGAACCATGAGGATGTCTGATCCATGCTTCGGATTGAGATCCAGGTCTTTAACAAGCTCCGTAAAATAGGGTGGAGTCAGGAAGCTGTGGCAATACATGTCGAGAATTTTTTTTCGAATCGCCGCCTGGTTTTTTCCAAGCATCACCACATGGGAGGCCACACGAAGCGCTTGCTCCTCTTGTTGGATCGATTTCTCGAGAATCATTTGCTGGATCGCAAGATTAAAAACCTTTGCCTCAAGATGTTGAGGGAATTTGGATCTGAGCTCTTCCTTGGACATTCCGGTTTTCAAGGGGAACAGGTCATGGTATCCCTTTAAATAGTTGATGATTTTTTCTTTTAACGTTTTAAAAACGTCCGAGTGGATATAGATCCGGGTTTCCTTATCCGATAAAAGGATACGCCGCTGTGAAAGAAGCCCCTGAAGAATGTTTTCGAGTTTCTTTTCCTGGGTATTGGTCATGATCAACAGATCGGAAAACGAAATACCGTCATAGTCGGATTGACGGATATGATGGAGGATGACCTCGGCGGGCGGATCAGAAGCGATCCGTTTTAGTCCGTCGACGATATCGGCTTTAAATCGTTTATGTTTGGGAGGGATGGGGTTGAGGATCTGCCCGCCGCCGATGGTCCGGACCGGAGAATAGCTTCGAACCACATATCGATCATCCTTTACGGCAGCAATCGGAGCGTCAAGGCGAATTTGAGCTGCCGCTGTCTGTCCCGGGGGAAGCTCGTCGGTTTCGAGGAGGATCAGGTTCCCAAGCACTTCGCTCGTACCTGTATGAAACCGGATTCGGGTCCGGTTTTTGACCGGTTTCGCATTGCTTTTCAGAAAATGAAACATCACGTCAATCATATAGGTCGGTTTCAGAGTTTCCGGCCGGGCGATCACATCCCCGCGGTTAATCATCGTTTTTTCCACTCCCTGGAGGTTGATCGCCGTACGCATCCCGGCCTCGGCCCTTTCGACGGACTGGTTATGAACCTGGATTCCGCGGACCTTTGAAGAAATGCTCGAAGGGTAAATCATAACCGGCTCACCGGCAGTAACGAACCCGGAAATAAGAGTCCCCGTAATGACCGTACCGAATCCTTTCATGATAAAGACCCGGTCAATGGGAATGCGGAGCAGACTCGAAGGGGGGCGGAGCGGGATCTTTCCGCTCAACTCGCCCAAAGTCTTGACAAACACGTCAAGCCCCTGGCCGGTGGAAGAAGAGACCGGCACGATGGGGGCGTTTTCCAAAAACGTTCCCCGAACAAAATCCCGGACCTCTTCTTGGACCAGGTCCAGCCATTCGGCATCCACCAGATCGATTTTGGTCAACGTCACAACGCCGTACCGAATCCCCAGCAGCGAACATATTTCCATATGCTCGACGGTTTGGGGCATGATCCCTTCATCCGCTGCGATCACCATGGCGACCATATCGATCCCTGTGGCGCCTGCAACCATATTTTTAACAAATTTTTCGTGCCCGGGGACATCCACGATCCCCAAGCGCTCTCCGGTGGGGAGATCCAGGGAGGCAAATCCCAATTCAATGGTGATGCCGCGCTCTTTTTCTTCCTTGAGCCGATCCGTGTCGATTCCGGTGAGGGCTTTGATCAGGCTGGTTTTACCGTGATCAATGTGGCCGGCGGTTCCTAATATAATCTGTTTCAAATGAGGAACGCTCCTATGGTATCAAGCATCGATCATCCGTGTGCGTAACCCGGGCTAAGGTTTGTTTCGGTTCCTCAGATACTCCGTGACATATGCCATTCCGACCAGGAGGACCGCCAGTCCACCCGCGAGAAAAGGGTCTGTCCGGCCAAAAAACATTCGGGTGAGTACAACGGCAAAGACACATCCTAAAATGGCGCGAATGATGAAGATCGGAAGTCGATTCAAAGAAGCTTACTTTTCAACCGGTTTTTCAGCAATTCATTTCAACGGGATTTTCCTGATCAATGCTTAACCTTCATGATATCTTATTTAATTACCGTACATGCCGCTTGGGGTCAACAACAAACAGATTTATTACAGGTCATCAAACGATTGTTACGGCGGTTGTTCAAGGAGCAAGAGGGCCTATATTGACTTTCGGATGATCTTTTGGTATCATACCAGACATTTTGGGAGAAAGAATATTTCAGGAGCGGTTATGGTAAAAGTCGGGATTATCGGCGGATCAGGGTTGGATGATCCGGATATTTTCAAGCGATCCTCGGAGCTGGAAGTCGAAACCCCTTATGGCGTACCCTCTTCATCCATTTCCCTTGGGCATATCGGTGGTAATGAGGTGATGCTTCTTTCAAGGCATGGAAGGCGACACCAATTCAGCCCGACGCAGGTCAATTCCAGGGCCAATATATGGGCCCTAAAAGAACAGGGGGCGACACATATCATCTCCACCACCGCGTGCGGCAGCCTCAAAGAAGAAATCGGAAGGGGAGATTTTGTCATCGTCGATCAATTCATCGATTTCACCCGGCATCGGAAATCAACGTTTTTCGAATCGTTTGAGGCCGGGACATATCATACGGCCATGGCCGATCCTTTTGATCCCCAGTTGCGAAAGGTTCTTTATGAAGCATCCATGGAGTTCGGTTTCCGGACCCATTTCAAAGGGACGGTGGTTACCATAGAAGGCCCGCGCTTCTCCACGAGAGCCGAATCAAAAATGTTTCGAATCTGGGGAGGCGACATTATTAATATGTCCATTGCAACGGAGGCCGCTTTGGCCAATGAAGTGAACATACCATACGCATGCGTCGCCATGTCTACGGATTACGATTGCTGGAAAGAGGATGAAGTCCCGGTCTCCTGGGAAGAAATCCTGAGAGTTTTTCATCAGAATGCGCAAAACGTTAAAATGCTGTTGATCAACGCCATAACCAAAATCAAATGAGGTTTGACCCATGGATTTAAAAAACGCAATCCGGACGATCCCCCACTGGCCAATAAAAGGCGTGATGTTTAGGGACATCACCACCCTTTTGCAAAATCCCGTCTCGTTTAAAGCGGCGTGCGACCGATTCTACGAGCGATACAAGGACATGAAGATCGACAAGGTGGCGGGAATCGATGCCAGGGGGTTTATTTTTGGAGCGGTACTGGCATATCAGTTAAATGTCGGATTTGTTCCAATCCGGAAGAAAGGGAAGCTCCCCTATAAAACCGTCAGTGCGGAATACACCCTCGAATATGGAACCTCTACCGTTGAGATTCACGAAGATGCCGTTCAGAAGGGAGACCGGGTCTTGATTATCGACGATCTGATTGCAACCGGAGGAACGATTTCAGCCGCCACCAAACTGGTGGAAAAACTGGGAGGCGAGGTCGTGGAATGCGCATTTTTAATCGGGCTTCCGGATCTTAAAGGGTGGGAGATGATTAAAGAATACAAAACCTTTACCCTCACCGAATTCGAAGGGGAATAAGTAAAAGCCGTTTTTTTTCAAATGAATTGGAAGAAAAGGGTCAAAGATTCAAAGAGTGATCCGCCTCCGGCGGATTCAGGGGTTCAGGGGTAAGAAACAAGAGCTGGATACGGCCGCCGTTTTCAGCCGGCAAATCGGTTATTTGTTCTGCCATTGAGGCGATAATAGGCTTTTTCGGATCGTTTCACCCAATGAGGCGGCCTGATCCATGATCTCCTCAATGTCGACCGTAAGAAGTACCCCATCCCGAACAACCGGTTTTCCGTCGATGATCACATGGCGCACATCAGGGCCTAAAGCCGAATATACGATCAGGGAAAACGGATGATATGCCGGCAGGAGCCTGGGGGTTCGGGCGTTTAATACGATCAGATCCGCATCTTTCCCTATTTCGATGGAGCCGATCCTTTTGTTTAGGCCGATGGCTCTGGCGCCGTCGATGGTGGCCATTCTGACCACCGTTTCAGCATCCATGAGGGTTGAATCCAATGCGCTGACTTTATGCAGCTTTGCCGCAACATCCATCTCGCAAAAAAGATCCAGATTGTTGTTGCTCGCGCAACCGTCGGTCCCCAGCCCCACCGTTGCACCGGCTTTCAGCAGCCGGGGAATCGGAGCGATTCCTGAGGCAAGCTTCATATTGCTTTCCGGGTTGTGAGAAACCGTCGCCCTTCTTTCCGCGATGACCGTGATGTCTTCATCATCGAGCCATACCGCATGAACGAGTAGGGTCTGTTCATCCAACAGCCCCAGCTGATCGAGATACCGGATGGGAGTGGTCTGATGTATGGCGTTAATCCGTTCCCATTCGGTCTTGATTTCCGCTGCATGGATTTGAAACAAAACTCCATGATCCCTTGCCGCTGATTTTGCCCGCACCAACGTCTTTTTCGAACACGTATAGGGGGAGTGGCAGAAAATGGAAGGGGTTACGGTGGGATAGGCGTTTATCCATTTTTGAATAAAAGCGACGGCGGCGGGGATATGCTGCCGGGGGTCCGGAATGCCCGGCGCCGGAAAGTCGATCACCCCTTGCCCGAGCACACCGCGAAGACCCGTCTCGAGCATGGCGCCGGCGACGTTATCCTCATAAAAATATCCATCGCAACAGGTGGTTGTTCCTGACAACAGCATTTCGCAGCAGGATAACAGGGTCCCGATTCGCACCGTTTCCGGGCGGATGTGCCGTTTTTCAGCCGGGAAAATGTAATGGTTGAGCCAGGCATCGAGCGGCAGATCATCGGCAAGCCCTCTGAAAATGGACATCGGAAGGTGCGTGTGGGTGTTGACCAGTCCGGGCATGACGATCCCCCCTTTTGCATCGATGACTTGCACTGCGGTTTTTTGAGGGAGATCCGATGATTTTCCGACAAACGCGATGGTGGAACCGAAAACGGCAACGGCTCCATTGGAGATTTGGGTGCCATGGCCGTCCATGGTTAACACCATCCCGTTGGTTATGACGATATCAAAAAGAGGAGCCTCTTTCATTTTCTTAAAAGAATTGTCCGGATCAATCCGCTTAGGGAGGGTCCAGCCTTTTCCGCAACGGAAATAACCGCCTCAACCGTCGTCGGCTCCGGCTTTTCAGGATTATGAACATTGGTGATAATGGAAATTCCGAGAACGGCCATTTGAGCATGAACAGCGGCAATGGTTTCATGCACCGTTGAAAATCCGACCGCATCCGCTCCAATGAGCCTAAGATACCGGATTTCAGCCGGTGTTTCAAGGGATGGTCCGTGAAGTCCGGCATAAACACCCTTTTTAATTGGGATTTTCAAATCCGCCGAAACAGTGGCGGCAAGGCGTATCAGTTGAGGATCATATGCCCGGCTCATGTCCGGGAAGCGGACTCCCCAGAGATCTTCATTGGGTCCGGCAAGAGGATTTGAGCCGGTCAGGTTGATGTGATCGGTGATGATCAGGATATCCCCTGAATGGAATTGGGGATTCACCCCGCCTGCCGCGTTCGACAGGATCAACATCCGAACCCCCAATTCCTGCATCACCCGGATCGGGAAAACGACTTGCCCTGGAGAGTATCCTTCATACAGATGGTATCTCCCCTGCATGACGATGATGTGTTTACCGCCGATACTTCCGAATTGAATCCGCCCGGGATGGCCGGAGACGGTTGAGAACGGAAAATGGGGGGTTTCCCGGTATGGAATAGAAGCGATAGGTTCAAATGCCTCTGCACAGCCGGCCAGTCCTGTTCCGGTGACCAGTCCGTATTCCGGATCGGCGTGAATCCGTTTCCGGATGAATTGTGCGGTCTCAATAATCTGTTGCTTATAGGGATTCATCGTTTGCCGGGATCGGCACCATCCGAATCGGGCTTTGTTTAAAATATGGCGCTTATCGGTAAGTCTACAATAAAAACCAGGATAGTTAAAGTGGCAAAAATGGAATTAGCCGTCACATTCAATGGTATCCTCGAAAACCGATTAAGACCTGCCAACGCCATCGTTGACATTTCGGACAATGCGGATTAATCCGTTACCAACGATCAGAAACGCACAAAAGAGATCGATCGGCAGTTTTGCAGTAAAGCGTTTTGTGAAAACGAGGCTGTTTTAATCCACCACCTTTTTATCGCTGGATACTTTTTTGACAACCGAAGAAGGGATCGTCATCTCCCGGGAAGGGGCGAATGCCCGGGTCCGGACACAGAGAACAGGGGCTTGTGAATCATGCACAGCCAAAAGCGCATGTTCGACCTTGGGCGGGGGGAAGGAAATGGAGGTGGAAGCGATCAACTCAGCCGGCGCACTTGAGGGTGATCGCGTGCTCATCGGTTTTGAAACCTCCTCGCTCATGAAGGCCTCATTTCTCATTTATATCTTTCCCATTTTAAGCCTGATGATAGGGGGATTTACCGGCCAGAAGATCGCCCCCTTTTTCAATGTTGATCCTCCTGCAATGTCGGTTATAGGCGCTTTTTTATTTCTTATCATAGCCTTTTTACTTGTCCGGCTCTCCGGAAACCAGCTTGCCAAAAGAGAACATTACAAGCCCAAAATCATCCGCATCCTGAAAGGCAAATAGCCGTTGATCCTCCATCTTGTCCCGATGCAAAATCGTTTGGCGGCAATGCTTTCCTCTTTTTGTTTTTCCTTGCCCAAAGTGTACCTGCTCGAATTATGCATTTCTCATGAGCCGGTTTACCCTTGCGACGAATCGTTTGCGGCTGATCGGCTTGGTCAAATAGTCGTCGGCGCCTGCTTCGATAACCCTTACTTCCGAATCGACCTCGTCCTTTGCCGTAAGCATGATGATGGGGATCAAACGGGTGGCGAGCTGGGATTTGAGTTTCTTAATCAGTAACATTCCATCCATCTCCGGCATCATCAGATCGGTTACAATGAGATCCGGTTTTTGCTGAGAAACGGCTTTTAATGCTTCCAGGCCGTTTTCAGCAGTGGTGATTTCATAATGTTCCGCCTCCAGTATTTGTCGGACGACTTTCCGGGCCACGGCATTGTCATCCACCACCAGGACCGTTTTGGTGTCGCTGATGGGAGGGCCTGAGGGTATCACTCCCATATCCATGCGGCATTCTTCTGCTGAGGGCGGCGAGGAGGGTTCAGGGTGTTCCTTCCCCAGTTCATCTTCGACCTCCAGGGTGGCGACGCGAAGAACCTCTTCGATGGTGGTGATCCCCTGCAGTGCTTTTTGAATACCGTCAACTACCATCGGGTGGAATCCTTCCCGTTCGGCAGCTTTTTTCAGAACAATTGAAGAGATGCCGGGGGCGATCACTTCTTTTACCGAAGAGGTGATCATCAGGATTTCAAATATGGCGATCCTTCCAGTATAGCCTGAAAATTGACAGGATTCACACCCTTTTCCGTGCCAGAAGCGTGTCTGGTTATCCTTGGGCAGATAAGAGCGGATCCTTTCGATGGTCTTGGGGTCCGGATCAAACGGCTCTTTGCACTCGTTGCATATTTTTCTGACGAGCCGCTGACCCAGTACGGCAACCAGTGCATCCGGGATCAGAAATGCATCCACTCCCAGATCCAATAATCGGGTGACGGCAGACGGAGCGTCGTTCGTATGAAGGGTGGAAAAGACCAGATGGCCGGTAAGGGCCGCCTGAAATGCGATTCCGGCGGTCTCGTTGTCCCGAATCTCTCCAACAAGGACGATGTCCGGGTCCTGTCTCAAAATAGACCGAAGGCCGGCCGCAAAGGAGATTCCCGCTTTCGGATTGATCTGCACCTGATTGACGCCGGCGATGTCGTATTCCACGGGATCTTCCACGGTGATGATATTCACCTTAGGCGAATTCAGTTTATTGATGGAGGCGTAAAGGGTGGAGGTTTTGCCGCTTCCGGTTGGACCGGTAACCAGAATGATCCCCTGGGGTTTTTGGATGGCCTCGGTGAAATGCATGAGCGAATCTTGCGAAAAACCGAGTTCTTCAAGGGTCATCAGGGCTGTTGCCGGATTCAGAATACGGATGGTGATTTTTTCGCCGTATGAGGTGGGAAGGGAGGATACCCGAAGGTCGTAACGCTTGGTGCCGACCTTAACCTGGGTTTTTCCATCCTGGGGCTTCATGCGGATGGAGATATCCAGATTGGAGATAATTTTGATTCTCGACACGAGCGGCGGGTGGACATGTTTGTCCGTTTTCATGATCTCCCGCATGACGCCGTCGACCCGGTATCGAATCACGACGGAGTCTTGTTGAGGTTCGATGTGAATATCGCTGGCGTTTAATTTGATGGCATCGGCGATGATGGTGTTGGCAAATCGGATTACCGGCGGAAGCTCTGCAATATTCAGCAGGTCCTGGATATTTTCTTCACTCTCTTTAAGAGGCTGGATAATCTCGATGCTCTCATCGGTTTCGGCAGAAAAGCCCATATCCAGCATTGACGATCGCTTTCTGTGATAGTGTTTTTCGATTATTTCCAGGACATCGCGTTCGGGTGCGACGACGATTTCGATTGGCATCTTGATGACGAAGCGCAAATCGTCGATGGCATAAACATTTAAGGGGTTTGCCATGGCGATCGTCAGTTTTTTGTTTTTTATACGAATCGGAACGAACACGTTTTCTTCGACGAGTGCTGCGGGAGCCAGTTCGAGGGCTTCATTGGAAATGAGTATATTTGTCAGGCGCATGTAAGGAATCTTCAGTTGTTGTGCCAGGGCTTTTGCAATAACGATGTCATCCACAATACCCAGATCGATCAAAATCTGACCGATTTTCTTTTTCTGGGTTTTTTGGAGTTCAAGAACATGATCCAATGTCTTCTGATTGATGATCCCGGAAAGAAGAAGATATTCGCCGAGTTTCAGCCGTTTCTTGCCGGATTTTTCTTTTTCTCTGGCTTCATCTGACATGTCGCTCTCTCTTTTCTCTTTTGTAAGTCCCGTATTCCAATGGTTAGAGCCTCAGACCGGTCTGTTTTCCCATTCGGAGAAGGTTTGAAAGCCCCTCGCATTCAGGGACTTCGCTTTTACTCCATCAATCCGCCGTTGACCCGATTCCGTCCGGTCTGTTTGGCCTGATAAAGATATTCATCCGCCCGCTTGATCATCATTTCGGGAGAAATCCATTCATCGGAAACCGAGGTGTCGAATCCGGTTACTCCAAAGCTGGAGGTGACGAATAACGAATCGCCGTTTATCTTAATTTTCATCTTTTCAATTTTCATTCGGAGCCGTTCAGCGACACGAACTGCATCATCGCACGTGGTTTCAGGAAGAATGATGATGAATTCTTCTCCGCCGTATCGGACCACCCAGTCGACGTTGATCCGAATGCCCGCCGTTAATCCGTTCGCATAATCTTTTAACACGGCATCTCCGATGAGATGTCCATGGGTATCGTTGATTTTCTTGAAGTGGTCGATGTCGCTCAGGATCAGGGACAGAGGGTGCCGGTATCTTCTCGCCCGCAATATTTCATGCGGCAGGCGCTCATTGAGATAACTACGGTTAAAGCATCCGGTGAGGGGATCGATTTTTGAAAGCCGCTGAATTTCCTCGTTGGCTTTTTTCAGGGATTTTTCCAAATTCAGGATCCGAATCCCTGTCTGAATTCGCGCCATCAATTCGGCACTGTGAAAGGGTTTGGTCAGGTAATCGTCGGCGCCGGCTTCCAGGCCGGCGATAATATCCGATTTGGAATCCCTGGCAGTCAGCAAAACGATGAAAATATACCCCTGAAAATGTCCTTCTCGAATCGCCCTGCATAAGTTAAGCCCATCCATTTCAGGCATGATCCAGTCGCTCAAAACGATGGGGAAAAACCGGTTTTGAAGTTTCTCCAAAGCCGCCAGGCCGTTTTCCACCGAAGTCACTTCATATCCGGCCTTAAGGAGGTTTTTCTCCAGTATCTTTCGGGATACCGGGCTGTCTTCGACGATCAGTATCGGAAAGTCGCTTTTCAGCCCCTTGTCTGTCATTTCCGCGATCCCTTCGTCCTTGGAATGGGCTTTTTCGGTGCGTTCGACGGTTTTATCCGTTCAACTGGTCGGAAATGGCTTTCATTTTTTCTCTTATTAATTTGGCCGGCTCTGAAATTTCTTCAAGCCGATTGTTTCTGGCGTCTATTTCCATTTTTTTTGCGATTTGGTGAATCTCAATGAATCCAAGGTTGCCGGAGGCGCCTTTTAGGGAATGAATGGCTTTGGCCGCCTTCTCGACATTCTTCTCTTCGATGGCGGAGAACATCGAGTTGAGGTCGGCGCTTCCGGTATCCACAAAAAGTTCAACCAGTTCCTTAAATTCCTCCAAATCAAAACCAAGGTCGTCTGCGAGAGTTTGGAAATCCATTTCGGCTCTCCTGAAGTGATCTCAAAACACCAAAACAGATGGTGCTGTTCCATCCCGAAGGAAAAATAAGAAGTTTTGCCGGAATAGCACGGATGCTCAAACCGGCCGTATATGGATGGAAATAAGATAACGGATAGGCTTGTAGAATGCAATATAAATTCCGACAGGAATATGAACAGTAGAACCCTGTTGATATTTTTTTCAAGTTTGGATAAATACGTACGTAACAATGTCATACAATTTCCTTTCCAGTTAAACATATTTCATGGACCTGACCCTTAGCAACTGATGAATTGCCGGGAGATCTAAGCAAGCAACTCATGACGGAAAAAATTCACATATCCGCCGACAATCTCGCCACGTTCGTATGCCCGAAGTGCTCTCGATCGAGGACGGAAGATGTGTCCAAATATCTGAGCTTGCCGCGGGAGATCAGGGCAACAATCCGTTGCAAGTGCGGGCATGAGTTCATGATCGTTTTGGACAGAAGAAAAGCGTTCAGGAAAAGGGCCGAGCTTTTCGGTATTTATTATAATCCAAAAACAAAGGAGTCCAGGGACGTCGTCATCCTCGATTTATCCCGCAGCGGCCTGCGATTTCAAGTCAAGGGAAAAGTGAATGTCGTGTTGGGGGATAGGCTGGTGGTTGAATTTCACCTCGATGATGCCGCAAGATCTCTTGTGAAAAAAAAGGTAATCGTAAAAAACATATCCGATTCAATGATCGGAGTTCAGTTTGACCACATGGATCCGACGGACAGCGGAGACAAGGCCGTTTTATTCTATCTTTTCGGCTAGCCTGGATCGGCGCGACCGATAAAACCTGGCAAGTCTCGACGGTGGCAGGCCCAACAGATAGAGCGATATCAGCGCCCAGTTTCGAAGGGTGCAGTAGAGGATTCCTTCCTTTTCCCATCGCCGCGACGACGTGTATGCTTTTTCCGAAAGCAGGACGATTTTTCTTTTGCTTCTTTTTAGCCGCCTCATCAGATCCACATCTTCCATGATAGAAATGTCCTTAAACCCCCCCATTTGGAAGAACGTCTTTTTTCGAACAAAGATCCCTTGATCGCCGTAAGGGATTTTTGAGAATCGGGTTCGGAAAGTTACTGCTTTTTCGATGATTCGATAGGCGGTCTTTCCGGACCGGATGCCCAACTGAAACGCTCCGGCCGAAACCTGGGGATGGTTCATCACCGACATGATCTTTTCGAATGCACCTGAATCGAGCAGGGTATCGGCATGCAGAAAAAGCAGCACATCACCTTTTGCCAGGCGGGCGCCTGCATTCATCTGGGATCCGCGTCCTTTTTTCCCGATGATTTTGATGATGTGCAAAAAAGAGATGGACGCGATGGTGGTTCCTTTAGGATCGCCGTCAACAACGATTATTTCAAAGGGAAAGTAAAAATGCCGGCTCAAGAGCTGCTGAAGCGTGTCATTTATGATGTCAGATTCATTGTAAACGGGGATAATGATCGAAAGGGGGATGCTCATCGGCTCCGGCTCTTTTTGCAATGAAGACATCTTTATCAAAAACCCCGTCATTTTCAAGCCCGCAACCGATTTTTTCGCTTGACCTCTGATATTTTTTTGCCATATGGTTCGTTGCCGGGCGGGTTTCCATCGACAAATCAGCCATGCTGTCTGAAACATGTCCGGGCAAAGGGAGGTCGACATCGCTCTTAGGAATGGTTCCTTTGCCGGCGTGACGACCGGGGGCTTGTTTCAATTTTGGTTATTTTTGAAAGGAGGTCAGGGCCTTGGCAGAGGGAACAGTGAAATGGTTCAATGACAGAAAGGGATATGGATTCATTAACCAAGAAAACGGCCAAGATGTGTTCGTCCATTATTCTTCCATTGATGCTCCCGGGTTCAAAACCCTCTCTGAAGGGGATCGTGTGAGCTTCAATGTAGAACAAAGCGAACGGGGTCCGGAGGCAAAAAATGTAAGAAAGCTATAAATCTTATCCAGCTTATATTAAGGCATCTGTGTTCAAAACCAGATGCCTTTTTTATTTGCACGCAGACCTCCTAAAGACCCTCTCCTTTTTAGTTTGACCGGTCCGATTCCCGCAATCCCAGCCTTTTAAAGCGGGGTCAAGGGAAGCTATCTGAAATAGATATTTTCCTTACCGGGAAGCCTCGCTCTTAAGCGCGGGGAGCTTCACAAATTGAATGAATATTCATTTTGAACCATGCCAATTTATTTGCTATATGGAAGACATCTTCTTTGATATAAGATCGAAATTAAAGTAAATTAACCATAAATTACTTTTTTCTTGACACTATATCCGGGTTTTTGATAAATGAATGAACATTCATTCAACTAAATAACTTTTTATGGAAAAGGAGGTGTACCATTCCGACGAAAGGAAAGCGAAATGACAAATACGATCGCATCCTTGAAGCAGCGATAAAGGTATTTGCCGATCATGGCTTCTTTCAGTCTACCGTCTCACAGGTAGCAAAAGAAGCCGGTGTGGCCGATGGAACCATTTATCTGTATTTTAAAAATAAAGACGATATCTTGATTCAATTTTTCAAATACAAAACCAAGCAGGTATTTGAACGCTTTGAGGAAGCGGTGAAAAAAGGGCAGGACGCCGAAGAGAAGCTACGGAATCTTGTCCGGGCGCATCTTGAAGAGTTCCAGAACAACAAAAATATGGCGGTCGTTTACCAGACGGAAACTCATCAGATCAACCGACTGGCGGAAGAACAGATCAAGGAGATGTCAAAGATGTATCTGGATCTGATTTCAGGGATTATCGAACATGGGCAGGAAGAAGGGAGCATGAGAAAGGATTTGTATATGGGATTGGTCAAGCGCTTCATTATCGGCTCGGTCGATGAAGTGATCAATACCTGGCTGCATTCGAATGGGAAATATGATTTGGTCTCAATGGCGGATCCACTTGTGGATCTTCTCATCAAAGGGGTCGGCAGTGCGGGGAAGAGCGAGGATAAGGCTCTTACGCAAATCCGGGAAAAGGAGAATTGAAATGGGAAAAAGAAAAGTATTTGTAGGAGGCGAATTTTTAATTACGGACGTCCTTCCTGAGGATATCTTCATTCCTGAGGAGATGACGAAAGAGCATCAGATGATTTTTCAGGCGGCCCTGGATTTTACAAAAAAAGAGATCCAGCCGAACATGGATCATATTGAAGAAAAAGATCCCGCATTTGCCCGTTCCCTTTTTCGAATGGCAGGAGAATTGGGTTTGAACGGGACCGATATTCCTGAAGAATACGGCGGAGAAGGTATGGACAAAATCAGCACCTGCCTGGTCACGGAAGCCATGGCGAGCTCCACGGGGGCATCTTTTGCCGTTGCCCACGGTGCTCATACCGGAATCGGGACTCTTCCGATCGTCTATTTCGGGAATGAACAGCAGCGAAAAAAATACCTTTCAAAACTGGCCTCCGGAGAGTACATCGCCGCATACTGCCTTACAGAACCGAATGCCGGTTCGGATGCATTAAACGCGCAAACAACCGCGACGCTTTCAGAAGACGGCCGATTCTACCTGTTAAACGGCGAAAAGATCTATATCACCAACGGCGCATGGGCCGACATGTTTATCGTCTACGCCAAAGTTAATGGAGAAAAATTTACCGGGTTTATCGTGGAACGGGGATTCCCGGGTGTTTCCAATGGCGCGGAAGAAAAAAAATTGGGGATAAAAGGCTCTTCTACCACTCCGGTTGTGTTTAAGGACTGCCGTGTCCCTGTGGAAAATGTGCTGTTTGAAGTGGGGCAGGGGCATCAGATCGCGTTTAACGTTTTGAATATCGGCCGGTACAAGCTGGGCGCAAGCGTGGTCGGCGGATGCAAGGTGGCGATTGCCGAAGCTTCCAAATATGCCAATACCAGAGAGCAGTTCGGGAAAAAGATCTGTTCTTTCGGAATGATTAAAAATAAGCTGGCCAACATGAGCATCAGGGCCTACATGGCGGAGTCGATGGTGTATCGAATGGCAGCATCCCTTGAAGATATTTTCAGTAAGGTTGGAGCTGAGGAGCGGAAGCAGCCGGAAGTGAACGCAAGAACCATCTCCGAGTATGCCATCGAGTGCTCCATAGCGAAGGTTTTCGGGAGCGAGGTTCTGGATTATTGTGCCGATGAGGTGTTGCAGATCCATGGGGGAAACGGTTACACCGCCGAATATCAGGCGGAGCGGATGTATCGCGATGCCCGGATCAACCGGATTTTCGAGGGGACGAACGAAATCAATCGGTTACTGATTTCCGGGACCCTTTTTAGAAGAGCCATGCAAGGGAAGCTTGCCATTTTCGATGCGGTTTCGAAGGTTCAGAAGGGGCTTAAGGAAGGCGGCTTTCATGTGAAAACCCAGGATGATTCTCCCCTTTCCCTTCAAAACCATCTGGTTAAGATGAGCAAACAGATACTCCTCTTGGCGGCTGGGACTGCGGCCAACAAGCTGATGATGAGGCTGGCGGATGAGCAGGAAGTCATGGAAATGCTGTCGGATATGATCATGGAGATTTATGCCATGGAGAGCGGTCTCCTTCGGGCGGTGAAGATCCTTCAAAAGAAGGGCGAAAAGCAGGCTGAATATCATGCGGCGGCAATTACAGTGTACGTCAACGACACCCTCCCAAAAATGGTTTCATGGGCGAAACAAATTCTGGCTTATGTTGAAAAGGGGGAAGCCTTAAACCGACTCCTGACGGCGGTCGATCATTTGGTGGGATTTCAACCGATAGATACCATCCCGTTAAAACGTCTGATTGCGGATAAGGTGATCAAGATTAAGAAATATCCGTTCTAAGCTTTTAGGCGAAGACTTTAGTTCAGTATTTGCCCACAAGGGTTCAAGGGTAAATCAATACCGGGAAGCCCCGCTCTTCAGAGCGGGGAGCTTCACTTATCGCCGGCTTTCGGTTTGGTCTTTTCCTGATTTTTTAATTCTTTTCTCAATACTTTTCCCACAACCGATTTTGGAAGGCTATCCCTAAATTCGATCTCGGTTGGGAGTTTAAACTTGGCAAGCCGGGTTTGACAATAGGCAATGAATTCTTCAGGAGTGGCTTTTTCCCCTTCTTTCAGAACGACGAAAACCTTAACGGCTTCCCCGCGAGTGGGGTGAGGAATGCCGATGGAACAGGCTTCCAGGACTTTAGGGTGATCGTAGAACACCTCATCGATCTCGCGCGGATAAACATTATATCCTCCTGAGATCACCATATCCTTTTTTCGATCGACGATAAAAAAGTACCCCTCTTCATCCATTTTTGCGATATCTCCGGTATGGAGCCAACCGTCCGAGAGGGTGGCGGCCGTTTCATCGGGCATTTTCCAATACCCTTTCATAACCTGAGGCCCCTTGATGAGGAGTTCCCCGGGTTCTCCAACCGTTACGTCCTTGGTCCAGTCGTCGAGTTCGACGATGCGCGACTCCGTATCGGATATGGGAAGTCCGATGCTTCCCACCTTGCGCTGGCCGCCGAACGGGTTGATGTGGGTAACCGGTGTCGCTTCGGTCAATCCGAATCCTTCCACGATAATGGCCCCTGTTTTTTCTTCGAATTTGCGGATCACTTCCACCGGAAGCGGAGCGCTCCCGGAAAAACAACCCTTAATTGAGGTCAGGTCGGTTTTGTCGATGTCCGGGTGGTTGAGGATTCCGATATACATGGTCGGTACGAGGGGTGCGAAGGTGGGCTTGAATTTTCGAATGGCTTCCAGCAGAGGTTCCGGCTGGGGTTTAGGGACTAGAATCTGCCCCCACCCCATAAAAATCGAAAAATTCATGGCGGCCGAAAGCCCGAACACATGGAAGTACGGGAGAGCGCCCAGCATGATTTCCTTCCCTTTTTCAAACTGAGGGAACCAGGCGGATAGCTGCTGAACCTGCTTGCTTAAATTTTCATGGGTCAGCATGACCCCCTTCGATACTCCGGTTGTCCCTCCGGTGTACTGAAGCATGGCGGTTTCTTCAAAAGAAAGGTCGATAGAAGGCGGATCCGGCTGGGAATTGGCCAGGATCGTTTTCCATTTGTGGACATCCGGGGCGGATTTCACGTCTGCTGAAAGCCCTTTTTTTTTGGCGATCAGAGGAAAAAGAATATTTTTTGGGAAGGGGAGATAATCTCCGATGGAAGTATAGATGATCGCTTTAATATGTGTCTTTGGCCTAAGATCAATCATCCGATTCCCCAGAAGGTCTAGAGTGATAAGTATTTTGGATTTGGAATCATTCAACTGGTGCTCGAGCTCGCGGTCCGAATAGAGGGGATTGTTCAGGACAGCAATTCCGCCGATCTTGAGCGCGGCATAATAACTCGCCACGCACGGGATAAGGTTCGGCAACAAAATGGCGACCCGGTCGCCTTTCCGGATACCGAATTCATGGAGGGCTTTGGCAAAACGATTGAC
Source organism: Pseudomonadota bacterium (assembly GCA_043806755.1). Classification (GTDB taxonomy): domain Bacteria; phylum Desulfobacterota; class Desulfobacteria; order Desulfobacterales; family UBA2156; genus RBG-13-49-15. The sequence goes on along the minus strand of JAZDGS010000051.1, from coordinate 23,112 downwards.
CATGATGTTCAGGTCGCGAAAGTTGATCGAGTACCCCTGGAATGAAAGCGCCATCAGCGAAGGAAACCGGCGGGCGGATTCTTCTAAAAATTCAGGGAGGCAGGTGGTTTCATAGACGATTTTTTCAGGGACTCTTTTTTCGTAGCTGGAAAACCATGGCTTATCATGATATGATACCAATTTGGTCATACGTTCCCCCTTGCTTTTCCGAATGGATGATGGGTTCGTGGTACTCTTTTATGATAACCGTTCAGGTGGATTCATAAATGATGTTTTTTTAAGTATTTATTATTACCATGACGATTTGTCAACAAACAGAAGATGGGGCGGTGCATTAAAAAGGGGTGATTTTTTTATTGACAGGCGTAAGGGTCTTTGTAAAATGAATGAATATTCATTCATTTTATCAATTGCCGTTGGAGTTCATTCGATTGGAACCGCTCGGGCGAGCAGATTCCTTCTCGCATGCCGGAGCAAAACGGAGATCCCGCAACAAGCGGGGCTGTTGAGCTAGTGAGCCAATGAAATATTGGCACAACTCATTGCGGTCTAAGATTATCCGCTGCCGGCAACGAAGAACTTCAAACATGAAAGAAATATAAAATGGAAATGGCATTGACCTCCCCGGCCGGCGCTTCGGTTTTCGGAATTCCGACCATGATCTTCTCCGTCTTAATCCCGGTTTTGGGAATCGGCATTTTTTCCTATATCATTTATCGTCGGATGATTCCTTTGTTCAAAGGAGCAAAAGACCCCAGATTCGACCAATGGCCTGAGCGTCTGCTGAACATGCTAAAATATGCCCTAGCTCAGTACCGCCAGCCCCGATACCGGCTTGCCGGTGTTCTGCATATTCTGCTCTTTGCCGGATTTGTCATTCTTTCACTGCGCTCCATGACTCTGGTGATCCTCGGCATTTTCGACAATTTTGTATTACCCGGCCTGGGCGGTGCTGTCGGATCGGCGTATGAGGTACTTAAAGATATTGCCGGAACCATTGTTTTTGGAACCTGCATCATTGCCATTATCCGGAGGGCTTTTTTCAAACCGAAACGATACGCCGTACCGGCAAAATACGGGAAAGAGCACACGGCGGAGGCGGTGTTCGTTCTTCTGTTGATATCGACACTGATGCTCTCCGAGGCCTTATTTGAAGGGAGCGTTGCGGCTGCCAAGATGCAAAAAGGATATCCGACGGGGATTCACATTCCGGGAACGCTTTCGGCATTGGCTGCCGGATTTTTTACAGAGAAATCCCAAAGTACCCTTCAGGCTGTTCATTTGGGTGCTTATTTCATTCACGATTTGGCCTTCTTTTTTTTCTTATGTTTTCTCCCTTTAGGGAAGCATTTTCACGTCATCACTTCCTTTCCCAACGTCTATTTTATGAAGCTTCGAAAAGGAGTGGTGAAGCCGGTCAAGTGGGGAATCGGGGAAGATGCCCTGGATCAGCTGGAATCCTTCGGTGTGAAAACATACGAAGACTTTACCTGGAAACATATGCTTGATTTTTATTCTTGTGCCGATTGTGGGAGATGTTCGGATAACTGTCCGGCAAATGCCGTCGGCCGCCCTCTGTCGCCGAGGTTTATTTCCATCAAATGCCGAAATCATTCCTTTGATACGTTTTCGATTATTGGAAAAGCTCCCGATCCTGTTCCGTTTATCGGAGGTGTGCTGGAAGAGGATGAAATCTGGTCTTGCACCACTTGCGGGGCCTGTGAGGAGGAATGCCCCTTGCTGATTGAATATATCGACAAGATCGTCGACGTCCGGCGGGGGCTGGTGGATGAAGGTCGCGTCCCTCAATCGCTGCAAAAACCCCTTGGCTCTTTGGAAAAACGAGGGAATCCTTATGGTAAAATGGAGAAGAAACGGGGAGACTGGGCCAAGGATTTAGGCTTTGTGAAAGTTCTGGGAGAAAAGAAGAGCGCCGATATGCTCTATTTTGTGGATAGCATCACGTCTTATGACGATCGGATTCAGGAAATCGCCAGGGCAACGGCCCGAATATTAAAGGGTGCCGGGATCGATTTCGGCATTCTTGGACCCGCGGAAATGGACAGCGGGCACGAAGTCAGGCGTTTCGGAGAAGAGATGCTTTTTTTAGAACTGAAGCGCCAAAATACGGATGCTATTCGGAATGGTCAGGTGAACGGGATCGTCACTGCCGATCCGCATGCATTTAACGCCTTAACAAATGATTATTCGGACATTAAACCCGTTGAGCACATCTCTCAGCTAATGGAGCGGAGCATCCTATCCGGAAAAATTCGCTTAAAAGGGATCGAAGACCCGAATTTGGTTTTCACCTATCACGATCCATGTTATCTCGGACGGCACAATGGCATCTATGATGCTCCAAGGCGCGTTCTGGATGCCGTCCCGGGAATGAGGCGCGTGGAGATGATACGATCGAAAGATCGATCTTTTTGCTGCGGCGGTGGGGGATTGATGCTTTTCTACGAACCCACCGAAGAGACCCGTATGGGCAAACTGAGGGTGGAGATGGCCAAAGAAGCCGGAGCGAATGTTATCGTCACCGCATGTCCGTTTTGCATGGTCAATATTGAGGATGCCATTAAAACCAGCGGCCTTGAGGGGAAAATGCGCGCGGTGGATATCGCGGAGCTGATCGATCAGCAAATGATACAGGATCAATGATCATGGCCCATTGGATTGGTTTCGGTTTTTCTGAAAGAGTGATTGGTTAAGTCAAAGGGTGGCAAATCAAGGGAGGATGAATATGGAAGTATTGGTCTGTATCAAACGGGTTCCGGATACCTCGGAAAATGAAATCCAGGTTGGCAAGGATGGAACCGATATCGAACGGGAAGATCTGGTTTATTCGATCAACGAGTGGGACAATTATGCGGTTGAAGAAGCGATCCGGATCCGCGATAAAACAGGCGGCAGCGTGACCGTGGTTTCCGTCGGAGAAGCAGAAGCCGATGAAGTTATCCGGAGACAAATGGCGATGGGGGCGGATAAAGGGATCCACCTTTCCGATGAAGCGTTCAACGGTTCGGATGGGCGGGGAATTTCGGCCATCCTCAAGGCGCATATTGAAAAAGAGGCATATGATCTGGTTCTTACCGGAGTTCAGGCAGACGACGGTGCGGGACAGGTCGGGGGAATGCTGGCCACCATGCTCAAATGGCCGTTTGCGTCTCTGGTGAACGTGATTGAGGTTGTTGATGACAAGACCATCAAAGTGGGGCGTGAGATCGCCGGTGGGAATCAGGAATTCAACGAAATCAAACTTCCATGCGTTCTCACGATTCAAACGGGGATCAACGAACCTCGATATGTCGGCATCCGCGGGATACGCAAAGTCGCTTCAGTGGAAATCCCAGTGTATGGCGCATCGGAGCTCGGCGTCCCGGTTGAGTCGATCGGGAAGGGAGGGTCAAAAGTGAAAAAGATCGATTATTTTGCCCCCGAACTTGGAAAAGGCGCTGAAATCCTTGAAGGGAACACGGATGAAATCATCGATAAGCTGATCGACATATTGAAATCCAAAGGAGGGATCCGATAATGGCCCGGCAAATTTTTTCATATATCATTCACAAAAAAGGGATACCCGATGATTCTGCCCTGGAACTCCTTTCAGCAGCGGCCAAAATCGATCCCGAAGCTTCTGTAACGGCTGTCGTTGCCGGATGGGGTAGTGATTTGGATGCCGCATGCCGTGAAGCGGCCAAATCTTACGAACATGTTTGGAAGATCGATAACGAGAGCATTGCCTATCCCGATGCAGCCCTTATTCGCGCTCTTTTGCAACGGGTCCTCCCCAGGGGAAATATCGTATTGATCCCCCATGAACATTTCGGCATGGATCTGGCCCCGGGCCTTTCCATCGGCCTTGGATCGACATACCTTCCGGATGTCGTCGCTATGGACGGCATCACAGGGAATCTGCTTTTGGCCGTCCGGGAAGAATTCAACGGAATGGTGAGAACCCACGTTTCCTGCGATATCTCCGAAGGGGCGGTCATCACGATTCGAGCAGGTTCTTTTTCTCCAAACGAAAATAAGGATAGGTCAGGCCTCCTGACCGATAAAACCGCTGATGCCTTTCAAGAAGGCATGCCTGACTGCGGTCGCCGTTTTCTGGAATTGGTGCAAGCCGAGGTCGGAGACGTGGATATCACCAAGTCTGAGGTTCTGGTATCGGTTGGAAGGGGGATTGAAGAACAAGAGAACCTTGAAATCATTCATGAACTGGCTCAGGCAATGGGCGCAGATGTCTCTTGTTCGCGACCCATTGTCGATGCGAAATGGATGGAAAAATCCCGTCAGGTGGGAACATCCGGCCAGACGGTTAAACCGAAAGTGTATATGGCCCTCGGGATCAGCGGTTCCTTTCAACACCTTGGAGGAATTAAAGGATCTCCGTTTATGGTTGCAATTAACAAAAATCCAAAAGCCCCCATATTCCAGGTTGCGGATGTGGGTGTTGTGGTGGATATTCTTGATTTTATCCCCTCACTCACCGAGAAGATCAATGAGGGGAAAAAATAGGCTTCCCATACCTTTTTCAAATTGCCGGCGGCAGGACGTGGGATGCTGCCGGCATCCATAATTTTAAAAAAGAGTTTCCGGCCTTAATCGCTCATTTGCATCTTGACAGATATGAATTGCGGGTTAATTTTCTCTTAGGTTTTTTTTGGCCGATGGTTTGTCCGGCCGGAATATGAATCAGTTGAATGATCGCTTTGAGTGAATAATGACTCAGGTTGTCTCCATCGTCGGAAATTCATCGTCAGGAAAAACAACGCTGATTGAAAAGCTGATTGCCGAGCTCAAAAGCAGAGGGTATCGGATCGGATCGATTAAGCACGCTCATCATGGATATGCCGTCGACATGAAGGGAAAAGACAGCTGGCGTCACAAAAATGCCGGAGCCGATACGGTTATTATTTCATCACCCGGCCAGATTGTTATGGTGAAGGATGATCTCGAAAGCGAGTCTCTGGACACGCTTGAAAAATATTTTCAGGATGTCGATTTAGTGATTGCCGAAGGTTTTAAAAAAGAAGCTCGGCCCAAGATAGAGATATTCCGCGTTCAAGTTCACAGCGAACCTCTTTTTAAGGATAACGATAACCTTGTGGCCATGGTATCGGACTCTGCTGTTAAAATGAATGTTCCGGTATTCGGTTTGGAAGAAATTCAAAAATTGGCTGATTTTATTGAAACACGATATATTCACTCCGGAAAATCGTGACTTGCGCATTAACATGGAATTTTTATAAGGGAAATGGTCATGAAAGAAATCATCATCCTCATTGCGGTCATCGGCGTTTGGATTGTCCTGCAAACGTATATCCTTCCAAAACTCGGCATCTCAACATGAATGAAAGATTCTTGTCAGGTGACAAGAAAACCGCCATCCGACCCATCTGCCGAATTCCAGAATCGAAAGAAATAGGGCTTACGGTTTCCGCTCATTCCATTTCGGTGTCGGATAAAGAAACGCTTTTGTTGCAACTTACCTTGGCCAAACGGTTTCAAGCCGTCCGTTTTGTCACTACACTAAAAACGTCGGGAATCGACCGCCGTCAGGTACGCTCCTGCTGCTTCCCTTGACAATCCAACCCCTTTGGGTTATAAAAAAATTATACCAAATAGCCGGGTCAGCCGGGAAGTGGCTGACCGCCTTTCTAAAAAAATTCAAACCGGGACGAGTTGTTCTAGAGAAAATAATTCAGTGCCGGCTCAACGGAAATCTTCAAATCCAGGATGAACAATACGTAATCGGGATATCGAATCCGTATCGAAAGATCATCTCGCTCCTGGCGTTGTCTCTGTCCCATTGTTGCCGCTCTTTCCAGCGATCTGATATTCGAAATCCGCAAGCAGATATACTTCTTTTTCCCAATGATTAAATCGGATCACCCACCAGTCCACATCCTGTTTTTTTATGAAATAACGGGATCGATTTGAATCTGAAAAAATTATCACCCTTCGGTTGACAAATCGGTTTGATTGGCATAAAATAAAAAGTTAATTCATTTTTGGAGGATAGACCGATCGAAGTCATTCCCGGCATTCAGGCCAGGAAGCTTGGCTGCAACGCCTTCCGCCGCAAAGGAAAGAGGGTGCCCTGGTTCCACGGCCAAGCACGAGTGCCGAGCCTTAAATGAAATAGAAAGATCATATGTTTTAACAAAGGAGATTCCAGATGGAAAAAGAAAAGTATCTGTTTACTTCGGAATCCGTTACGGAAGGGCATCCCGACAAAGTCGCCGATTGCATATCCGATTCGATTTTGGACGCCATTATCGGTCAGGATAAAAATTGCCGGGTGGCATGCGAGACGATGGTGACCACCGGTATTGCCATTATTGCCGGTGAAATCACGACCGACTGCTATGTGGATATGCCTCAGATCGTTCGGGAAACCATTCGGGATATTGGATACCATTCCTCGCAAATGGGGTTTGACTGGCAGACCTGCGCCGTCATCACCAGTATTGACCGACAATCACCCGACATCGCGATGGGGGTTAACGGAAAGGGGCTGTTCAAGGAGCAGGGAGCCGGAGATCAGGGGCTAATGTTCGGATTTGCTACCGATGAAACGCCGGAACTGATGCCGATGCCCATCATTTATGCCCATAAATTGTGCCGCCGTCTGGCCACGGTGCGAAAAAACGGATCCCTGGATTTCTTAAGACCGGATGGTAAGTCCCAGGTCACCATTGAGTATGAGAATGGAACTCCGAAACGGGTGGATACGGTGGTTATTGCCGCTCAGCATAAACCGGACATTACCTATGATGAACTCCGAGAGGCGATTGTCGAGCAGGTTATTAAAAAGGTGATTCCCAGGGAAATGATCGATGGAGACACCCGATATTTCATAAACGCCACGGGGAGATTCGTCATCGGGGGTCCTATGGGAGACTGCGGCCTTACCGGGCGAAAGAATATCGTCGACACCTACGGGGGGCAGGGAAGCCATGGGGGAGGATGTTTTTCAGGCAAGGATCCAACGAAGGTGGATCGAAGCGCTTCCTACATGGGCAGGCATGTTGCGAAAAATATTGTTGCTGCAGGCCTTGCGAAAAAATGTGAAGTTCAGATCGCCTATTGCATTGGAGTCGCTCAGCCGGTATCGGTTATGGTGGATCCCATGGGGACAGGTGTCATTCCGAAGAAAAAATTAGAAACCATAGTAAAAGAGGTTTTTGATTTGCGACCGGCCGCTATTATTGAATATTTGGATTTGCTGCGACCCATCTATCGAAAAACCTCGGCTTACGGCCCTTTCGGCCGAAGTGAACCTGAATTTACCTGGGAAAAGACGAACATGGTGGATATATTGAGAAAAAAAGCAGGCATTTAGGGAGAATATTGATGAAATATGACATAAAGGATATCGGCCTTGCGAAAGAAGGTGCGCTTCGAATCGAATGGGCAAATGAGAGTATGCCCGTATTAAACCAGATTCGTAAACGATTTGAACAGGAAAAACCTCTGAAAGGGATTCGTGTCGGAGCCTGTTTGCATGTCACCACCGAGACGGCCTCGCTGTTGCAGACGCTAAAGGCCGGGGGCGCCCAGCCGTTTGTTTGCGCTTCCAATCCGTTTAGCACCCAGGATGAAGCAGCTGCCTCCCTGGTTAAAAACGATAAAATTCCGGTATTTGCCATTAAAGGAGAAGACGGCAAAACATATTACCGGCACATTCATGCGGTGTTGAATGCAAGGCCCCACTATACCATGGACGATGGGGCGGATCTGGTTTCCACGCTTCATTCGGAGCGTCAGGACCTGATTGAACATGTTCTGGGAGGAACCGAAGAAACCACCACCGGCGTCATCCGGCTGAAAAGCATGGCCAGAGACGGTGTTCTTCAATACCCGATCATTGCCGTCAATGATGCAAAGACCAAACATTTTTTCGATAATCGGTATGGAACCGGGCAGAGCACGGTGGACGGGATTGTTCGGGCGACCAACCGCCTGCTGGCCGGTGCCTATTTCGTTGTTTGCGGGTATGGATGGTGCGGCAGGGGTTTGGCTATGAGGGCGCGTGGCATGGGGGCCAACGTCATCGTTACGGAAATTGAGTCCGTTCCCGCTTTGGAGGCGGTCATGGACGGCTTCACGGTGATGCCGATGGCAAAAGCAGCGAGAATCGGAGATTTTTTCTGCACGGTGACCGGGAATGTGAATGTCATCCGAAAGGCCCACTTCGCGGTAATGAAAGACGGGGCCATTATTTCCAATAGCGGACATTTTAATGTGGAACTGGACCTTGAAGGGCTGAAATCCCTCACCAAGTCGGTTAAGAAAATGAGACCTTTTGTGGAACAGCACCTGCTCAATAACGGTAAGCGAATCAACTTACTTGGGGAAGGCCGGCTGATCAACCTTGCGGCGGCCGAAGGGCACCCGTCGAGCGTTATGGATATGAGCTTTGCCAATCAGGCATTAAGCATCGAATATATGGTAGCGGGAAAGCATTCACTGAAAAAGGATGTCTATCCGGTTCCGGAAAGTATCGACCGTAAGATCGCCAAAGAAAAATTGGCCACCATGGGAATTGCCATTGACCAGCTGACTTCGGAACAAAAAAAATATCTGGCTTCCTGGACCCTCGGGACCTGATCCCTATGGCTCGGATAGTTCCAAAAGAAGAAAAGGGCCGCTCCTACTGTGAGGCGGCCCTTTTCATTCGTTGAATGGCGGTATATTCCCGATCCGCTTCTTCGACAAACTCCTTTCCGATTTCAAAGACCTTGACAAACTGTTTTAGAGCCTCGTCGTATCGGTTCGATTTCTTATAGGCAATGCCCATGTAAAAATAGACATCGGGGCTTTCAGGCTTGATTTCCACGGCTTTTTGAAAAGCGTTCTCGATCTGCTGGAGCCAGTCCGGTTTGATGTTCCCGTCTCCAATGGTAAAAAGCCGCATATAGCCGATGTTCACTGCCAGTTGGTCCTCTTTATTTCCCGCTTGTCTGAAGGCGGTTTCAAGCGATGCCAGGCCCTTTTCATAATCTCCTGCAAAGGCATGGGCGAGAGCCACCCCAACATGAGCGGGAACGAACTTTGGGTCGAGTTCCACCGCTCTGTTAAATTCGCGCATCGCCCCATCGTATTTCTCGAGGTCGATGAGTTTAAAGCCGGTTTTCACATGATGAGCCGGAGAATCGAGCTTCGGTTTTGGCACCAGCATATTCGCACTGCATGCCTGTAAAAAAAGAGCGCATAGAGCTACTGCAATCAGGTGCTGGATTTTCAAAATCATGAGCCCTCCTCATTTGGCCGGTGAATCGATGACAATAAGAACACGGCATTTCCTCAACAGTTGAAGATGTTCCGAAGCGCTTTTTAACTTGGCAGCATCCGTATTGCTGATGACGATGATCGATTCCGCTCCGCTATCGGTTCTCAGGCCCTTAACGATCAGAGGGTGATCTCCCACACGCTGATGTTTCCGGGCAAATGATAGATCCTGATAGTAGCCGCACACTCCCTGCCCTACTGCGGATTCCCGACTCACGAATGCGGAGCCAAAAACCTCACCATTGTTTTCATCGATAATTTTCGGGACCAGGGCAGGCCTTGCACCGATTCCGGTGGCATCTACGATCAAGCCGGTAAAAACAGGAGGTTTTGAATCGGTCGGGGATATGGGTTTTACGGACTCAATTTGCTTGATCTCCTGGGGTAGCGTAAGTTGAGTAAAGGCTCCGGTCAGATTAAATTCCATCGTTACTTTAGCGGTTCCGTCCGATAAGTATTCCTGTTTGATGATTTGAGCATCCTTAGTCAGGGCTTCGATCTTCTCCAGGATACCGCTGCTCTTGTCGGATATTTTTCCAACGGTGGTTGAATTTGAAATCCGAACCTGTTGAAGCGCTTTAATGATTTTTTTATGAGCATCTTGTTTTGCCGCATCAAGCGAGACCTTGGAAGGGTTTTCCGGGCGCTTTTCGGGAAGCGTTCCGACCCCCGTTGCTTCAATGGTCCATTTCGACCAGTTGATAATCCCGGTTTCGGTTTGTTCCAAAAGGTCGTATCCTTTTGAGAATCCTATGGATGAAAAAAATCCAGGTATGATCAAGAGGAAAAAGATGTGGACGATCGTTTTGATCTTCAATGCCCCTCCGGATCGGTTCACATGAAAGGCAGAATCAAGGTATTGGATGTTCCTTCGATGCGCCATGAATCTTTTTTAAGGTGCTTTGGTAAAAACCACAAGTGAAATTTTGATATTGGGACCAACGGCTTCCCTATAAGGATCGGATCTCCTGTTTCATAAATACGGCATAAGAAACGGCAAAACAGATGACCGTGAGAGCCACAAGGGAAATGAGATAAGGGGCTACGACCAGGATGCTTTGAATTAACGGAAGCGGTCCGGAAAATCGTGACATGGAGATCTGCTCAAGAGGTCCGACGGCGATGATGGAACGGGTCGATTTCCGCCTGGGATCGATGATCGTTGCCGTGGCATCCGAATAAAGCTTCATTGGTGAAAACAAGGAGAATGCGTTGACGATTTTAGCATTCTTAAGGATCACCTCGGTGCGGTCTTCTCCGGTCATGCCGCCGGTGATAGCGCTTGCCAGCACATTTGCCCCCAGGGAAATGAAAAAGGAAAAGAAAATCCAAATGGCCAAAGCAGCCAGAGCGGAAGTCGCCGTATTTCTGAAAAGGATAGAAAATAAGATGGCAACGGCCAGCCAAAGGGAAATGTAGATGATGCTGATAACGAGATAAATAGCGATCCTCCCAAGTTCTTCAGCCCCGGGTATAACTCCGACCACCAGCAATCCCAATCCTGTTATCACCAGCATAATGGAAAGGATCATAATGGTGATCATGATCACGCCCGCTAAAAATTTTCCGTTGATGACCACATCCCGGTAAATGGGTTGAGACAAAAGTTTGCTCAAGGTTCCCTGATTCCGTTCCCGGTTGATGGTGTCGAATCCAAGAATCAATCCGACCAGAGGACCGAAGAAGGATACAAATTGAACCAGTGAAAACATCGCCCCGGACGAAGTAAACAGCATTAGAAAGACAAAACGCGGCTTGGCGACTTCTTTTAACTCCTGACGGATGTTTAACCCCACCATGTATGCGGTGATTAAGCTCACCATGGCGATCATGGAAAAAATGATCATAAATCGGTAGCTGGTAAAATGATCTGAAAGCTCTTTTTTAATAATCGCTTTAACGCCCCTCACGCTTAGGCCTCCTGGAAATATTTCATGTAGATTTCCTCAAGAGAGTATTTTTCGCTTCCGATACCGAACTTCTCCTGTGCCAACAGATCCAACGAACCTTGAGCCACCAGTTTGCCTTTGATCATAATCCCCACACGATGGCAAATTTTTTGAATCTGATGAAGCATATGACTCGAAATGAGGATGGTCATCTTTCGGTCCCGGGACAGGCTTTGGATCAGATCGATCATCCGATTGGTGGCATCGGGATCGAGCCCCAGGGTCGGTTCATCGAGAAAAGCCACTTTTGAATCCTTGATTAAAAGTTCAGCGATTCCGAGCCGCTGCCTCATCCCTCTGGAATACGCACCGATTTTTTTATCCGCTTCTCCGATCAACCCGACGGTCTCCAGGGCGCCGGCAATCCGCTCTTCGACCAAGGATCCGGAAAGGGCGTTGAGTTCCGCAATAAAACAGAGCATCTGCCTGGCGTTAAGGTCCGGATAAAAGCCCATATTTTCCTGGAGATATCCTATTTTTGATTTGACCTGAATGGGCTCCCGAGAGGGATCAAAGCCGAGGACGCGGGCTTTTCCGGATGTCGGCTCCGTTAAGCCCATGAGCATCAGGATGGTGGTGGTTTTGCCGGCGCCGTTGGGGCCTAAAAAGCCGAAGATCTCGCCTTCTCCGACCGTGAAGGTCAGGCGGTCGACCGCCAGTTGATGAAGGTATCGTTTCGTTAGCGCCTGGGTTTCGATGACAGGATGAATACCCATGTTATCGCCTTCCCAGCCATCGGAAAAGACCGAACAGGCCGGCGATGACCAGCACAATGATGCCGATGCCGATCCATCCCCATGTTGCCGAGGCTTTCACGGTCGTTCTAAACTCTATGGTTTTACTCGCTTTTTCTCCTTCGACATTCACGCTCACCGAATAATCGCCGACCAATGCTTCTTCATAAGGAGTAATCGTCATTTCCACCTGTTTCAAGCCGCCCGGTTCGATGGTTTCGATGAGTTCGGGCTTAAATTCCACCTTCCAGTTTTCCGGCTTAAAAGACATAAACTTGATTCCGGAGTTTTCAGCCGACCCGGTGTTCTTAATATAAAACGAAAGGTTTGCGGGTTTCCCCTGGCGGGCTTCCAGGGAGAGAAGGCCGCTGACGGTGCCGACTTCAAGATTATATGTCCCGGTAAGGATGACCATCAATTTCGAGTCCCCTTTTGCATCGCCTGAGCTGACCCGTACAAGAATCGGATATTCCCCGGCCGGTGAATTGATGGAAGGTTTTACCTCAACCGCAATGGTCTGGTTTTGATTCCCTTTCAGCCGGAGGCTCGAAATGTATTTCGATTCGTAGGCCGGCTTAAAGTTGATATCCCATTCGGCCGGGCCTTGGGCAAAAAGATCGAACACCGATTCCTTATCGAGCTTGCTGTCCACCTCCAGCGAAAATTCGAATTTCGCATCGGATGGCCCTCGGATTACCGGATAGGATGTCGTCAGCTTGACACCCCGCCCTTCTTTTTCTTTATCATCTTCGCTTTTCACGGTTATCAGAATATCCTGTGACATCTGAAAACGGGAGTCGTGAGTTTTGGCCTCCACCTTAAACCGATAATCTCCGGGAGTGATCCCCTTTTCCGGAACGGCTTCGAATGTGAGCGTTTTTTTTTCATCCGCTGGAACGAGAACGCCGGTCACCAAAAATCGGTAGGTTTTGATTTTCGCTTTCCACCCTTTTGGTTTTTCGGCGATTTTTACAGACACGGTTTCGTCGCTGCGTCCCTTGTTTTGAAAAATCAGATCCATGCTGACATCTTCACCTTTGGGAACAACGATACCGGAATATTCGGCGTTCATGGTGATCAGCCGCTCAGGTTTTTGCTCATCAGTTTTCGTTTCTCTGCCGGATGCGGGTTTCAATCCAAACGGAAGAAAAACCAAGCATACGAAAAACAAAACAGAAAGTGGATTCTTGCCCCACTTTTTTGCCTCCATTAGAATTCCTCCTTCAGTTGCATGAGTTACCGTTTAAAAAAGACGTCCGTTGATCTGTTTAGTCTAAATCATTCTTATTTTTTAGAATACATACATTTAGCCAATCGATCCGAAAAAAACAAGGGATGCGGAAGAAAAGGATGTTGCCGGCCAAAATAAATGCTGTCGGTCTAGGGAGGCAGTGCGTCGAAATCGATATAAGGGCGAGCGGGAATCATCATTCTCCCCAAATTCTTGATAAATTGGGCGGTCAATAACGCGTGCTGCGGTTGACCTGGATTTGATGAACCGATTGATTTTTCTTAAAGGCTTTGGAAGAGACGGGCTGATTAACGGCCCGTCTCTTCATTAAAACGTCATTCCTTGATAGGCAAACAGCGGATTAATACATGTCTTCACCCATTCCGCCGGGCGGCATGGGGGGTTCCTTTTTCTTCTCAGGTTTTTCAGCCACCATGGCTTCCGTTGTCAGCATCAGGCCGGCAACGGATGAGGCATTTTGGAGAGCGAATCGAACCACTTTGGTGGGATCGATGACTCCCGATTCCATGAGGTTCTCATATTTTTCGGTTGCGGCATTAAAGCCGAAATCGTCTTTTCCTTCCAGGATCTTGTTGAGAACAACCGAACCCTCGTATCCGGCATTGATGGCGATCTGTCTCAGCGGTTCTTCAAGAGCCCGCTTCAAAATAGAAACCCCGTGTTTTTCTTCACCGGTGACTTTTACCTTTTCCAGGGCATCAATGCAACGCACCAGGGCGACCCCGCCACCGGCGACGATTCCTTCCTCGACAGCGGCCCGGGTGGCATTCAATGCATCTTCTACCCTGGCTTTCTTTTCTTTCATTTCGGTTTCCGTAGCAGCCCCGATATTGACAACGGCGACTCCTCCGATCAGCTTTGCCAGTCTCTCCTGAAGCTTTTCCCTGTCATAGTCGGATGTGGTTTCTTCAATTTGAGCGCGGATCTGTTTGACCCGCCCCTCGATATCCTTCTTGCTTCCGGCACCATCCACAATGGTGGTGTTGTCCTTATTGATTTTAACCGTCTTGCATTTACCCAGATCGCTGACCGTGATGTTTTCAAGCTTGATCCCCAGATCTTCAGAGATCATCTGTCCGCCCGTCAGGGTGGCGATATCCTGAAGCATCGCTTTTCTTCGATCGCCGAATCCCGGCGCCTTGACGGCTGCAATCTTTAATGTTCCCCTTAGCTTATTGACGATCAGGGTCGCCAGCGCCTCCCCTTCAACATCTTCTGCAACGATCAGGAGGGATTTTCCCGTTTTTGAAATCTGCTCCAGAAGGGGGATCAGGTCCTTCATATTGGAGATCTTCTTTTCATTGAGCAGGATATACGGATTTTCTAAAACCACCTCCATTTTTTCGGCATTCGTGATGAAGTACGGAGACAGGTATCCGCGATCGAACTGCATCCCTTCCACGATGTCGAGGCTGGTTTCCATGCTTTTGGCTTCTTCGACGGTGATGACCCCCTCCTTGCCGACTTTTTCCATCGCTTCGGAGATCAGCTTGCCTACCGTCTCATCATTGTTGGCCGAAATGGTTCCGACCTGTTCGATCTCTTTTTTATCCTTGGTCGGCTTGGAGATTTTTTTCAGTTTATCGATGATGGCCTCCACGCCTTTGTCTATCCCGCGTTTGAGCCCCATCGGGTTAATTCCGGCCGCCACCAGCTTCAGTCCTTCTTTATAAATGGACTGGGCAAGTATCGTTGCGGTGGTGGTGCCATCTCCTGCAACGTCGCTGGTTTTGCTGGCCACCTCTTTCACCATCTGGGCGCCCATATTCTCAAACTTGTCTTCAAGCTCGATTTCCTTAGCAACGGTAACCCCATCCTTGGTTACCGTGGGGGAGCCGAACGTCTTTTCCAAAATTACGTTATTTCCCCTGGGCCCAAGGGTAACTTTCACCGCATCCGCCAGAATGTTGACGCCCCGAAGCATCTTCTCCCTGGCCTTTGAACCATATAAAATAACTTTTGCAGGCATAGTGATTTACCTCCTTAATCTAAGATACCTAAAATGTCGTCTTCTTTCATGAAAATATGCTCCACCCCATCGATTTTGATATCGGTTCCGGCGTATTTTGAAAAGAGGATCCGATCGCCCACTTTTACATCCAGTTGGACCCGCTTGCCGCTATCATCCAGATTCCCGGGACCAACAGCGACCACTTTTCCTTCCTGGGGTTTTTCTTTAGCGGTATCAGGGATAATGATCCCCCCGGCCGTTTTCTGCTCTTCTGCAACCCTTAACACCAGCACTCTGTCATTTAACGGTTTGATCTTCATTTTTTCACTTTCCTCCTTTTTTAATGAAATATCGGTCGTCCACTGCAGGTTAGATTAAAGAGCAGTGGGAATAGGGCATTGGTACGTGATGGTTGTGAATTACCGAACAAGAAATGGTGAATCATCTTAACCATAAATCAATTTAAAAAAAGATCGAATCCTGCGTTCATTATAATGGATTCATTAATAAGAATACGTGCTCACTCTTTTTGAAACAGGGAATAACCTTTGTTCGAGAAATTAATTATTCTTTCAATTTTGTCAATACGGCCGGCTCAAATTTTTTAGCTGCTTCCAATCAAATAATGATCGCTTTTGTTGCTGGTGAAATGGAGGAATAGACACTTCTTTCGTCCGCTGGAAAACGAAACCAAAATCAATAAAAAAGCGGGAACAATTAAAGGCGCACCGCTTTTTCATTAAGGAAGCAGAATAGGAGATTGGTTTGATCCGGTATGTTGATACTGCTTGGTCAAAAAGGGGGTCTTTGATGCTGCAGAAGAAGCATCCATCAAAACCTGCCGCTTATTCACCGGTCCCGGGATGGGTGATGACGGATCGGTAATTGATCCATTCGGACACCGGCCGGGGCTTCCATCGTTTTCCGTAAATCAGGTTATCGATGTAAGGGAAAACCATCTGTGTCGGTGATGAACGCCGGATCATCCAGCGTGCCAGGCGATGGATGGGGCTGCAGGGTCTGCTGAACGGGCATATTCCCATGCATATGGAGCAGTCGGTCCCGACTTTGGCCCAGTAGTCGAAGCAGGTCTCTTCATTGATTTTCCATTTTTCAATTCCGTTGATGACAGCTTTTTCTCCATGCGGAATCGACTTAGACGGGCAGGAATCGGCGCATTTCCGGCAACGGCGGCAGAAACCATCCACTCCGAGGTCCGATGGTTTATCCGTTGTAAGCGGCATGTCGGTGATCACCGCAAACAAGCGCACACGAGGTCCGAATCGGTCGGTGATCAAGTATCCGAACCGGCCGAGTTCTCCAAGTCCGGCATCGATCGCCAGCGGCACCATGTTCAAATCATAATGGCGGCTATGCTCAGGCACAGCCCGATATCCCATGGATATAAACCACCGGGAAAGCGTGGTGGCGATAAAAGATCCTTTGGCGTAATTTTTCGCACTTTCCATGAGGGCTGGAGTGTGAGGGCCCGCCCCAACCATTTCGTGTTCCATTTCGGTAGCGATCACCACTGCAAAGGGGAGCGGCGAATCCAATTCTTTTCCCCAGTCGTTCCAATTATCGTAGAAAATTTCACCTCTGTGTGAATAGCCCCATTCTGGATTTACCCGGCAAATCCCCACCAGGTCCGACCCGAGATGAGCGGCAAATCCTTTGATAATAGTGCTTGCCTTTTGTAGATCCAGAGGGTGGAGCGGGCCTCCTTTGGGGAGTGTTGCATCGATATGATTCCCGAAAATCGTCGGTATCTGAAAACAGGCCTCGATCATGGCCACATTGGGAGGATACCCATTGTCGATATCGCCGATGCGGCCCACAGGACCCCCCTTGCTTCTTCGCCTGGCATCGGTCGCTTCTTTTTCCGGGTGAAGTGAATAATATGCCCGGTATTCCTTTGAGCTCGGGCGGAGGGAACGGTTCCGTGAAAAAACAATGTCTCGTTCATCGAACCGGGACACATGGGCGACGGCATATCCCTTCGCCCCTTCAATTGCCTTCAAGTTGGGAGCGGTGGGAATCAGAAAAATGATAAAAATAAGGCCGATCAGGAGAAATAAAAGAAAAATGAACGGTTGAGTTACCGGAAACATGTAAATAATCTCGGCTATTGCAGCAAAAAAAATCACCCCACCCAAACCGATCCAGGGGGCCCTGGGCTCTTTTTCCCGAAACGATTCGATAGCAAAAAAAAGAGCGGCCGCAGCGCAAAAAAAAGAAGAAAAAACCAGCAGAATAATCGGTGCAAAACGCATATTCATCGGTCCCTCTCGCAGCAATGTTGTTATTTTTTCAGCAACCATTGATCCATGAAAAAAGCCCCGAGGATGGATCCTTGAGGCCTGATCATTCGATACAAAAATGGTTTTCCCATTTTTTAAAAAGGCTTGTATGTTTTTTCATGCAAATGTCAAATAATACCTGAATCTTGCATGAGTTGGAAGCTTTCGTATGTAATGCATTAATAACCCTGCTTCTCGTTAATTTTTATACAAGATTCAGGTATTAAGCGAATGGTTCGAACGATTCGGATTTATTTTAAAAAAACGACCGGTGATTCCATGATCTGATGGTAAAGGAGAGATTCAATGCAGGTTGGACGCCTTAATGGCAATGAGGTTTCTTGATTTTGATTGATAAATTTGATCAACTGGTATAATGAGTTTGCCTCAACATTCATTCGGATAACAAACAAAGGATATTATAGCGAATCTTATGGATAGCGGTTCGGTGAAAGATATGATCGAGCAGGCAAAGGAAGTGCTCAAAATCGAGGCGGACGGAATCCTTAAGCTCATTGGCCATATCGATCGGCGCTTTGCAGAGATGGTGGAACTCATCTGCCATTCCAAAGGGCGCCTGATCATCAGCGGTATCGGTAAATCAGGTACGATCGGACGAAAAATCGTCGGGACTTTGAACAGCACCGGTACCCGGTCTCTCTTCATGCACCCTGTTGAAGCCATGCACGGCGATCTCGGAATGGTCAGCAAAGACGATGTGTTCCTTGCCCTTTCCAACAGCGGAGAGACGGATGAACTCAACATTTTAATACCGAGCATTCGAAGAATCGGATGCAAAATCATCGCATTTACCGGAAAGCCGCATTCGACTCTGGGGATGATCAGCGATATTGTGATCGATGTTGGGGTCGATAAGGAAGCATGCCCCCTGGGGCTGGCGCCCACCGCGAGCACTACGGCGCTTTTGGCGGTCGGGGATGCCCTTGCCGTGGTCCTCATCAATAAAAAAAAGTTTAAATCCAGTGATTTCGTCCGAATTCATCCGGGTGGAAAACTCGGCCAGCGGTTGACCTGCAGGGTTAAACAGATCATGCTCGAAGGCGACTCGGTTCCCCGTGTTTCAGAAGGGAAAACAATGAAGGAAGCGATCGAGGAGATCAACCGGCTTCAGCTTGGAGTGGCTCTGGTGTCCAAACCGGATAGCGATATCCTTACGGGAATTATTACCGACGGAGACATCCGGCGTCGGATTGCAAAGGAAAAAAACCTATTGAAGCTCAAAGTCGAAGCCATCATGACGAAAAATCCGCGAACGGTGGGCCCGGAATCAGCAGCCTATGACGCATTGAACCTGATGGAAAAACATCAAATCACCGTCCTCCCCATTACCAACTCGAGAAAAAAAATCCTAGGCATTTTGCACCTGCATGACATTTTGGGAAAGGGCGCCTTTAAATTCAACGACATCCAATGAGCGATCAAAAATCCGATTGTCTGGAAGCCATTGACGAATATCCGGAGACCGCCATTCCATCCCTGGGTCCAAGAAGAATCCTCTCGCCGCTTCTTGGTACCAAGAGGGAACATGTCCGGGAATGTTTCGTCACGGACTACGACAGGGTCCTTATTGACGTCGATCTCTTTCGGGTTGAGACGTTGATTGAACGGGGAGATCCCCTGGCCGCATTTGAGCTGGCCGGCCCTCGCGAGCAGATCTATTTCGATCCAAGCAAGGTCAGATGTGCGCTGACAACCTGCGGCGGCCTTTGTCCGGGGCTAAACGACGTCATCCGGTCCATCGTTCTGGAGCTCGTTTACGGATATGGAGTGCGCAACATTTTCGGCATCCGGTACGGGCTTCAGGGCTTTATTTCCAAATACGGCCACGACATCATGCACCTAAACCCGGAGTCGGTCGGGCAGATCCTTGCCACCGGCGGATCCATCCTGGGGTCTTCGAGGGGACCTCAGCCGATCGTCGAAATCGTTGACTGCCTTGAACGGTTGAATGCCGGGATCCTGTTTATGATCGGGGGAGATGGAACCCTGATGGCCGCTACGAAAATCGCCGATACCATCACCAACCGTGGATTGAAGATTGCGGTGATTGGAATTCCGAAGACCATCGACAATGATATCTACCTGGTATCGAGATCCTTCGGATTCGATACGGCAGTGGACCTGGCCACCCAGGCGATCATCGGCGCCCACAAGGAATCGGAAGGATACCCGAACGGGATCGGACTGATCAAACTTATGGGCCGATATTCGGGTTTCATCGCGGCCACCGCCACATTAGCCCAGCAGGACGTCAATTTTACCCTGATTCCAGAGGTGGATTTTGATCTGGACGGTCCCAAGGGATTCCTCCAGTCGCTGGAAAGACGCCTGAAATTACGAGGCCATGCGGTGATCGTTGTGGCTGAAGGAGCAGGACAGAAGTTTTTTTCGGATAAAAAAACGGATCACGATGCATCCGGAAACATTAAACTCCAGGATATCGGCATCTTTTTAAAGGAAATCATTTCGGATTATTTTCAGTCAAAAGGGATTGACATTTCGTTAAAATATATCGATCCCAGCTATCTCATCCGCAGTCTTCCGGCAAATGCCAACGACCGGGTTTTTTGCAGTGCATTGGCACGAAATGCCGTTCATGCCGGAATGGCAGGGAAAACCAAAATGATGGTGGGATACTGGAACGATCGATTTGCGCATATTCCCATGGCCGCATCGGCAGGAAGACGGAAGCAGGTCAATCCGCGCGGAAGGCTCTGGTTAAGTGTTCTGGAAGCAACCGGCCAAGGGCCCTTGAAATAGTGAAATAGGGTGTCAAATCTTGATTTTTGACTTTCATTGACATCTATATACTTTAGAGGAGTAAGCTCGACAGCATAAAGTCAAAAATCAAGATTTGACACCCTATTTGTTGAATCAGATTATGGTTGTTGAAGCAATCGCCGGATAACCTCCGCATGTTTGCCGGCGGCGCCCCGGTTTTGCATTACGGCCTGTCTGGCCAGATTCCCGATCCTTTCCGCTTCTTCCGGATGACCGAGCAGATGGATGATTTTTTCGGTTAAATCCTGTCCGTTGCGGACTTCAATTCCTCCGCCCGTCTGATCCAGAAACTCCTTTGCATCCAAAAAGTCTTCCATGGATGGCCCGTACAAAACCGGTTTTCCCCAAGCGGCCGCCTCCAGTACATTCTGTCCGCCTGTCGGAACAAGGCTCCCCCCGCAAAAGACAATCGTTCCGATGCTGTAAGCCCTCTGAAGTTCACCAATGGTGTCCACGATGATCACCGGCGCATTTCGGAAAGAATCCTTTGCTCCGAAATCGGTTCGAAACTGAAACGAAAATCCTTTGTTTTTCACCAGATCGGCGATATATCCCGCCCGCTCGATATGTCGGGGTGCAATAATGAGAAGGGTTTCAGGAAAAGGTCGAAGAATTTTTTCATATGCATCGAGAATCATCTTTTCTTCTTCCCCTCGTGTGCTTCCGGCAATAAATACCCGCTCCCCCCCTTTCAAGTTATAGAGCTCGGCCAGCCTGTATTTGGATGCCGGATCCGCTTGTTGAAGAAGAAGATCATACTTTGCATTCCCATTGATCTCGATCCGATCGGAGTGCGCCCCCATATCCCGGATTCGTCGCGCGTCTTCATCCCGGATCATGCTGAATGCATCCACGTGTTTCAATGTCTGTTTCATCAATGGTAGAATCTTCAGATACCCCTTGATGGATCGAACGGAAATTCGGCCGTTGAGAAGCGCGGTTTTGATCCCCATTCTGCTCGCCTCCATGATCCAGTTGGGCCAGATCTCCGTCTCAATGCACGCCAAAACGTCCGGATTTAAGGTTCTAAGGGCTTTTCGAGCAGAAAGGATCATATCGATCGGGGCAAAAACGCAGATGGTTTTGGAATAAAGATCTCCGCTTTGGAGTTTATCCTGAGCCAGTTTCTGTGCGTGTTCGGTCGTGGTGGAAAGGATGAATTGACAAGACGGGATCAGATCGACAAGGGCGTTCATGATGGTAACGGCGACACTCACCTCACCAACAGAAACCGCATGGAGCCAGATCCGGGGGGACCCTGAAGCAAAGAACTGAGAGATCCCGGGGTAATATCCCAAGCGTTGTCCCATGCCGTTTCGATAACGACCGGTGATCCTCGAATAGAGCCAAAATGGAGGAAAAAGAGCTAAAAAAAGGCCTGTTCCGATGCAGTTATACGCCAAATAGAAGGGATTCATTTGCATGTTTTATTAAACTCTTGCCCAAGTCATTTAATCGTCATCCGGTGAAGTCGTATTTAAAAATAGCGGGAAATGAAACAAGAGGTCAAGAACATTCCATTTCAGGCCGGATTGAAGTATGAAAAAAGATAAACCAACCCTATCCGTTTCCAAACCCTTTGCAAAACCATTGCAGATGGGATAAAAAACAGGTCCTGTCGGTGTCATGTGTAGATTCCGTCGAAACGAAACGGCCGGTTCGATCGTCTTCGAACGCCGGGAGTGGATCCATGCTTTGCGAACTTTTAATTAAAAATTTTGCCATCATCGACGATCTTAACATCCGTTTTTCGGGCGGGCTTACGATCTTAACCGGAGAAACAGGAGCAGGGAAATCGATTATTATTAATGCCGTGAGCCTGCTTTTAGGAGGTCGGGCGACGCCGAAAATGATTCGTACCGGCGCTGATACGGCCGAGCTCGAAGCCCTGTTCCAGATCGCAGCAAAGAGTCCTCTCGCACAAACCATCGCTGATTTGGGATATGATATTTCAGATGGTCTATTAGTCAAACGGGTCGTCTCAAGGAATGAACGGCATCGGATTTATATCAACGGGCATATCGCAACAACGCAGGCCCTTTCCGCCATCACAGGGCACCTGGCCAGCATTTCCGGCCAGTTCGCACATCAGGGAATTTTAAAGGAATACCAGCAACTCTTGACCCTTGACCAGTTTGGGGGCTTATTGCCCCTCCGGGAGCAGATTTTTGCGGATTATCACCGGATCCTTCCACTCATCGAAGAACTTAGGAATCTTGAGTCAAAGAAGTTGCGGCAATCCGAGCATATCGATCTGTTGCAGTATCAAAAAAAAGAAATTGCCGAAGCCGCCCTATTCCCTGGAGAAGACAACGGCTTGGAGATGGAAAGAAACCGGCTGAAAAACGCCGAGTCCCTTTATGAGAAAATATATTCGGGGATCGAATCCCTTTACGGCGGAAAAGGTGCGGTCGTCGAAAGACTGGTGGAAATCAAAAAAAATATGGATTCCGCTTCACGGATCGACCCTTCCTTAACCGCCAAAATGGAGGGGATCACGGAAGCAACCTTTCGGATCGAAGAAGTGGTCGAACACCTAAGGAATTATTTAAGCCAAATTTCCGTGGATGAAAATCGGCTGGAAGCCATAGAAGCCCGCCTGGACGTCATTCAAAAGCTCAAACGAAAATACGGCGGATCCATCGAATCCGTACTGGACCACCTTCAATCCATTGAAAAAGAGCTTTCCGGAATCGAAGATCTTCCGATTGAAATCGAAAAAATCAAAAGAGAGCTCTCTGTTCGGCATGTATCCATCTTGAAGGCGGCAACGGATATTTCACAAAAAAGGGGTGAAACCGCCAGGATTCTTTCCGAAAAA
>JAZDGS010000050.1:0-18152 GCA_043806755.1 Pseudomonadota bacterium | reverse complement strand
TTGCCGGATGCGCGGTTATCATCAGCCATGACCGGTGGTTTCTGGACCGGATCGCCACCCATATCCTGGCGTTCGAAGGGGAGAGCCGGGTGGTGTGGTTCGACGGCAACTATTCGGAATACGAAGCCGACCGTCGCAGGCGGCTCGGCGCTAAGGCCGACCAGCCTCACCGGATCAAATACCGTCAGCTCACCCGTTAATAAAAATCCTTTTCGATGCCAAAGAATTTAAAACGCTCGGCGTAAATTGAGAGGATGAATAACCCCATAAGATCGGTTTACTTAAATGCGATTGATGATTGTCGAAGATGATCCTAAAATAGCGTCTTTCATTGTCAAGGGGTTTAGGCAGGCCGGTTTTGCCGTCGATCTTGCGGAAGACGGTGAAAATGCTTTGCAGATTATTTCTTCAACGGCTTATGATACGGCTGTTATTGACATCATGCTGCCGGGAATGGACGGACTGACCCTCATTAACAGAATCAGAAATCAGGGGAATAATACTCCCATACTGATTTTGAGTGCAAAAGGATCCCTTGGCGACCGAATCAAAGGGTTGCAGCAAGGGGGGGATGATTACCTTGCCAAACCCTTCTCTTTTTCGGAGCTGCTCGTAAGGGTACAGGCATTGATTCGAAGATCGAGTGGAACCGTCGAACCTGCTCGGCTGACGTATCATGACTTAACATTGGATCTCATCAGAAGAGAAGTTGCTCGCGCAGGCAAAAAAATTTTCTTGAATTCACGTGAATTTTCATTGCTGGAATATCTGATGCGAAATACGGAGAGGCCTGTGCCCAAGATGATGATTTTGGAGCATATCTGGGATTTTCATTTTGATCCCCAAACGAATGTCGTGGATGTTTTGGTTTGCAGATTGAGAAACAAGATCGATAAGGATTTTCCCGATAAGCTGATTCATACCATACGAGGCGTTGGGTATGTTTTCAAACACACTCTTGAAGATGTTTAAGTCAACCGGATTTCGGCTATCAATATGGTATGTCGCCTTTTTTATTTTAGGGTCGAGCTTCCTTTTAATAGTCGCCTATTTTTTCCTTTCTTCATCGCTTAAAGAAAGGGAAGTCCATTCGATTTCGACTGAACTCGAAGAGCTAATCTCACAATATAATCGCGGCGGTATGACGCTGGTCGAAAAGGAAGTCCTGGAAGACATCAAGTTTCGAGGGAAAAATCCTTTCTTTGCTTGTATCATCTCTGGTTCAAATCAGACTGTTCGGATTTTTTTTCAGGATTTATGGAGGGATTTTGACCTCAACGAATTAGAAAAAATAATACTGAAACAGGACAAATCATGGATCCATTTACGATCAAAAGAAAACGACTACGAACTTTTATTGATATCCAAATCTCTCAATGAGGGATATCGGCTCCAAGTGGGGCTTAGCACTGAAAACCGAGAGAAAGCACTGGACCGTTTTCGCGAGGCTCTAACATTGATAACGATACCCCTGTTTTTGCTCGGTATCATTGGCGGATCACTTCTTGCTATCCGGTCGCTAAGTCCCATTCGGCATATCATAAAAACGGTAAAGTCTATTGAAATCGGTAAGATGGAAGCACGCGTTCCACGAACACATACCGGTGATGAACTCGATGAACTATCACGTTTATTTAATGAAATGTTGGATAGGATCAACTCTCTGATCAATGGAATGAGGAACGCCCTTGACACCGTGGCGCATGACCTGCGTACTCCCATGACCCGAATGCGTAACAATTTGGAAAATGCGCTGCAAGTCAACCTAAAGGAAGGTGAATACCGGACAGCTTTACAGGAAAGCATTGAAGAATCGGATCATATCCTCAAAATGTTGAATGTCTTAATGGACATATCACAAGCTGAAACAGGAACTCTGAAGCTTAACAAAAGTAAGGTGAATATCACTTCCTTGCTTGCCAGAATCGTTGATATGTACCAAGACGTGGCAGAAGAAAAAGGGATTATCATAACCATTCATGCTTCTGATGGATTGACTACAACTGTTGACGAGGAGCGAATCAGCCAGGTTTTGGCAAATCTTTTGGATAACGCGATTAAGTACAGCCCCCCGGAAAAAGAGATTCATATTAAGACGAACGGATATCAGAACGAAGTTGTAATAAGCATCAAAGATGAGGGACACGGTATTTCTGAAAAAGATCTCTCTAAAATATGGGATAGATTATTTCGAAGCGATCAATCTCGGAAAAAAAGAGGGCTTGGACTCGGCCTGAGTATGGTTAAATCGGTCGTTGAAGCGCACAAAGGAAGGGTCGATGTTGTCAGCAGCCCCGGAAAAGGTTCGACCTTTTCTATTCATCTCCCGTTATTATGACCGGCCTTCTTCCCTTGACCCCGCCTTTTAAGGCGGGGTCAAGGGAAGCTATCTGAAATAGATATTTTCCTTACCGGGAAGCCCCGCTTTCTAGAGCGGGGAGTTCCACAATCATGCCTTATATCCCTTCTTAAAAATTAAAACATTTCAAAAATGTAATCTTCGAGAAATATTTCCGTAATATTCATCTGGTATGAGTCCCCCCAAGAAGGTTTGATAGTATACCGCTCTTCCATGAGTTCGCTTTTTTGGTTTTTTACTGTCCTTGAAATAATTTCGACGCGGAGTTTCAAATTGCGCAGGCTCCACTATCATAAAGAGTTCTACCACTGTGATGAGCTGGTCTTGGATTGGCGCAATTTCAACTCTTATTAAAAAGTGAATCGTGACGGAATTCTAATTGCTCACCAATTAAATACTTAGGATTGGCCAAAATGGCTCGTTTTGCATTAATACAAAATCTTTATACTGAAAATTTAGGACTCATGTCTGTAAGCGCCTATCTTCAATATGCAGGTCATGAAGCCCGAATTTTTATAGATAGTCGGGGAATAAACGCTTTCTCGGAAGTGGAAAAGTATAATCCACAAACCCTTGGATTTTCATGTACAACAGGTATGCATCACCGGGCGATTTACTTCGCACATCACTATAAGCAGGCTCACCCGGGAACAATTTCACTTTTTGGCGGCCCGCATCCCACGTTTTATCCTGAAATGGTCAATCATCCCGATGTGGATTACGTTTGTATTGGTGAAGGGGAAGAGGCAGCCAATGAACTGGGTAAAGCGTTGGACGGAGAAGGCGACTCCACAAAAATTCAAAATCTTTGGATCCATAAGAACGGGTATATCATCAAAAATCCGGTCAGACCGCTTATTGAGAATCTTGATTGCCTTCCTTGGCCCGACAGGACCTATTATGACCGTTATCCGCAGGCAAAACGGGAAACGTCGAAGAACTTTATGGCCGGCCGCGGTTGTGCTTATAAATGCAACTTCTGCGCTAATCACACCTTGATGAAACTGTATCATGGCAAAGGAAAATGGGTTCGATTTCGCAGCGCGGAAAACGTCATCGAAGAGATCAAATTTGTGAAAAATCATTATCCGCTGCGTTTCGTCGGTTTTTCCGACGACATTTTAATAATCAACCGAAATTGGCTTTATCCGTTTCTAAATCTTTATAAGAAAGAAATCGGGTTGCCGTTCCTATCCACTGTGCGAGCCAACCTGGTGGATGAAGAGCTAGTAGTGGCCTTGAAAGAAGCTGGGTGTATTTCAACCGTCTTCGGTGTTGAATCAGGAGTTGAAAGAATCCGAAATAACGAATTGGCAAAGGGAGTAAAAGATGAACATATTTACGAAGCTGCGCGTCTGTTTCACAAACATAAAATTCAGTTCGGTACTTACAATATGGTGGGTTTACCGGGTGAGACTCTTGAGGATACAGTTCGAACGGTGAAGATGAACGCAGAGATTCACCCGGATTTCCCCTGGTGTTCCATTTTACAACCTTACCCCGGCACGGAAGTCCGTGATAGAATCAAAAAGAGACATGGAGAGATACTTCCGGTAGAAGAAATCAGCGGCAGCTACTTTACAGACTCGGTAATCAACCACAAGGATATCCGCGCGATGGCAAATTTGCAAAAATTCTTTCATCTAGCGGTGCGATTCCCATTTTTACAGCCGATTATTTTTCAGCTGATAAAGCTACCACCTAATCCGGTCTTTCAGTTCATTTATAATTCATGTTATGCTTGGCAATTGATGAAGAGGTCTCGGATCAAACTCCTAACGCTGCTGAAATATGCGCTGGTATCCCGCAACCTATTTTCAAAGGAGAAGGTAATTGGTCGAGCTCCGGCAAAATACATGACCGGTGAACCCCTCCCCATATTAAAAGCCATATCGCACCCTGAAGATCCTTTCTGATTTCTTCCTGGTTTCCGGTTATCGGCCTATTATTGAGCATCCGGTTAATTCAGGCTATGGAATACGATTACCCATCGTCATCTCAACGCATATATGCTTAAAAAGTTACTGTCCATTTTATCCCATCAACCGGTCACTGGACAACGATATTTGATGCCGAGCTGTTTTTGACAAACCCTCTTTCCATTACTAAATTACCATATAATTTTTTAGTTGTTCACACGAAAAAATTAAGTTAAACGAAATTCATCAAATGCTGAGTTATGGTGAAAGGAGGGGGGTATAAAAGAGAGAACCAATGCCATTACGCTGCACGGGAATCCGTTGACATTAACCGGAAACGACATCCGGGTGGGCGACAAGGCGCCGGATGCGATCCTTTTGGATAATGACCTGAAACCGGTTAAAATCTCCGATTACAAAGGAAAAATCGTGGTTCTTTCCGTGGTGCCGTCTCTCGATACGCCGGTTTGCGACATGCAGACACGAAGGTTCAATACGGAGGCGGCAAAACTCGAGAACGTGTCTATCCTCACGATCAGCATGGACCTCCCCTTTGCTCAAAAGCGGTGGTGCGGGGCTGCCGGAATCGATAAGGTGAAAACCCTTTCCGACCACCGCACGGCGACGTTTGGGGAAGCGTACGGCCTTCTGATCAAGGAGCTTCGCCTTTTGGCCAGAGCGGTTTTAGTTATCGACAGGGAAGGGGTCATCCGATATCATCAGCTCGTTAAAGAGGTCGGCAAGGAACCGGATTACGAGGCTGTTTTAGCGGCTGTAAAAAAGATCAGCTAAACCCGCTTCCCCCAAACCGCATATACCGGATCGGAAAAGAGGATGGTGCCGGCATAGGTATCATCCGATGGCCTCGGATACCCACGAACGGATTCGGTGCACAGATCGCGATATCTACCGGACTTCCGGCAATATTCCAATACCGGTCCTTATTTTAAAAAATTGAAGATTAGAGAGGATCGACTTAAATGGCTGATACCCTTTTTCTGCAGTTCTACAATCCTGTTAAAAATTCCTATTATGACCTGTGCAACGGGTTTTCCGATACCTACGATCTTTGCAAAAGGAGCGGCGACTTTTTCTGGACCATACATGAAAGCGACAGCAACAGGTGGTATGATGAAGCGATTTATGAGGCCCGCCATCTTCCCATTGAAAAGGGAACAATGTACATTTCAGCGGTCTATTTGAATCATCTGTACCAGTCTTATGTATGGGCGAAAAAATACCCTGACATCAATTTTATCGTCGGAGGACCGGTGGCGTCTGAGCAGTGCGGAAAAAACAACACCTGGAATCCGGTTTATTTTGAGCTGCTGCCGGGGACCCGGATGCCGTTGAATTTGAAAATCACCGGAATGAGTGTTGAAGACCGGTTTGGTGTACCCAATTTTTCAGGAAAATGGAATCTGGATATACCAAAGGATATTCCAGAAGAAAGCTCCGTCTATTTTTCCTATACCCTCGATAACCGCTGCTACTGGAGGAAATGCATCTACTGCAATATCGCGCTGCACGCAGGAGGATGGTTTCGTAAACGGACCGACTTTCACTTCGAATTCAAAGAGATTCTCCATAAAGGGAAGAAATTGGTCCGCTTGAATACCGGATCCCTGACCCCTGCCCACATCCGGGAGCTCTTCCCGATCATTCCGGCACGGGAAGATCTGGAGTATCGCGTGTTCATGCGGCCGGCGAAGCCTGAAAACGATGCATTGAAAGCGGTTCTTAACAGCAGGAAAGGAGAAATGCCCAAGATCATGGTGGGTCTTGGAATCGAATTTCCTTCGAACCGCATGCTAAGATACGCAAGAAAAGGAACCACGACTCAGGAAATGTTGGAGACCCTTTCCATTTGCAAAGAAAATGATCTTCATGTGAATGGAAATTTCATCCTGGGATGGAATAATCTGGTGGATTCGGATATTCGGGAACTGGAGGATTTCTTCCATCAGATGCCGCAGGATTCCATGGCCAATATGCAATTGCGATGGATGTTCGCCCACCCCTACACCGAAATCCATGATCAGTACACCGGTGAACAAATCCGACTCGGCCCTTTCTATGTAGGGTTTCGGGCGGATATCGAACTCCGGCATCTTGAGATAAACCGTCAGGCATGCGACATCGTGGAACGATACAGCCGGATTAAAAATTTTAAGCTGGAAGGGATGGGGAATGTCCGCAACCACCTGTCAAAACGCAATTAACCCCTTGACTCACCCCGACCCATCTGACAGATTATTTCCCGTTGTTTCAAGAGGAAAAATTTCGAATAGGCATCATTGCAGAGGATTTCTGAAGCTTTTCGGGAGACTGTCGGGGCTCCGCGATTTTTTAGATAAACCACTCGAGATTTCATCGTTGGAGAACAACTATGGGATTGTATAACCTGGACCGGATATTTTTCCCAAAATCGATCGCTGTTATCGGCGCCAGCGAAAAAGAAAAAAGCATCGGGTATGCCCTCATGAAGAATCTCGTCGACGGCGGATTTGAAGGGAACCTGATCCCCGTCAACCCAAAATACCGGAAGATCTTCGGGATCGAAGCCGTCCCCTCCGTTTCCGGTTTAAAGAGCCGGATTGATCTCGTGGTGATCGCCTCTCCGATCCGCTATGTTTCGGATATCATCAATGAATGCACTTCTATCGGCGTCGGAGGGGCCATTATCATCTCTGCCGGGGGGAAAGAAATCGGAGAAGAGGGGAAAAATATAGAAGAGAAGATCCGGCAAAACGCCCGAAAGGGGAGCTTGCGCATCCTTGGACCCAATTGCCTTGGACTCATCCATCCGGCCCATAAAATCAACGCCAGCTTTGCTACGGAGATGCCGACGCCCGGGCGGCTGGCGTTCATCTCCCAGAGCGGCGCCATCTGCACGGCGATCCTCGATCTGGCATTTCAGGAAAATATCGGTTTCAGCCATTTTGTCAGCATGGGATCCATGCTGGACGTGGATTTCGGGGATATGATCGACTACCTGGGAAACGATCCGAAGGTCGGCAGCATTATTTTATACATCGAAAGTCTGACCAACCACCGCAAGTTCATGAGCGCCGCACGTGCGGTCTCCCGCGTCAAGCCTATCGTGGTTCTGAAATCGGGCCGAAGCGCTGCCGGCGCACGGGCCGCGGCCTCTCACACCGGCGCTATGGCCGGAGAGGACATGGTTTTTGATGCGGCTTTTCAAAGAGCCGGGATCGTTCGGGTGGATACTATTGAAGAGTTGTTTAACTGCGCGGAATTGATGGCCAAGCAGCCAAGACCGAAAACCTCTAATCTCGTCATTATCACCAACGGCGGCGGGCCCGGAGTAATGGCGGCGGATTCTCTTGCCCGGTTCGGTGTGGATCCGACCCCTCTCAAGCCCGAGACCCTCAAAGCCCTCGATGGAGTCCTTCCTCCGTTCTGGAGCCACAACAACCCCATCGATATGCTGGGAGATGCCACAGCCGAGCGGTATGCCAAAACTCTTGAAATATGCGCAAAAGACAAGAACATCGGCGGCATCATGGTGATCATGGCGCCCCAGGCATTGTCCGATCCTGAAGACGTCGCCAAAACCCTGGTTAAAGCCGTCGCCGGAAAGAACATACCGATCTTCACTTCCTGGATGGGAGGAAAGACGATGTCCGGGGGTATTGAGACTCTGAATCAGGCCGGAATTCCGACTTATGAGACACCGGAGAAGGCGGTGCGCGCTTTTCTATACATGGTCTCTTATGCCAGAAACCTCGAAATGCTTCGCGAGATCCCGCCGCGTTTTTCCATGGAAATCAGATATGACCGCAGCAAGGTGACCCGACTGATTGAAAACGGATTGAAGGACGGAAGCGGCGGCATGATGCCGGAAGACGAGGCCAGGTCCATTCTCGAAGCTTATGGAATACGATTAAACCCTGTCGAAATCGCCCGATCGGAAGAGGATGCGGTTTTTTTGGCGGATCGAATGGGATATCCGCTGGTGATGAAGGTGTTTTCACCGGATATCAGCCATAAAACCGAAGCGGGCGGCGTCCATCTGGATCTTCGCTCGGGTATGGATATCCGATCGGCCTATCTGAAAATCATGACGGGTGCCCAAGCCTACAAGCCGGGCGCCAGAGTCCTTGGCGTTTCCCTTCAGCCTTATATTGAAAAGCCCGATTATGAAATCCTGATCGGAGCCAAACGAGACGACAATTTCGGCCCGGTGGTTCTCTTTGGGTTGGGAGGTATTTTTACGGAAGTACTGAACGATCGAGCTGTCGGCCTCCCTCCGCTGAACCGTCTTCTGGCACGCCGTCTGATGGAAGAAACCAAAGCATATCGGCTTCTTAAAGGTTACCGAAACAGGCCGGCTGCCAAAATGGAGCTGCTGGAAGAGATGCTGGTTCGGCTGGCTCACCTCATCATGGATTTTCCGGAAATAGCCGAGCTGGATATGAATCCCGTTGCAGTCAGAAACGGCATCCCGATCGCGCTGGACGCCCGGATTTTGCTCAAACCCTGCGAAAAGCCATGTCCGCAACACCTGGTCATCAGCCCTTATCCGGTCCAGCATGAACGCCGGGAGAGCACTAAAACAGGGTTAAATCTATTTATCCGCCCGATTCAGCCGGAAGATGCCCCGCTTCTTGTCGACCTGTTCAACGTGCTGTCCCGGACTTCCATTTATTACCGTTTTTTCCGTCACGTAAAATCCCTGACACCGGAAATGCTGGCCCGATTTACGCAAATCGATTATGACCGGGAAATCGCGTTAATCACATTTGACGCAGATGCAAAAAAGGAACGGATCCTTGGGGTCGCCCGGATCATCTCTCATCCGGACGGACGGGATGCCGAGTTTGCCATTGTCATCGGCGACCCCTGGCAAGGGAAAGGAATCGGGCCTGTCATTCTGCTCAATGCCCTTCGGATTGCCCGGGACCAGAAAATTGAAAAAGTCTGGGGGACCGTTTTGCCGGATAACTTATATATGAGAAAGCTTGGAAGAAGACTGGGATTTTCCATAAAGTACAATAGGGAATCGGAGTTGTACGATTTGACCATCGATCTTAAAACCGCACGATTGTGATTGATCTGGAGAAATAGATGCTGCGAGCGTTGACCGGATGCCTGATGATTTTAACAGCGATGAGCCTTTTTTCCGGATGTTTCGAAGTCGGCGTCGATCCGCCGGATTCGGACTGGACCCCTCCTCCGATGACGCGGGGCCTGTCCTGGGTAAGAAACAATCCGATGTTTATAAGCGGCCTGACCGTTTCAATGGGGTCGCCGCCGGCGAATTTTGTTAATGATTATTTCACTAACTTCAGGGCCAGCGCGGCTCACCTTTGGGAAACGGGATTACCAAACGAGATGAACGGATGGCTGGGAGCAGGTCATCCGAATTTCCGGTTCGTATCATGGGTTCGACCGGACGGCACCAGTCCGATCAATGGAAGGCTTATCGGAGGATATCCGGCCAATGCGGCCGGCCGCATCGGGTATCAGATCGGAGACGAGCCCAGGACAATGCAGGAGTTTTTGGCTTACGATACCGGTTTCCGGGCGATTCGGGCTTACGATCCGAACGCATTGTTGATTTTGAATTTTTCCTTTTTATCGCCGGACGTCAACCAGATGCTCGAGCATTACGGCCAGCATATGGACGGTGATATCATAAGCTATGACGCCTACACATGGACGAACAGCAGTTATCAGCATCTTGCGGATTTTCGGCGCTCGGCTCTGAAGTATAACAAACCCTATTGGAGATACCTGTTTTCTCATTATTCGAGCAGTGAAGACGTTATTTCGGAATCGGACCTTCGATGGGAAGCGTTTATCGGCCTGGTATATGGATATACGGGGCACACCTGGTTCATTTATCAAATCGATCAAAACGACGTGCTCGCTCCGATGTTCTTTGAGCGGCAAAACGATTTCAATTCTCCAAAAACCGACCTATGGGCGTACGCTGCACAGATCAACAGAGAGTTGGCAAATCTGGGAAAAAGTATTACCCAGATGACGAGCACGGATGTGCGGTATGTTCCATTTTCGACCTATTACATCCCGCCGGGAACGGTCCCTTGGACCAAAGGAGCGGGTAATGACCCTTACATCACCGGCATCGCGCATGCTCCGAACGACGACTCTCTGGAAATCCTTATAGGGCATTTCAGGGATGATTCCGGAGAATTTTATACCATGGTCCAAAATGTTCGGCATACCCATGGTGATTTTCCGGTAAATCGATCGGATCCGGGGACAGTCCGGATCTCCGTTGATTTCTCAAAAGCGCCGCTCAATTTTGACAAATCGAGGGTTCTTGCCTTAAACAAAATCAATGGACAGATAGAGAGTGTTCCTCTTACCTATCAGGACGGCAATACCGGGTATCTCGATGTGAGACTGGCTGCCGGTGATCCCTTCCTTTTCAAATACGCAACAGGCGATCCATTTGCCTTGAAATAGTCTCCGACATTTTTTAAAACCGGGGATAAACATCTCCTCCTTTTTTGTTTTCACACATGATATTGGTATTTTTTTTCAAGAAGATACAATATATTGTTGACAAGCGGACTTTGAGGGTGTATCAGATCCTCCAATTATCACCCATGCCTAACCGGATATTTGGGGGGAGTATGTCCACCATCCTAATGATCGATGACGAGGAGGTGATCCTGAAGATGCTTAAAATGGCATTGGAGGCCTATGGTCACCAAGTGGAGACGGCCGCAAACGGCAGGGAAGGTGTCCGGAAATTCAACGAAGGGCATTTCGATATAGTCATCACCGACATGGTGATGCCCGACCTGGATGGAAAAGGGGTTGTCCGGCACATCCGGGAATCCGAGCGAAACGGAACCCCGATCATCGGTATTTCCGGAACGCCATGGCTTTTGGAGGGTGAGGGGTTTAATTCGGTTTTACCAAAACCATTCTCCATCAAAGCCCTTCTCGAATCCGTCCATAATCTCGCATTGATGACGGCTGAAGCGGTCTAACCCGCGTAAAAGCGATATTAATACTGGAAAAGGCCGTTTTCGTAGATGGTTTTCTCTTTTCCGCCTTTCAGATGTGCGGTTACTCTCTTTTTCTCAGTGTTGACCATATCCCAGTGCAGAGCCGAATCATTAAACCCCAGCTTCTTTTTAAGCCCCTTGGTCAGTTCTGATACATCTCCCCGGTAGGTATCCGAATACGAAGAGCCTAGCGCCAGATGGCAGTTTCCATATTTCCCGCCATAGTTTTCATCGAAAAGGGTGTTGGCCATGAAACGATCGATTTTGGAAAAGCGTTTATCCGTTAGAGAAAATTCTCCCACCTTGTCGGCACCCTTGTCGATGGAAAGCTGTTTTTTTAAAAATTGTCCTCCTTTTTTGGCAGACATTTCAACAGCGGATCCCTTTTTGAATATCAGCCTGATTTCATGGATGAGGTTCCCGCTTCGGTAGGAAGGCTGATCGGCAAAATAAACCCCATCGGTTCCACGCCAGTCCGGCGAAATAAAAAGCTCGAAGCTCGGGATGTTGTGCCCGGAAAGTCCGACCCATTTCCGTTTTTCTCCCGGAGTGATTTTCAAATCCACGTTTTCCGATTCAATATGATAATATTCCACTTTCATGGCGTTTAACCATTTTTTAAGCTCCACCGCATTTTTAAATACTGCTTCCCATTCGGAAACCGGAGACGGTCGGTCGAGATAGCAGGCATTTACGATCTGCCGGGTATATTCCTTGATTGTAAGACCGGCATGACCGGCCATTTCAGGGGTCGGGAAGATGCACAGGGTCCATCCGAAGAGCCCTTTTTCATCCCTTTTATCCAGAAGGTCACGAAGCGGTTTTCGGGCAAGGGTCGCTTCCCCGATCTTTTTGGGATCGATTCCGGAAAGATGCGTCATCGATTCGGGAGCATGTACCACGATGCTGCCGTTTAAGTGTCTGAAAAGAATTTTTTCTCCGGGAGGGATGAACTTCAACTGTCCCGAATCCGAAATTTCAAAAAAGCATCGTTCCATGACGCTGGAAAGATCGGCCCGGAGGACCGGTCGGATCCCCATCCGGAGCAGTTTGGCATAGATATTTTCGACGAGCCGAATAGCCGGAAGATTATACCGGATGCTCACGATATCTCCTTTCCGGTATTTCCGCTCCCGGGCGGTTCGGAGCCCCCACACCAGAACATCTGCATAATTTTCAAGTTGCTTTTCGGTAAACATATCCGATCTCTCCTTTTCGAATTATTGCATCCCTTAGCGTTTTAGGTTATGACGCGTTGTATCCCGATCCGATAAAGGCCGCAAGCTCTTCCATACCGGCGGCATGAAACAGTAAGAATGACCATTAAACCGGCAAGGAGAAAAACCATTGTGAACGAAATTATCGCGCTTACCAAAGAGCTTATCCGGTATAAATCGGTCCACACGAAGACAGAGGAAATCCGGCGTTGTGCGGACTTTATCGAAAATTTTTTAAGAGCACATCAATTGTCCTACCTAAGGAAGGAATTCAACGGGTTTCCGTCGATTCTGGCTGCGCCGCAGACAGGATATGCGCCGGTATTGCTGATGAGCCACATCGATGTGGTGGATGGGCCCGATGCGATCTTTGAACCCCGGATTGAAGGAGAAATGTTGTTCGGCCGCGGCAGCATCGACGATAAGTATGCCGCCGCCCTCTCACTTGTCCTGTTGAAAAACCGTGTGAGCGAACTTCGGAGGGAAGGAAAAAAGGAAGAGGATGCAGGGATTGCCGTCCTGATCACCGGAGATGAAGAGGTCGGCGGACATAACGGCGTGAAACAGATGCTAAATCATATCCGGTGCGATTTCTGCATCACATTGGACGGCGGAAGCGTTCGGAAAATCATCATAAAAGAAAAAGGGCTCTTCACGCTCAAACTCATTTCAAGGGGGAAAGCCTCGCATGGGTCACGCCCCTGGATGGGTGAAAATGCCATTGAAGTGCTCATGGACGATTATTTGAAGCTAAAGCCCTTTTTTAAGGATAAAACCGAGGACCACTGGCACCGGACCATGAGCCTTAACGTGATCCGTGCCGGAAACTCCTTCAACCAGGTACCCGATTACGCTGAGGCTGTTTTCGACATCCGCTACACGGAAAAAGACGATATGGATGCGCTCTTTGGCGAAATGCAAAAAGCGGTCAAAGGGGAACTCTCCCTCCTTCGCCGGGAGCCGCTTTTTTTTAGCGAAGATTCTCCTTTTCTCCGGATGCTTCAGGAGGTTTCACCGGAAAGCCGGTTAACCTACGAGCATGGTGCGAGTGACGCCCGTTTTCTTTCCGAATTCGCGATACCTGGGGTGGTCTGGGGTGCGGACGGAGACCAGAGCGCCCACAGCGCTGACGAGCATGTCAATATTCCAAGTATTCAGGCGCTTTATGAACGGATCGACGCCTGCATCCGGCGGATTAAAAAGACGTAAGGACGGGAAACAGATCCGTTGATTCAACCGTTCTGTTTTATTTCCAGCAGCCCTTCGGTCATCTGTTCCATCGCCTGTGATATGTCTCCTTTCAGATGGAAATGAATTACTTTCCGACCGCTGTCCAAAAGCGCCCGGCGGTCGCCGAGCGCCTGAGCGGTTTTCAGGATGCCGAAGGTGACGCCCGAACCGGATTCTCCGGCCTTATCCGGTATGGGAAGGTCTTCTTTTACTTCACCGGTTAATTGGATAAAAAGCCCATGGCCGGAGTCTCCCTTGTGGAGCTGGCCGGTGGAATGGAGAAAGCGCGGGCCGTATCCGATGGTTACGGCGACATGGAAGCGGTCCCGGATCCGTTGGCGAAACACCTGAAGTGCTTTTTCGGTCCTTGAGTCGGGTTTGACATACGCCTGAATCGAGACGTAACTTCGGTACGAATTCTTATCTTTGCCTGGTTGGATAAAGCTGAAGAACCGTTTAAAAACGTCTTTCAGGGAAGCCCCTCCGTATGGAGAATGGATGAGAATGCCTCCGGATTCGAAATCGGGTTGTGATTCAGGGAAGGCTCCTTTTTCCCGATATGCCTGAAGCATCTGTTTCGCTGCGCTTTTTGCCGATTCCACGTTGGGCTGATCGAAAGGATTGATTTTCATATG
Source organism: Pseudomonadota bacterium (assembly GCA_043806755.1). Lineage (GTDB taxonomy): Bacteria > Desulfobacterota > Desulfobacteria > Desulfobacterales > UBA2156 > RBG-13-49-15. The sequence continues at coordinate 3,782 of JAZDGS010000050.1, read as the reverse complement.
AGCACCGGCCACAGCCGTGGCCATTTCCCATCTGAGAAATTCACCACATAAATCATATGGCTCGTCTATGTCGATCCGGATAAGAGGATGTCCGGCCTTCACCAGGGCATCCATCATATCATCCTGGCCGGTGTCGTTTTTAAAGCGCACATGGACGAACAGGCGGTCATTGTCATAGACTTCGGGCGGGCCGATGATTTCTCCGGTAACCGGAACTATTCCTTTCCCCTCTTTGCCGGTGCTTTCGGCGATGAGTTGTTCCACCCATGCGCTAAACGGCTCGATTTTTTTTGACAGAATCAGGGTGAGCTTGTCTTTTCCGGCCAGTGCCAGTTCCCCCATGGATACCCCCAGATGCAGCGCCGTTTTTTCGCCGTTTCGGACCATGGTGTGCGCTTTCTTCAGAATCAGTTCCGGATTCATTCCGATGAGAGCTGCCGGAACCATACCGAAATGGGAGATGGCGGAATACCGGCCGCCGATCTCCGGGTCGGCCTTAAACACTTTCAAAAAACCAAGCCGATCGGCCTCTTTTGTCAGCGGGCTCTCCGGATCGGTTATGGCGATAAAATGGCTTCCCGCCGTTTCCTTTCCCTGGTCGTTGAGAAGGAGGTTGTAAAAATGCTTCATAAGAGAGAGGGTTTCTACGGTGGTGCCGGATTTTGTGGATACGATATACAGGGTTTTTTCGCTTCGGGCTCGATGAGTCCAGTCGATGATCACATCAGGGTGCGTCGTATCGATGACGGCTAGATCCGGATATCCGGCCTTTTTTCCGAAAATCAGCCGGAACACTTCAGGAGCAAGGCTGGATCCGCCCATCCCCAAAAGCAGGGCTCTCTGAAAGCCCATCATTCGGGCGGTTTCGACAAAAGCGGTGATGTCATCTAGGGCATCCCTCATGTTTTCCGGCGAGTGCAGCCATCCCAGGCGGTTGGTAATCTCTTCGGGATCATCCTTCCAGACCGTGTGATCGTGAGCCCATATCCGTTCCTGAATCCGCTTTCCGGCCATTTCATGAACCACGCGTTCGATCCGGGTTTGAAGGGTGCCGAGCGAGGCGCTATAATTTAACATGATGGAATCCTTTCTTTAAAGATTCGAATGTGAGTATGGATCCAGATACAACGGTCAATATTCAAAAGAGCGGCTGCCGGAGCATCCGGGAGAGGGGCCATAGGAATTGAAACCTGCCGTGACATGGAGCAAGGAGAGCGTTGCTACGGGAGATGTTGTCTGAAACGTCAGCAAAATCATTCCTGGTTATGGCCAAATCCGTTGCGGCGATTCGAAAATGCAAAATGAATCGGATAATATTACATAAGCACATCTTGGATGGGGTTTGCAATTCCTTTTCGATCGCCACGTTTTATCCGAAAAATGTATCGATGGATACGCATTTTCATTGACAAAAATCGATGCATTGTATATTAAAAAACATTCAAAGATGGACGTGCAGGGAACCGGTCCATCCCTTTTATTAAGCATTAAGCAACGGATTGAATGCTCGGGATCATCTTCTCACCGTTTTATCGTTGGAGGAATGCTCAATGGACGCAAAGGATCAGAAGAAGAAGCGGGCAAAACCTTTAGACAGGGGTAGTATCCAAAATCCTAGACTCAAGAAACCTGAAGAACACGGGCTTGAGCTCCTGAAAGTCACCCGAGAATCGTATCGAGCGCCGGTGGATCCTTCGAATCCGGTTACGGTTCAAATCGGCACCCGTAAATATGACGCGGTCAACATTGCTAAAAGAGGAATCGGCTTTCTGGTAGCAAAACCCGATCTGTTTTTTCAAAATGAAGAGTTAACGTCCGTTATATTAATCTGCAGAGGAAATGAGATTGCATTGGAAGGGAAAGTCGTCCACATCTCTCCTTACGAATTCGGAAAATTTATTTGCGGAGTCGAATTTATCCGTCTCGACAAAAAAACGGATCTGCGGCTTAAAGAATACCTGGAGAAATGCCGTCTCGACCTTTTTCCAAAATAGCTTTTTCTCCAAGGGGATTTTTAGAGCTGCCGGCAGAAGCGGTGAAACGATTGAGTCGATGGATACCCGGATGGAAAAACTAGAGCAGAAACCAGATATTCTAAAAGAAATTTTATCCGGCCCGCAGAGTGAATCGATTCTAGGGCTCGAAGAGCTAAAGCAGCTCATTTATCAAATTTCCCCTGCTGAAAAACCTGCCTCAAAGCCGATCCGACCAAAATCTTCTGAAATTCAAAAGCCTAAGAAAAAAAAGACGACTCATTATCTTTCGGAAGAGATATTTGTCAATCTGGGAGAAGCAAAGGAAAAATTGAAGGAAATGGTCCCGGAGGAGCTGAAAACAAAGGTTTCCAAATCACGGATCGTCAATCATGCCCTGGAGATGATTTTAAAGGAATTCGTTACACGGGGAGAAGAAAGCCTGCTTGTAAAAAAGCTTTCGAAGCGTCGTCCGGAAAAAGAATAAAGAGAAGGAGGCTGCTGTATGGTGGTTGTTTGCCCGGATTGTAAAAAGGAACATCATATTGATGAGCGAATGATACCGCCCAACGTCAAGGTCGCTCGCTGCCGATCCTGCGGTGCCCGTTTCTCTCTTTATCCAACCGGTCAGATGCGCATGGAGGGCATCCCAGATGAGGGTGCTAGGGAAAAGAGGCCCCGGACGATTGCAGTGGCACTGAGTAAGGGAGGGGTGGGCAAAACGACTACGTCGGTCAACCTGGCAGCCGGTCTGGCGCATGTCGGATTTAACGTGCTCCTCGTTGATACCGACACTCAGGGGCAGGATGCCTACCTGCTGGGAGCCAAACCCAATGCCGGGCTTACGGAATTGGTGACCGGCGAGCTTTCTCCGGACGAAACCGTCGTCAAGGTTCGGGATCGGCTTTGGCTTCTTGCAGGCGGTAAATCTCTTGCAGGAGTGAAGCGGGTCATCAGCAGAAAGGATTTCGGAGGTGAGATGACCCTTTCGGAGTCCCTGCTTCCCGTTGAAAAACAATATGACTATGTGATCGTCGACACGTCCCCCGGTTGGGACCCTCTCACCGTGAACGTCTTGTTTTACGTTACCGAGATTTTAACCCCGGTTTCCCTTGAAGTCATGACGCTCCATGGGCTTTTAGAGTTTCTCAAGAGCGTCGCTTCCATCCAGAAGTATAACAAGGAGCTATCTCTTAAATATATTGTTCCCACTTTTTTGGATCAACGGATCAAACAATCGGGTAATATATTGGAAAAGTTGATAAAACTTTACAGCAACCTCTTATGTAAACCGATCCGTTACAACGTGAGGCTTTCAGAGGCCCCGGCGTTCGGTCAAACCATTTATGAGTTCGCCCCGGGATCTCACGGCGCCGGAGATTACCGCGAACTGGTGAAAAAAGTGGCTGGAAACGAGCAGTTGTTCGAGAATCAGTAATCAGTTCCTTTCCGCACCCCCTTATCATAATTTCGCCACCGGGAAGCCCCGCTCTTCAGAGCGGGGAGCTTCACAATAGAAAAGCAATTTTTTCTGTAAACGAATTAGAGGGCATCTTCGTCATTATGGTCAAAACAGAAGGAGGATGCCATGAAAAATAAAAACATACTTTTTATGGGTATTGCAACAACCGTATGCTTGGTTTTTATCGGAACGAGCGCCTGGGCGGTTAGCCCCCAGCGCCACCGGTGGGAAGGGGTCGCCATAGGGCTTGGGGCAGCCCTGGTCGGAAGCGCCCTGTTGCACCATCATGGTCATTACCCCCGCCCGGAACCGGTCCCGGTCTATCGTTATCCGACCCCTCCGCCATG
>JAZDGS010000049.1:0-12675 GCA_043806755.1 Pseudomonadota bacterium | reverse complement strand
AAAACGATGAAGGGCCAAACGGCTATTAAATGATCAAAATTAGAAATAATAATACTTAAATGTCAAGAATAATGAATGAAATACATTATATGAACGGATTGCAGATTTAAAATTATAACCAATGATAAAACGCTGGGGTGGCATTGATACGCATCGAGAGGATACGGCTTAAGAAAATCGTAATAAAGCCAGCGTGGATGGAATATCCTGCCTACAGGATAAGGCATTCGTGAACTTTGGAGGCGGCTATTTCCTTGAGTTTAATCATTTCCTGATCACTGAAGCCCGGATCGGATCCCTTGAAAAAGTCCGGGGAGAGCATGTTGTTAGGGTGAAATCGCTGGAGAACGTAGCGTCTTGCGCCGGTGATACAACATGAAATCCGTTCCATAATGATAGAGTTTACGAACGGTTTGACACAGGTGGTTCTGAATTCGTATGAGACGCCGGATTCCATGATGATCCGGATACTGGACAGGATCTCGCTGTTGATCAATCGGTTTTCAACCAGGATCCCATAATCAAGCGGATCTGTTTTAATGTCCATTGCCACATAATCAAGCGCATCATTTTCAAAAAGATGGGAGAGGACATGGGGGCGGCTTCCATTCGTATCGAGTTTCACCGAAAAACCCATTGCTTTGATCTTCAGGCAAAGATCCAAGAGGCTGTTTTGAAGGGTCGGCTCGCCTCCGGATAATACGACTCCGTCGATAAATCCGGTCCGTTCTTTTAAGAAATTGAAAATCGATTTTTCTTCAAGAGTGTCAACTGGGGATTTTCCGGCTGCCAGATCCGGGTTGTGGCAATAGGGGCATTTAAAATTGCATCCTAAAAAAAATAAGACACAACTCACTTTCCCGGGATAATCGATGAGGGAAGTGGTTTGTAATCCTCCGAATATCATAACTGGTAACGCCGCCCGGCTCAAGCCACTTTGAAGGTTTTTCTCATCCGGTATTCGGCTTGTTTTCCATCGTTCCATTGCTTGACAGGTCTTAAATAGCCGACCACCCGGGAATACACTTCGGTTTCCTGACTGCAGGATCGGCATTGATGCTGCTCTCCGATCAAATACCCATGGGACGGACAGACGCTAAACGTCGGGGTTAATGTAAAGTAGGGGAGGCGGTAGTTGGTGGCGATTTTTTTCACCAGGCTTTTTATAGCCTCCACATCGGTGACCTGCTCCCCTAAAAAGATATGAAGGACGGTTCCACCTGTATATTTCGTTTGGAGCGAATCCTGAAGTTTAAGGGTTTCGAAGATATCGGTTGTAAAATTGACCGGGAGATGGGTGGAATTCGTGTAATACGGCGCGGCTCCATTCCGGAACTCTTTTTCATTGGCGCAAATAACATCGGAAAAACGTTTTTTATCGATCATGGCCAGCCGGTAGGAAGTTCCTTCAGCCGGGGTGGCTTCGATGTTGAAAATATCGCCGGTATCTTCTTGAATCCGGGTTATTTTTTCCCTGATGAACTCTAACGTCCTGACGGCAAACTGCTGACCGGCGGGAGTGACGATGCTCTCGGCCAATAGATTGATGCAGGCCTCGTTCATTCCGATGATGCCCAGGGTAGAGAAATGGTTTTTCCAGTATAAGCCATAGTGCCGTTTGACATCCCTTAAGTAGAATTTTGAATACGGGTAAAGGTTTTCTTCGGTAAATCGCTCCAGCACTTTTCGCTTGATGGACAAGCTTTTTACGGCTAGGTTGATCTGCTCTTCCAGCCTCTTGAAAAATGCCTTTTCGTCTGAGGCCAGATAACCGATTCTGGGCAAATTGATTGTAACCACACCGATGGATCCGGTGAGGGGATTTGCTCCGAAAAGACCGCCTCCTCTTTTTAAGAGCACCCGGTTGTCCAGCCGAAGCCGGCAGCACATGGATCGTGCATCCTCAGGCGACATGTCGGAGTTCACGAAATTGGAAAAATAGGGAATTCCATATTTCCCGGTCATTTTCCAGATCATCTCCAGGTTGGAGTTGTCCCAGTCAAAATCGCCCGTAATGTTGTATGTGGGAATCGGGAAAGTAAAAACCCGTCCCTTGGCGTCGCCTTCCATCATCACTTCGGCGAAGAACCGGTTGATCATGTCCATCTCCGCCTGAAATTCGGAGTATGTTTCCGTTTGCTCCTTTCCGCCGACGATTACCGGGTGGTTTTTGAGTGTGGAAGGAACGTTTAAGTCCATCGTCAGATTGGTAAAGGGGGTCTGAAATCCGACCCGGGTAGGAATGTTGATGTTAAAGACAAATTCCTGGAGCGCCTGTTTGACCTCTTTACCATTTAGTCTGTCATATCGGACAAACGGAGCCAGCAGTGTATCGAAATTGGAAATGGCCTGGGCTCCTGCGGCTTCCCCCTGCAGGGTATAGAAGAAGTTGACGATTTGCCCCAACGCCGATCTGAGGTGTTTGGGAGGGGCACTTTCGACTTTTCCCTCCACACCCTTGAATCCTTGAACGAGCAGGTCTTTCAGGTCCCATCCGACACAGTAAACAGATAACAGGCTTAAGTCATGGATATGGAAATCGCCGCTTTTATGAGCTTCCCGGATCTCGGGTGGATAAATCTTATTGAGCCAGTATTCGGAGGTAATGTCTGATGAAATGTAGTTGTTCAGCCCTTGCAGTGAATAGCACATATTACTGTTTTCCTTGATCTTCCAGTCCTCCCTCTGGATATAGTGATCGACGAGATCCAGATTTTCCATGGTGGCGATGCGTCGAATCTGAGCGTGCTGTTCCCGGTAGATGATATAGGCTTTAGCTGTTTTGTAATAGGGTGAATCGAGCAGAACCCGCTCCACAATATCCTGGATCTCTTCCACTTCCGGAAGAGGGCTCAGGCGAAGCTCATGGGCCAGAGTCAGCGCACGAAGGGTCAGTTTTTTCGCTTCCTTTTCGCCGAATTCACCGGTGGCTTTTCCGGCCTTGGCGACGGCAGCCGTGATTTTCAGCGAATCGAATTCCGCGATCCTTCCATCCCGTTTCTTAATCTGCTCAAACACCGTTTCACCTCTTTTCGATTCGACTTTCCTGTCGATTCCGAGCGCCGAAACCCCTCGCTAAATCCCTTCCTCTGAGAAGAAAAACCGCACTTGGCGGCTGCTTCTGTTTTAGATTTTGGCGTTTAATAATCGTTTGTTGATGAAATACAGCGGGATCGGGGCTCGCGGCATAAAGATCTCTTATCTTTATTTGGCCATTCCCTTTGCAATGCGAGTTTTTTCTCTATCACAACATATTGTTGTGTGTCAAATAAAAAGTTCCATATGTTGTGGAAAAATAAAGAGATCGGATTTCCGCGTTCAGTTTGGTTTGCCGGATAAAATGTTTTGGTTTTTTCTCAGGGGGTTATCCAGATATAGTCCCCGTAAGAAAGGTCTGTTTCGCCCTCTTTGGAGGCGAGGTAGATGGTGCGAAATGGACTCCGGGTTCGGGAAAATGTCCGGTCCGGTATTCCAAATTTGCGGAGAATATGCCCGTTTCCGGCCAAAACGATCATCTTTTTCCCTTCTAAACCGGAAGCGATCCGTTCGGCCATGGCATCCTCCCATACACATTGTGCAAGATAAAAATATTCAAAATCGTTTCGCCCTTTAATTTGATGCCCCTTGAATATGTCCGATACGTACGTCCGGTGATCCGGATTGGTCGTATCGATCTTCGACGGCAGATGCTTTTTTTCGTCCGGGGAGAGGCTCTCAATTCCGCCGATGGCGATTTTTGGGGGGAGATGAAACGGAATGTTCAATCCAAGGAGCCGGAGCCTGCTTTCCCGGATATACAGCAAAATGTTCCGGTACAATTCGAAATCGTATCTCCAGTTGGCATACCAGTGAGATTTTTCCAAAAAGCTCTTTTCATCGAGGTTTCCATCGGACCATTGATTGAGAATATTCTGGTAGGTGTAATCGAACATCTCCATCCCCACCGCCCATTCAGGGTCTTTTTTGGCAAGCGATTGGATCAGCTTGAACTGAATTTCATGATGATCCGCGCGGGTGTGAGATTCTCCGATATACACGATGCGGGTATCGGAAAGATCGCTGAGCAAGGATTCAAAGGAAACCGGCATGCCGGTTTGTCCTGAGATAATGGTTCCTTCCGGATACGCGTTTGGTATGGCGGGGATGATATGATCTTTAGATGTCATTATGCATCCATGGATCACAATGGCAAAAAAACATATTGCAAAGCCGATGCGAAGATGATTTTGCCGAGTCTTGATTTTCTCCAAATCGTCGCATAGACTTTTATTACCACGAATCGCGGGATTAAAAAACAATTCAACCGGATTTGGGAGTTTCCTTGAAATGGGCTTGAAAAAAGACCCTGTATTTCGAAAAATCATTATTCCCTGGTATGATTCTGTGACGACCTGCATGATGCTGCTTTTCCTCATGTTCGCCGTTTTTCTTTTTAGCGTTGTCGGCATATCGGTTTCATTAGATACTCAACGGTATCACGGATACGCTTGGGTCCCTTCACTTTTAATTCTGTTGAGCGGAATCGTCATCGTTCGGACGTCGATCCGGATGGTTCGACTGATCACAGGGCGTTTTTAAATCCACCATCTTCTCTTCTTGCGCCCGAAATTTCCTTCTTTCGGGATCTATTCTAAACCGCTTCCGGCGGGTGGATCAGGTTTTATAAAGTGTGGATAAAACTGCTCCAAGAGGAAGTGGATGATTCTACCGGTCAACCCCCAGATCACCAGATCCTGATAGGGATAAATCAGCTCTCCTACGGACGGTATCCGTCCATGGTATCGCCGATCGTGATGGATATGAAGCAGCTCCTTCAGTGGAATACTGAAAACCCGCGAGATCTCCGAAGGATCGAACCGGATCGGTCCGTTTCCATCCCATATTCCGGTAAAGACCTGAATTTCCCTCTTGTTGATGGTCTGAAAATGGCCGAGTGAACCGATCAGGCGGACCTGACTGCGCCGGATGCCGAGTTCCTCCTCGAGTTCCCTGAACGCAGCGTCCTCCGGGCTTGAATCACCCTGATCGATATGCCCACCCGGAAACGCCACCTGATTGCGCCATGGATATCCTTTTGTATCGGTTTTTAATACCGCCATCAGATGTGGTTCTGTCTCACCGAAAAGAAGAAGAAACACAACGGCAGGCTCGACGTCCTGGTCCCTGGAAGGAGCCGCCGCCTCAACGTGCTTAAGGAGGGTTTCAAGGGCTGATAGATCGATGGCTTTTCTTCCCCGCTCTGCGCTCTCCATTCTCCGATGGTGTCACATCTGTTTTAAAAAAGTCTTCAGCGTCATGGTTTTGTAGCTATCGGAATGAATATATTTGAGCATCGGAAGCAGATCCTGTGCTGATATAAATCCGGGTCGGTTTCCAATCCGGTCCCCTTTCTCCGAGATGAACCATGTGGATGGAAGGCCTCGAATCTCGAATTCGGATGCCGGTTTTTTTTCTCTGTCAAAGTCGACCTTGATGGAAATGAAGTGGTTATTCAAGTAATCGGTGATGGAAACATCGGCGAAGGTTTCCCTGGTCATTTTGCCGCAGTATGCGCACCACTCTGCCCAAAAATACAGGAATATCTTTTTACTCTCTTCCCGGCTCATCGCCATCCCTTTGTCATAGGAGTACCATGCGATCCCCTTCCCCTTTCCCTGTCCAACAGCGGTATCCATCGACAGAAAGACGCAAAAAGAAAGAATCAAACCAATCGAAATCCATTTGAATCGCATCTGTTTCATCCTGATACGTTTAATAAATTCAACTTGTCGACAATCAGCAACAATCCGACAACGATGAGAAGAACACCTGCCAGCATATGAACATAGTGAAGTGCGTTTTTCGCTTTTCGGATGACATTTAAAAAATAATGGATGAAAAAGGATATCCCTATAAAAGGGACAGCCAATCCTGCGGCATAAACCCCCAAAAGCAGCATCCCCTCCCGGATTGTTTCCTGATTTCCGGCTAAAATCAGGATTGAACCGAGCATCGGTCCGATGCATGGGCTCCATCCGGCACCAAAGGCCATGCCGACGACAAACGTGCCAAGGGCATGAAGGGGCTTATGCTCCGGATGAATTCTCTTTTCAACATCAAGGAGTTTAATCCGAACGGCGCCTGTCAGGTGAATCCCCAGGACAACGATGAAAACGCCCCCCATAATTCTGACGATATCCCTGTATTTGAACAAAACATTTCCTAAAAAAGATGCCGTAGCCCCCATTAGAATGAATACGAATGAAAATCCCAGGACATAAGAAATCGTAGAAATAACAACGCGTTTTCGAATTTTGGCGTCACCGGAGGCGAGCTCTTCAAGAGAAAAGCCGGTGATAAACGTAAAATACGCCGGAATGAGAGGGAGAATGCATGGGGAAAGAAACGACAAGAGCCCTGCAAGCAAAGCAGCAGAGTATGATACGGTCTCGGTAAGCATCTTTCTTTCTTGCATCCATATTCGAATTCAGCTTAGCCACAGGCATCCTGACGTTTATATGATCACCTGCCACATACAGGGATTCATGTCTGATGCTGCTGAAATCTCACATCTTTTAGGGACTTAATATAAATACCCCATCTTTCCTGTCAACATTTCAATTACCGGCTGAGCTCTTTTGCCCGCTTTGCAGCCGCTTTAACGGCGTTGATGATTGCATCCTTAACGCGCCGCTTTTCCAGAATGCTGAGAGCCGCCTCGGTTGTTCCGCCCGGAGAGGTCACCTTTCGGCGCAATTCTTCCGGACTTTCATGACGATTTTCCAGAAGCGCATGGGCACCTTTAAGCGTCATCAGGGTCAGTGTTTTCGCATCTTCCGGTCTAAGGCCGATCCGGGACCCGGCTTCGATCATGGATTCGACGAAATAAAAAATATACGCCGGACCGGAACCGGAGAGCGCCGTCACCGAATCCAAATCTCTTTCGGGAAATTCGATCACATGACCGATGGCGCCTAAAATCTTACGGGCAATACGGATGTCGTCTGCCAACGCATGCCGGTTGGCGCTCATCCCACTCATGCCGCACAATACGAGTGCGGGTGTATTCGGCATGACCCTTATGATGGGAAGCCGCTTTTTTTCACTTTCTTTCAAACCGGCATACAGGATCCCCTCGATTTTTTTGATCGGCACCCCGGCGGCAATCGAAATAATCCGTTTCTTTTTGACCGACCTTCCAGGCTGTTTTGAAACGATTTGGGAAAGAACCTTCTCCATCTGCTGAGGCTTGACCGCAAGAACAACAATATCGCAGCTGAGATACAATTCGGTGTTGTCGCTGGTGCTTTTGACCCCGTAAGCTTTCTGAAGTCGAGTGAGTCGGCTTTTATCTACATCGCTAACCCAGATGGCCGATGGTTCAGCTGTATGAGAGTGGATCAGGGCGGCGATAAGGGCTTCCCCCATATTCCCGCCGCCGATCAATCCGATCTGAAAGGTTGGCTTTAACATACGGTCTTTCTCCCACTTTAAAGTGGCGATGTTTTAGCGTTGCACCGTCGCCCTGTCAATTGCTTTGCACGAAACAGCTTGACTTATATCCGATAATATATGTAATTTTAGACGAAAATCAAAGAGGCCCGTCATTTTTGATCGATTCTATCGGGTCCTACCATGGCCGATCCATAGAACAAGGAGGCTCTGTTGCGATGTTTATGTTCGGTTACCTGATGTTGGGCTTGGCCAAGGTGATCGATATTGTACTGCTTCTCTTCATGTGGATTGTGATCGCCCGGGCTGTATTGTCCTGGGTGAATCCGGATCCGTTTAACCCGATCGTCCGATTTATCCACAATATAACCGAGCCGATCCTTTATCCCATACGGTCCAGGCTTCCGATCGGATTCGGAGGGTTTGACTTTTCTCCCATCGTTGTCTTTTTATGCGTTATTTTCCTTCGAACGTTTATTGTGAGCAGCCTCATGCGGCTTTCCACGTCCCTGTTATGAACGGAACCCGATCATTTTGGACGACACATGACAATTGCCTTACTTGAAATCGAACAAAAACGGTTCAGGGATAAACCATTTATATAATCCCGGCATGTCAACAGGTAAAGAAATCATTGAGGGATGATTTATGGCGAAAATTGATGCTTTTTTCAAATTGATGCATGAGCAGGGGGCTTCGGACCTTCACCTCGTGTCTGGTCAGCAGCCGATTATTCGGATTCGGGGAGATCTTGAACGGATCAAATATAAAGTGCTCGACAGTGACGATTTAAGGAGCATGCTATATGAAATCACCCCCGAGGAAAAGGTGAAGGTGTTTGAAGAAACAGGTGATGTGGATTTCGCATATGAAATTCCTGGCCTTGCCCGGTACCGGGCGAATTATTTTATGCAGAAAAACGGCATCGGAGCGGTTTTCAGGGAGATTCCAAGCGTCATCATGACGCCGGAACAGCTTGGGCTTCCCCCCGTCATCTCCAAGCTCGCCCTTCTGCCAAGAGGACTGGTCATCATTACCGGGCCGACAGGATGCGGAAAATCGACCACGCTTGCTGCGATCGTCGATAAAGCCAACCAGATGCGCAAGGACCACATCATCACCGTCGAGGATCCGATCGAATTTGTTCATACGAGCCAGAACTGTGTCATCAACCACCGGGAGGTCGGTGTTCATACCAAATCGTTCCATGCCGCTTTGAAAGGGGCGTTGCGCGAGGATCCGGATATCATTATGGTCGGAGAAATGCGAGATCTGGAAACCATTTCGTTGGCCATCGAGGCGGCATCCACCGGACACCTCGTCTTTGCAACGCTTCATACCACGAGTGCCGCCAAAACAGTGGACCGGATCATCGAAGTTTTTCCTTCCCATCAGCAGCCGCAGATCCGTTCGACTTTAGCGGATGGCATACGGGCCATCATCGCACAGGTCCTTTTCAAACGGATCGATCGGAAAGCCCGATGCGTCGCCCTGGAGATCTTAATAGCCACACCGGCGGTTCGAAACCTAGTCCGGGAAGCCAAAACCTACCAGATCCCCTCCATGATGCAAACCGGAAAGAAATACGGGATGCAGCTCTTGGACGATGCTATTATGGATTTGTACAGCAAAGGATGGATCAGTGCGGACGAGGCGTACATGAAAGCCAATGATAAAGCGAGATTCAGACCGTACATCAAGGAGGCACCGGCCGATTTCACGGAGGTCTAACCCGAATTGAAAAGGGGTATCCATGAAAAAACAGGAAATTGATTACATCCTTTCCCAGATGCTCGAATCCCATGAAGGGGTTTCGGATCTGAACTTTACGGTTGGGAAACCCCTCCAGGTTGAAGCCTACGGCGAGCTGGTACCGGTCGACATGGAGCCAAAAATTAAAAAGCTGACTCCGTATCAGACCGAAATGTTGGGGCTGAATTTAATCAACTGGGATCGCCGGCTCACGGAAGCGCTCATCACCCATGGATCCTGCGATCTTTCCTATCACCTCGGAACAAAAGCCCGGTTCCGCGTGAATATTTTCTCCAGAACCGGGAACTATTCTATTGTTCTGAGGAAACTCGAATCCAAAGTTCCGACCATCAATGAACTCAAATTGCCGGACTCCTTCTATGAAATAGCAAAGGAGAAAAACGGCGTCGTCATTTTTACCGGAGCAACGGGAACCGGAAAAACGACCTCACTGGCCGCTATTCTCGAGGACATCAATGAAAGAAAATCCGTGCACGTGGTGACCCTGGAAGACCCCATCGAGTATCAGCACTCCCATAAAAAATGCACGTTCAACCAGCGAGAACTCGGGACCGACTTCGATACGTTTGCCCATGGGCTGAGGGCTGCTCTGCGTCAGGCGCCGAAAGTCATCCTGGTGGGTGAAATGCGGGACCGGGAAAGCGTCGAAATCGGATTAACCGCCGCCGAAACCGGGCATCTGGTCTTTACCACTCTCCACACGGTTGATGCCGGACAGACGATCAGCCGTATTCTCGGTATGTTTACGACCGAGGAGGAGAGGCAGGTTAGGATCCGCCTTTCGGAAGTGATCCGGTGGGTCGTATGTCAGCGGCTTCTTCCCAAAGTCGGCGGGGGTCGTGTAGCCGCATTTGAAATCCTTCGCTCAAATATCAGGGTCAAAGATGCCGTTCTCCACGGCGAATCGGAAGGGAAGACGTTCTACGAGATGATGCAGGCGGGAAGACCGTTCGGCATGACTACCTTTGATGACTACATCGTCAGCCTTTATGAGGCCGGGTTGGTTACGGAAGAGATGGCATTGGCTTACTCGTCACGGAGGGGAGTGGTCGGACGCGGCATTGACTCCGTGAAAAGCTCACGCGGAGAAGCGACAACTGATATTCAAAAGCTCGAACTGGATAAAAATTATAAAACATCCAGTTCTCAGTGATGGCGTCGATAAAAAAGCAAAGGAGCAGTTATGGAGATCACCTGCCCGTCATGTAAAAGCAAGTATCGGATTCCCGATGAAAAAATTGCGGATTCGGCGAATTCCTCGTTTTCATGCCCAAAATGTAAAAAAAAGGTTCGTATCGATACCAAAGAGCCGGCGGCGTCAGGCAGGAAAGGCTCAAAAGAGGAAGCAGAGGATTATGATGCTTCGGAAAAGCCTTTCGATTTTGTCAATACCGGAGAGAAAACGGCGCTAATCTGCATCTCGGATATCGCTCTGAAAAAGACGGCAATCGAGACCCTCCATGGGATGGGATTTCATATCATCGATTCCGAGAACGGCAGGGATGCGTTGCGAAGCATGTGGTATCATGTCTATCATCTGGTTATTCTGGATGAATTTTTTGATACCGACAATCCTGATCAAAATCGCGTGCTGGCATATGTGGAAGGACTGAACATGACCGTTCGAAGGAAGATGGTGGTGGCTCTGATCAGCCGGACGTACCGGACCATGGACCAGATGACGGCCTTTCAGAAAAGCGTGAATGTGATCTTCAATATTAAGCATATGAAGGAACTTGAACGGCAGCTTACCGTAACGATCAATGAACACAGAAGCTTTTATCGGGTATTTAACGAGTATCATAAAAAAGAAATTTCCTTCTAAGAAATCCACCATCGTTTCTTCGGATTTGGTCCGGGTCTGGGAATCGGGACATCTGCAATTTTCAATGGTGCAAAACACAGGAAAGAATCGTCGTTGAATTTTAAGATCGATCACGTCACCAGCCGCCTTTCTCTTATCACGCTGATTCCGCCGATTGAGGGATTTGACGAGTTCATCGGGGCATGGCTGTTCCGGGGAGATGTTTCCTTTCTCGTAGATGTCGGCCCGGCATCTACGTCGGAAGCGTTATGTGATGCGCTCGATGAAAACTTCGTCGGGCGACTCGATTTCATCTTATTGACACATATCCATCTGGATCATGCCGGCGGGATCGGCCAGGTTTCAAACCGCTTTCCTGAAAGCCGGATTGTTTGCCACCCGGCGGCAATCCCTCATCTGATCGATCCAAAACACTTGTGGGAAGGAACCGTCAACACTTTGGGAAAAATGGGCGAGGCATACGGCCCGGTTCAGCCGGTTCCCGCCCATCGCATGGTGAGCATAGAGGAATTACGATCCGAGACGATCATTCCGATTCCGACCCCGGGACATGCCGGGCACCATGTCGGTTATCTGTTTGGGGATATCCTTTTTTCAGGAGAGGCCGGTGGCGTGGTCCTTCCCATTGAAACGGATCATCCCTACATCCGGCCGGCCACACCGCCCCGGCTCTTTTTTCAGACCTTCTTAAGGAGTCTGGATTGCCTGATAAAAAAAAATCCGTTTCGGATATGTTGCGGTCATTACGGAATGCATCAAAATGGAGCCGACCTTCTTAGAATCCATCGGCGTCAGCTATTGCTGTGGGAGGATATCATCGAGAAGGTCATCAACAGCAGGACCAAGACGGATCCGGTCGATGCCTCTTTTGATAAACTGATCGGCGCGGACGAGTTGTTGCAGGGGCTGTATCAGATGGATGATCGGGTCCAAAAGCGGGAGATCTTTTTCTTAAAAAACAGCATCCGCGGTTTTGTGGAATACATCAAGGAGAAACCGTCAACGAATGCGCCCTTACGCGACCGCAGACGGTCACGAGAAACATGATTCGAGGAAAAAGAAAGGAGAGAAAACGAAAATGGAAGTTCGGTTTTTGAAAAGGGGGTTTTTCCAGCGTCTTTTCGGTATTCCAGCCACTCCCAAATCGAAACGTCAAGCCGGCTGGAACGTTTCTTCAGGAACGCTCATCATCGATTTGAACAAGACTCCCGAATTGCAAAACACGGGAAATGCGATGCGGTATGAAGGAAAAAATCTTCCAGGGCGGGTTTTGGTGATCTATGGTGAAGATAAACAGTATCGGGCTTTCGAAAATCGCTGCACCCATGTCGGCCATAGAAGACTCGATCCGGTGCCGGGCACAAGAACCATTCAGTGCTGCAGCGTGGGGAAATCGACCTATGGTTTCGACGGGAAACCCATTTATGGTCCTGCGCCAAAGCCCATTAAAACCTATCCCGTGCAGATCAAGGGAAACGAGCTGCATGTATTTCTCTTCGAGCAGCTTTCTGAAAGTCGAGCACCCCTGTCGTCATGAAGAACTTTTTCGATTTTTTTCCCAAGCGATTCATCCCGGCGGACGGGAGCCGAGCAGACAAATCCTTTTTCTAGGAGAAATACGAGAGCTTTAAACAACTCCTGTCCAC
>JAZDGS010000048.1:0-2197 GCA_043806755.1 Pseudomonadota bacterium | reverse complement strand
TTGAGTGGATTGGCTTGCGAACTGGCTATGATGCTGATCGCATTCCAGTGGTCGGCAATGCGCAGCTTCCCGACGCGGGTCTCTTTTTTTCTGCCTTGATCGGCGGATTTAGCCAAGATTCACCTCACAGTAGTGTTTCAGCTTAGATCAGAATCAGGTCGGTCGTCAACACCAACCCTGGGAAATCCCTTGGACCGATGGATACCCGGTTTGACATTCTTCTTTGTTACTGATAATGAGGCGTCGAATTCCGATTCCTGTGCTATGTTGCATGACGGATAATGCATGATTTGAACGAATTTTTAAAGGAGGAAACGTATATGGGGAAAGGCGACCAGAGATCAAAAAAAGGGAAAATTGTCAGGGGGACTTTTGGCAAAAGCCGGCCCAAGAAAAAACCTAAAAGCGAAAAAAAAGCAGGATCGTAATTTGAAGCGATGCCCTCCGTCATCCTAAAGCCGGGGCGCGAAAAGTCGGTCCTTCGACGCCATCCATGGATCTTTTCAGGTGCGATAAAATTGATCGAGGGCTCCCCTCAAACCGGGGAAACGGTTGAGGTTCTTTCATCGGAAGGAAAATGGCTCGCTTTTGGCGCCTATTCCCCGACCTCTCAGATCCCGGTCCGCATCTGGACTTTTTCTTCAAGTGAAAAAATCGGCCTATCTTTTTTCTTTCTTACGCTCAAGCGGGCGGTTGAAGCCCGCCGAACGCTGACCTCCAGTCATCAATTCACCGCCTTCCGTATGGTCAACGCCGAGTCGGACGGCATCCCCGGACTCATTGTTGACCGATACGGAGAATTCCTGGTCTGCCAATTCCTCACGGCCGGCACCGAATTCTGGAAGAACGAGATCATTTCGGCATTAAATGAAATTTTTCCCTCAAAAGGGATCTTCGAGCGCTCTGATGTGGATGTCCGCCGCAAAGAAGGGCTTCCCCCGGCAACCGGAGTTCTCTGCGGTCTATCCCCGCCGAATCCGATCGAAATCAAAGAAGGAAACACCCGATTCCTGGTGGATGTTTACAAGGGGCACAAGACCGGTTTTTACCTTGACCAAAGGGAAAACCGGATGGCCGTCGCGGATTATAGCCATGGCGCCGACGTGTTAAACGCCTTCTCCTATACCGGCGGATTCGGCATCTGGTGCCTGAAAGGCGGAGCGAAGCATGTCACGCATATCGACACGTCAAAAAACGCGTTGTCTGTTGCAAAAGAGCATGCCGATATCAACGGATTTACCTCTGAAAAAGTAACATATTTGGAAGCCGACGTTTTTCAGGTCTTACGCCGATTCCGCGAATCCTCACACCGGTTTGACATTGTGATTCTTGACCCTCCCAAATTCATCGAATCGAAAAGCCATCTTAAACAGGGAAGCCGGGGGTATAAGGATATCAATATGCTGGCTTTTCAGTTGTTAAACCCTTGCGGGTTGCTCTTCACGTTTTCATGCTCCGGCCACATGGAAAGCGATCTGTTCCAAAAAGTCGTGGCGGGCGCCGCTTTGGATGCCGGCCGGGATGCCCGGATTATCCGCCGCGTCAGCCAGCCTTCCGATCATCCGGTAGCCCTCAATTTCCCCGAAGGGGATTATCTTAAAGGCCTTCTGGTCCGGGTCTGTTAATCCGAAGATCGTTGGTTCAAATCCAGCCTACGCTACCACAATAATATCAAGGGCTTAGATAATTTTTCTAAGTCCTTTTTATTTCTGTTTTTCGTCATTTCCAACCCTATTTCCAACCCTTTCAAAGATTTTTTAGATTTCTGATTGGCTAAACATTTTTTTAATAAAAAATTTTGATCTGCCCAAAGATCATGATATCCTCTTTTTATGCCCAAATCGGCCAAAATTGCAGAGATCTGCCGATGAAATCCCAATTGACAGCTCATCCTCTTTCCGATAATTAAAACTCGTCGGTCATGATAATTACATGCCCCCATATCTTTGGTCCCAGATGATGCCGATATACAATTCATGTTTTCGCTCAATCCGATTGGAAAAAGAGACTTCTTAATCTTTTTTATCATTTCATTTATCATTTGAAAGAATCCAGTGAAGCAGAAACAAGCCACGATGGCAAATGATCACAGGTTGCGGATTATGATATGCGACAGCGTCCACCTACTTGACAGAGAGCAAAAAAATCGGAGGAAAAATGAAGCTTGAACTGAGCGGTTTGGGATTTATTTTTTTCA
>JAZDGS010000047.1:0-2263 GCA_043806755.1 Pseudomonadota bacterium | reverse complement strand
TATCATCGCAAAAGGAGGTATGGGCGGGCGGGGAAATTTCCATTTCAAGAGCTCTACCAACCGCACCCCGAAGTTTGCACAGCCCGGAAAACCAGGGCAGACACTGATCATCAAGCTCGAACTCAAGCTTATCGCCGATGTTGGGATCATCGGGTTACCCAATGCCGGCAAGTCGACTCTGATCCGAGCCATTTCATCCGCCAGACCTAAAGTCGGAGCATATCCCTTTACCACCTTGATTCCAAACCTGGGGATGGTCTTCCCAAAAAACGGGAACCCTTTTGTTGTGGCGGATATTCCGGGTCTGATCGAAGGGGCTCATCAGGGGGCCGGACTCGGGATACAGTTTTTAAAGCATATCGAAAGAACCCACGTGCTTGTTCACTTAATCGATGCGTCCACTATCGATCCTCATGATCCGATTCATAACTATGAAACCGTCAACAAAGAGCTTGTCCTCTACAGTCGATCCCTTTCCGAAAAAAAACAATTGGTGGTATTGACCAAAATGGACTTGCCCGAAACGGGTCCGGCGGCAACGGCCTTCCAAAATGCAATACCGGACATTCCGATCCTGCTCATTTCCGCCCGGACCGGACTAGGTATCGATGAACTCATAAACCGGTTATCTGAAATGCGCGATCAACACGATGGAAACGGATAGAAGCCATTATATTAAATGCGCCAAACGCATTGTGGTTAAGGTGGGAAGCGGAACCCTCACCGAAGAAAACGGCCTTAACGTCACCCGTATCCGATCCATCACCGGACAGATCTGTAAACTCATCGGCCAAAGAATCGAAGTGCTTCTGGTCTCATCCGGAGCCATGGCTTACGGCATCAAGAAAATCGGACTCCAACAACGACCGGACGAGTTGCCCAAACGGCAGGCCGCCTCGGCTGTCGGCCAGGCAGGCCTGATCATGGAATACGAAAAAGCCTTCTCACGGTATCAAAAAAAGGTCGCTCAAATTCTTTTGACCAGCGACGACCTTTCAAACCGAAAACGGTATCTCAATGCCAGAAATACGCTTTACACCCTTCTGTCCTGGAAGATCATCCCCATCATCAATGAAAATGATACCATATCCGTGGAGGATATCAAATTCGGAGACAACGACAACCTGGCTGCACTCATCACCCTGCTGATGGATGCCGATCTTCTCATTGTTCTGACCGATATCGACGGTCTGTTTGATCAAAATCCAAGAACCCATGCGGAAGCTTCTTTGATTCCGACGGTGTCGAAAATGACAAGAGAGATCGAATCGATGGCAGGAAAAATCCCCGGTGCCCTTGGAACCGGAGGAATGCTGAGTAAGATCGAGGCGGCAAAGAAATTGACCTACGCCGGCATCCCCATGATTATCGCCAACGGCGCGAAACCCGGCATTCTTCTCGAAATCATGACGGGAAAAGAGCATGGAACCTTTTTTGTTCCAAAAGAGATCAGACTCAACAGCCGAAAAGCCTGGATTGCTTTTCATATGAAACCCAAAGGGGTGATTTACATTGATGACGGAGCAGCGACCGCAGTGATCAAAAGAGGAAAAAGCCTTCTTTCCAGCGGAATCATCGGCGTTGAAGGAGAATTTCAGCTTGGAGCGCCCGTGCGATTTTCCAAGGATGGAAAGATCCTAGGGAGCGGACTGGTGAATTACAGCGCCGACGATATTCGAAAAATTATGGGCTTAAATTCAAACCAGATCAAAGAGCGGTTGGGATACAAGCCGTATGATGAGGTGATCCACCGGGACAATCTCGTGATCAGCTCCATCGACTAACGGTTATCCCATCCATTTTCCATTTTATTAAGACCCCGATGCAATGTGAGGGTATCATGACCGTTGAAAGCACCATCATTCAAATGGCGAAAGCCGCCAGAAGAGTATCTTTTGAGATGGCTGCCTGCCCTTCCCGAAAGAAGGATGAGGCCCTGTTGAAAATCGCCGATGCCATTTTGAAAAAAAGCGGCTTTATCAAAGAAGAAAATCAAAAGGATCTTCGGCTTGCCGAAGAAACAGGGATGAGCAAGCCCATGCTGGACCGGCTGACCATAAAGGATCAAACTCTTGTCGACATGGCGGATGGGTTAAAAACAATTGCAGCCCTGCCGGATCCCGTCGGCTCCACCGTAAAAGCGTGGCTGCGTCCCAACGGTCTTGAAGTATCCAAGATGCGAATCCCCCTGGGGGTCATCGGCATTATTTATGAAAGTCGGCCCAACGTCACCATCGATTCCGCCGGGTTGTGCCTCAAGGCC
>JAZDGS010000046.1:0-15401 GCA_043806755.1 Pseudomonadota bacterium | reverse complement strand
TTTGAGTCCGGCGCGCTCGATTTTGCTCTTTAGAGCGGATAAGGCATTTTCATCGTAATCGGGCGGATACAGGTGCGGCCTGTCCCCCATGATCTCCACGCCTTTAAATCCAAGCTCAGCGATGTATTCGATGGCCCTGTCCAGGGAATACTTTACAAAAGCGTTGGTGCTGTAACCGAAAACCATTTCTCATTTCCCCTTCAATATGAGCCTTTTCATGCAATCCTCTTCCAGGCGGTCCAGGGCAGCTACCTGCTCCTGGAAGGTCAACGGCGGATTTTCCCCTACCGGCATCTTGAAGTAAAATCCAAGCTGCGGGACGGGTCCGAAAAAACCTGCTGCTTTAAGGGCAACCATCCAGCGGGCAAGATCCAGTACAAGAGGGGCCGCCAGAATCGAATCCCGGCCGAGAAGATTTACCCGAATGCTCATCGGAAGGCCGAACAGGCCCGAAAAGTCGATGACATCCCAGGCTTCCTTGGCGTCCCCTCTGGGTGGATAATAGTCGATATGCACTCTGTGAAAGGGGCGCGCAGAGTCTTTTCCTTCCGAAGCCCCCAGAATCTCATCAAGAACCGCGGTTTTATTCGCCAGTTTGCCGGCTGCCTTTTCCGGGTCCATGAGATTTTTTCCATCAGCGTTTCCAAGAAGGTTTAAGCTGTACCAGCCCGATATATGAAATTGCCGCTCTTTCAGTGCCGAAGCCAGAACCACTTTAAGGTAGGTCTGTCCGGTTTTTCCGTCACGGCCGGTGATGGGGACACGTTCTTTTTGAGTCGCCAGAAGAAAAGCAGGAGCTTCAATCTCGTTCGGAGTGAAGTTGACTACCGGAATCCCGGATTCTACGGCAGCGATAGCATAAAGAAGATCCGGAAAAGATTTGGCCGTCTTGGAGTTTGCCCGGAAAAGGGCATCAATGTTTTTCCGGTCGATCCGATCACAGGCCGGAAGAAGGTTGATTAAGACAGGGTGGGCTTCCGGGAAAGCATTTCTGAAGTCTGCCATATCCTCTTTTAATTTTTTTACCTGATTTCTGAAGTCAGGCGCTGAGGAAGGCGGTTTTCGGATGATGATCTTCTCGATTCCTTCCATATGCTCTTTCCGGAGAGAGTCCGGTAAAACGCCGTTTTCTTCCATCGCCGCCTCAAGGGGTTTATCGTTGGTGTCCCATCCGACCATTTGCATTTCAGACGATGATAAAAAAGAGGAAAAGCGGCGGCAGGTGGTCAAACAGGGGAATATGGCATCAGGATCTTTCTTCATGGCGGCCACGGCCGCTCCGACCGTTGATCCCACCGCGCCTTTTGCACCGGCAACCATCAACAGGATGGATGATTTTTTAGGGGTATGAGTTATTTTCATATAAATTGCAGATGGTTTTTTACCTTAAAGTCACCCGAACTATAAAAAAAGGCCCACGACGTGTCAAGGAATGAAGTCAAAAACGGTCTTATATTCCATCGCCAATTTTTTATTGATCGAATCGGCATCTTATAATAAATTCATTAAATCTGACAGATGATTCAGGAGTAAAGTTTATAATGACTGAATTTCCCAAAAAGGAACGGCGCGGCAGGACATTGACTCCAAAAGGGATGGCCACCCGAGCTGCCATATTGGATACCGCTCATGAAGTGTTTAAAGCCAAAGGGTATTACGGATCTTCGATAGCTGAAATTGCGCGGCGATGCGGCATTTCCATGGGGACCTTTTACCAGTATTTCAAAAATAAGGATCAGGTTTTTCTGGAACTCAACGATTTGATCATTTCCCGTTTCATGTCGCAGGCGGAATCGCTTGTTATCGAAGGGCTTTCTTTTGACGGCCGCTTGCGGGAGGTCCTTAAACTGCTTTACAACCACACCCGGAACAATTTTGCTTTTCATCGGATTCTGGGGGAGTCCGAGTTGATCGACCGCGTCACGATTGCCTATTATGAATCGATTGCCCGTTATTTTAGAGATTTTCTTCGTTCAGAGGCACAGGCCGGTCACATCCTGCCGCTTGATGCCAACATGCTGGCCTATGGACTTGTCGGGATCTGCTATTTCAATTCCCTGGATTGGGGATCCGGCGATGAAAGGTTTAGTCATGAGAAGGTTCTTAATCTGATGCTCGATATTGTGCAAAACGGCATCAGCGGTCCCTGTCCATGGCAAAAGCCGAAAAAAAGAGAACTTCTCGAACTCCCCGAACCTATTCCATTACACTCCAAAAACATTGAACCGACAAGCAAGGGCGAAAAAACCCGAATGGCCATTTTCCGGGCTGCCGAAAGAACATTTGGGCGCCAGGGTATCAACCGGGCCAATATTGCGGAAATTACCCGGGAAGCCGGAGTGGCTCAGGGGACATTTTATGTGCACTTTGAGAGCAAGGCCGATTTAATCGAAGGATTTGTAAAATATATCAATCATGAGATGCGAAGGGAGATCGAGCGGTATTCCGGGCGGATGGAGGACCGTCGCGAAGCGGAACGGGTGGGTATTTTAGCCTTCTTTCGCTTTGTCCAAAAACATTGTGAGGCCTATCGGCTGGTCCCCGAGTGCGAAATGATCAACCGGGATGTCGCCTTATGGTATTATAAAAAATTGGCCCATGGATATATCCACGGACTGAACCAGGGGATCCACAAAAAAGAAATCCGCGATCTCCCGGCCGTTCTTCTGGCCCGATCATTGATGGGATTTACTCATTTTGTCGCATTGAAATTGATCGTTTGGAACACGGATCCAAACGCCGGTATTCCAGAGCAAACGGCAAAAGATATCGTTCAATTTATTCTTTTCGGTCTGAAGGGCGAGGAGTCTTAAACCGTTATTTTTTTCCTTGACAAAGGGTATCTTTTTTTCTAAATTTCTGATACCTGATTCATATTTCATTTTAACAATATCCAGCGATGATGGAATTGACGGCATGAACCAGGCCATGCGCCATTTTAAACCATAGCCGATTTCAGATCATCCTCAATCAGACAAAGGCTTGACCATGGAAATCATAGCCGGACAAAGCGTAACTTTTCAGCGTCACTTTTCTCAAAGGGATTTTGACCGTTTTGCCGCCCTTACCCGGGATCACAACCCCATCCATGTGGATCCCCAATTTTCAGCCAAAACCCGTTTCGGCAGGACCGTCGCCCACGGGATGCTGCTTTACAGTACTATTAACAAGGTTTTAAACACCTTATTCCCGGGTCCGGGAACACTCCAGATTAAACAGGAAATGATGTTTCAACATCCGACCTATACCCACACGGAAATTACGGTCCGGCTTGAAGTCGCCCGTATACGGACTGAGAAGGAACCGATTGAAATCAAAACCACGATTCATCTACCGGATGGAAATCCGGCATGCGATGGGAAGACCCTGGTCTGTTTGCCGGGGCGGAAAGGGCGATTTCCGGGTATCGATAAAGCGTTCTTGGTCTCAGGGAGGCCGGGGGCCCGGGTGTTGAAGCATTTGAAGATCGGCCAATCCGCAAATGATAGGCGAACTTTTACCAAAGAAGATGTGGCTGAATACAGCGATTTAACCGGAGATGCGAATCCGCTCTTTAGCGATCCGGAATTTGCCCGAGAAAACGGTTTTTCCGACTGTCTTATCCCGGGCCCTCTTCTCAGCGGCATGTTTTCGGATCTTCTGGGGACCCGGTTGCCCGGGCGGGGAACCAACTGGTTAAAGCAAAATTTGCATTTTCCGGCCCCGGCCTATGTCGGAGATGAAATTACGGCAACGGTGGAAATCATTCGATTGAGACCGGAAAAAGATTTGGTGAACTTGCGGGGTTCTTGTGCCGACCCTGCCGGAGAGCTGGTTTGCCAGGCCCAGTCCCTGGTTTTGGTAAGCGACCTGGAATAGGAATGATGAAAGGAGCAGGCGCATGACGATGAAAGTCATCGGTATTGCCGGAAGTCTTAGGGCAAAAAGCAACACGCTCCACTATGTAAGGACGGCTTTGAAAGTGTTGGAGGAAGAAGGGATTGCAACCGAGCTGATTTCTCTGCGCGGTAAAGAAATCAAGCCCTGTACCGGATGTTATGACTGTGCCAGGAAACACAAGGGGCGGTGCTCGATTAAAGGGGATGACTTCGATGATGTTTTTGATAAAATGCGCAAAGCGGAAGGGATCATCCTTGGCTCTCCGGTTTACCTGAGTTCCGTGGTTCCACAGATGATGGCGCTTCTGGCCCGTGCCACGTTTGTATCCTACTGGAGCGATAAATTTTTTTCAGGAAAGGTGGGCGGTCCGATTACCGTGGCCAGGCGGGCAGGGCATAACCTGGCCTTTTCCCAGCTCCTTCTCTGGTTTTTCTTTAACGGGATGATTGTTCCGGGGTCAACCTACTGGAACGTCGGGATGGCCGGAGCAGGCGGTGCCCGGGATGCGGAAAAGGATACGGAAGGCCTTCAGACCGTAATCAATTTTGCGCACCATATGGCCGGCGTAATGAAAAAACTGTTTACCTGATCTGTTTTAAAAGACGGGGAGAAGCGCGCCATGCACGCTCAGGGGATCGGATTCTGGCTGACGAAAAGAAGACAGCTCAGCGCTGATAAGGAAGCCTTGGTTGACGGAGACCGGCGGATAACGTACGCCGAACTCGATCTGCGGGTCAACGGCCTTTCGCATGCACTTCAGGCCATGGGGTTAAAGCACGGCGATCGATGCGGGATTCTGGCGTTTAACGGCATCGAGTATATTGAAGTGATCTTTGCTTCGGCAAAACTCGGCTTAATCCTGGTCCCTTTAAACTGGCGGCTCTCGACGGTGGAATTGGTCTTCAATATCACCGACAGCGGAATGGAGACGCTTTTTTTCGACACCCAGTTTGCCGAGACCGCGGCAATCTTAACGAAGCAAGCCAATCTCAAACGGATGATCGCTATCGGTAAGGACGCAGTTCAATGGACGGATTCATATGAGGCGATGGTTGAGCAACATGAAAAAATGGCTCCCGACCCGGATAAATCCGCGGATTTAAATACTCCTCATATCATCATGTATACGGCAGGTACCACCGGACGGCCTAAGGGTGCTGTTCTTAGCCAGGGTGCTTCCTTTTATAACGCGATCAATCTCATGGTGGATATGAATTTCAAACCTGAGGATCGTAACCTTTCGGTTCTTCCCATGTTTCACATCGGCGGAATCGGACTCTTTACGCTTCCGATGATCTATGTGGGAGGGACCGTCGTTATCCAGCGTGTTTTTGATCCGGCGGTCACCTTGAAGCTCTTAAAAAAGGAGTATATTACGCTCTTTTTCGGAGTGGCCGCCATTTTTTTATTTCTGATACAGCACCCGGATTTCGACGCGGAAGTGTTTAAGGATACCCGTATCGTCATGAGCGGCGGGGCACCGCTCCCTGTAAGTCTGGTTCGCCGGTATCATGAGGCCGGCATCATTCTCCAGCAGGGTTTTGGGATGAGTGAAGCGGCCCCAAGCATCGCCACCTTGCGAAAAGACCTGGCCCTTAAAAAAGCGGGTTCCATCGGCCGTCCTCTTTTTCACGTTGAAGCCAGAGTAGTGGATGATGCCTTGAAGGATATGCCTGTAGACCGGCCGGGCGAACTCATCATACGGGGCCCCAACCTTCTGCAGGGTTACTGGAACCGTCCGGATGCCACCCGTGAGGCTTTTAGCGGAGGATGGTTCCACACCGGTGATTTAGCCCGGATGGATGAAGATGGAGACCTTTATATCGTGGACCGAAAAAAGGACATGTTCATTTCAGGTGGGGAAAACGTCTATCCGGCAGAAGTGGAAAACGTCATATTCGAGCTTCCCCAGGTAGCTGAAGTTGCCGTGATCGGCATCAAAGACGATCAGTGGGGCGAAATCGGATGCGCGCTTGTGGTTGTTAAACCCGGAGAAAAAGTCACGGATAAGGAGATTTTCAACTTCCTGAAAAATCGCCTGGCAAAATACAAAGTGCCCAAAAAGATCGTTTTTACGGATCAGCTTCCGCGTAATGCCGCCGGCAAAGTTCTGAAAAAGGTTCTTCGGGAGAAATACTTGTAACTTGCAAAGAGTATCGCCTGGCCATGAGATAATGGAATCGGGAAAAGAACAAGAGATTAACCATTAAAAAGGAGGAGAACATGAAAAAAAATTTATTTTATTCAATCGCCGTAATCGCAGCGGTTTTGGCGATCGGCACATCACCGCTGAATGCCGCTGAACCGATCAAAATCGGGATCCTCCAGGGATTGAGCGGAGCATTGGAGGTATATGCCAAGGCGGAAGTCATCGGATTTAAAATGGGCCTGGAGTGGGCTACGAAAGGGACGAATCAGATTATCGGCAGAGATGTTCAACTCCTGGTTGAAGACACTCAGCTCAAACCGGATCGGGCTAAAATGCTTCTAACCAAGATGTATGGGGATGATAAGGTGGATATCGCGGTCGGGCCGACGAGCAGCGGCGTGGCTCTAGCCATCCTTTCGGTGGCTGAGGAATTTAAAAAGATCCTTGTGGTGGAGCCGGCAGTGGCGGATTCCATTACCGGGGCCAATTGGAACCGCTACATCTTTCGAACCGGCAGAAATTCAAGCCAGGATGCCATATCCAATGCAGTGGCCATCGCCAAGCCGGGAGTCAGCATCGCCGCCATCGCCCAGGATTATGCGTTTGGCCGGGATGGTGTCACTGCCTATAAGCAGGCTGCGGAAAAACTCGGGGCAAAGGTTATTCACGAAGAATATACGGATCCGAAGGCCACCGATTTTACAGCCCCGATTCAGAAGATTATCGCTGCTTTAAAGGATAAACCGGCGCCTAAATATGTATTTATCATCTGGGCCGGAAAAGGCGGCCCCATACCCCAGATGCTGTCGAGCGGACTTGATAAATACGGCATCCAGATCACGAGCGGAGGGAATGTGCTGGACGCTCTGAAAATGATGAAACCGCTCAAGGGGATGATCGGAGCCACTTATTACTATTACGAAAATCCCAAAAATCCGGTCAACGATTGGTTTGTGAAAGAGCATTTTGCACGATTCAAAGAACCACCCGATTTTTTCACCTGCGGGGGTTTCGCCGCAGCCAGCGCTATTGTGACCGCCATTACAAAAGCAGGTTCCACGGATACCGAGAAACTCATTGCGGTCATGGAAGGGATGGAATTTGTGACGCCGAAGGGGAAGATGATTTTCCGGAAGGATGATCATCAGGCGCTTCAGTCCATGTTTGCATTCAAGCTGGATGAAAAACCGAATGTTGAATGGGCGATCCCTGTTCTTGTAAGGGAATTGAGCCCGGAGGAAACGGCTCCGCCGATAATGAATAAAAAATAAGATCTTTTCTAGATTCGCTCGCTAACCCCGCAGCTTGCTGCGGGGTTAGCGCTCGCTGGAGCGGTTCAAACCGTTGCGGGTTTGCGGTTTAAGAAGGTCATAAGGGATTTGTAAAGACTGGATATGGATATGGCTGAAAACAAAATGACGCCGGTTATCGAAACACAGGGTTTAACCATCCGTTTCGGCGGTCATGTGGCCGTGGACCATGTCAACTTCCGGATTGAGTATTTTACCTTAAAGTCCATCATCGGTCCCAATGGTGCCGGCAAGACCACTTTTTTCAACATGCTGACCGGTCAGTATAAACCCACCAGCGGAAAGGTCTTTTTAAAAGGGGAGGACATTACCCATTTAAGTCCTGCACAAAGAACAAAACGGGGTATGGGCCGCTCTTTTCAACTGACCAATATCTTTCCCTTTCTAACCGTTCTGGAGAACGTCCGATTGGCCGTTCAGTCCAGACAGGGTTTTGGATTCAACTTCTGGCAAAATCATTTGCATTTTTCCGAAGCTGAAGATGAGGCCTATATCATTCTTAAGGACGTTCTATTGAATGAGAAATGGAATGCCGTCTCCGCCTCCCTGACGCATGGGGAAAAGCGGAAACTGGAAATCGCCATCCTGCTTGCCCTTAAGGCGGAGATCCTCTTTCTGGATGAACCTACGGCCGGGATGAGTCAGGAAGAGGTTCCGGCCATTCTGGAGCTTCTCCAAACGATCAGGGATGCCAGAAACCGGACCATGCTTTTAGTGGAACACAAAATGGATATGGTCATGTC
This sequence comes from Pseudomonadota bacterium, assembly GCA_043806755.1. Taxonomy (GTDB): domain Bacteria; phylum Desulfobacterota; class Desulfobacteria; order Desulfobacterales; family UBA2156; genus RBG-13-49-15. Next base: position 7,320 of record JAZDGS010000046.1, on the reverse strand, counting down.
TCTTTCGGACACAATCATGGTGCTTCAGGAAGGGAAATTGATCGCCGATGGCTCCCCGGATGAAATCTACCGGAACAAGGCTGTTCAGGAAGCCTATCTTGGAGGAGGCGCCAGCCATGTGTGAGACCATTTTAAAAGCCGAAAGGGTCAACACGTTCATCGGCCAGCACCATATCCTTCAGAGCGTTTCTTTTGAAGCAAAGGCGGAAGGCGTGACGGTTCTTCTGGGTCGAAACGGTGCCGGCAAGAGCACCACACTTAAAACCATCATGGGCCTTCTTCCAGCATCCGAAGGAAGAATTTATTATCGGGGGAAAGAGATTCAGAACAAAAAACCATATGAAATCGCACGGATGGGGATCGGTTTTATTCCCGAACATATGGGAATCTTCTCAGACCTGACCGTAGAAGAGAACATGCAGGTCGCAATATTGAAAGAAGATGCTGCGACCGGGAAACGGCTGGAGATGATCCTGGAGATGTTTGCGGCTCTGAAGAAATTCTGGAAAATGAAGGCCGGAAACCTAAGCGGAGGCCAGAAGCAAATGCTCGCCATCGCCAGAGCCATCGTAAACGATATTTCACTGCTTCTAATTGATGAACCCACCAAAGGGCTCGCGCCGATCATCATCAATGCCCTGATCGACGCGATCAACCATATCAAGCAAAACACGGTCGTCGTTTTGGTGGAACAAAATTTTTATATGGCAAGTTCCGTCGGAGATGCGTTTTATATTCTAGACGATGGTATGGTAGTCCACAGCGGCAGGATGGATAAGCTCGTAGCCGATAAAACCCTTCAGGGCAAATATCTGGGTATCTCCAAAGCGGAAGGGTAAGCCGAAATAATGCGGAGGGTTTTTCATGGCAGGTGAGATTTTCAAACAAAGGGGGCGGGAAATCATCATCGGCGGGGTAATCTTTCTCGGCCTGCTTCCCCTGGCCGGGATGGATGTTAAAACCTATCTGACCCTTACCATCGCCGGATTTGCAATGGGAATGATGTTGTTCCTTGTCGCTTCAGGCTTGAGCCTGATATTCGGGCTGATGGATGTCATCAATTTTGCTCATGGGGTTTGCTTTGCCTGGGGTGCTTACGTCGCTTTCAGCATTTTCAAATATTTCGGCAAGCTCGTGGAGTCGGATTCCATCTTTCAAAACAGCCTGGTTTTTATCATCGCCGTCATTGCCGCGTTTGTGATTGTCGGCCTTGTGGGAATGATCGTGGAAAAGGTGCTCATCCGTCGGGTGTATGGATCGCATCTGTTTCAAATCCTGATCACCTTCGGCGGAATGATCGTCCTGACGGAGCTGATTCGCATTTTCTGGGGGCCGAATGACGAAGTGATGCCCGTGCCCGTGGCGTTTCGGGGGAACTGGGATATTCTGGACATCATCGTTCTTAAATACCCGGTCATTGCGATCATCTTGGGTTTGATCGTATTCGGCATGATTCAATTTGTCCTTAAAAAAACCAAGGTAGGCAAAATCGTTCGGGCAGGCGTGGAAGATCCAAACATGGTCCAGGCGATGGGGCATAATATTTATTTTCTTTTTACCGCCGTTTTTGCGGCAGGAGCAGGGCTTGCAGCAGTAGGAGGGATGGCGATGGCCATATTCAACCTGCAAGTCTATCCAAGCATGGGGGATGCATACCTTATTTTCGCTTTCATTGTGGTCATTATCGGTGGGCTGGGAAGCATTACGGGTTCATTGGCAGGAGCCCTTATCGTGGGACTTTCCTACAATTATGTTGCCTATCTGCTCCCTCCCGTTGCCGTGGGTGTCAATATTTTGATCATGGTCATTATTCTTCTGATTCGGCCTACGGGTCTTTTCCCGGCAGGAAAATAACGAGGCAAACAATGACAGAGCCGACGCCGGTTCAGATTGCTCGCTTGGAGGAAAGAAGAAAACGGTACAGAAGTTTTACATTTTTTCTCAAAATCGCGGTCCTGATCGTTTTTCTGATAACCCCGTTTGTCTTTCCGAGCTTTAAGACGCTTGATTTTATGTTGAAAATCATGATCTTTTCCGTGCTCGTTGCCAGTTTTGATATTTTGCTTGGCTATACCGGAATTTTAAGCTTTGGGCATGTCATGTTTTTCGGCATCGGATCTTATAGCGTTGCCATGCTTATCGGCAAATATGGAAGCCCATCTTATTTCAACCTGATCATCGGCTTCCTGATCGCCCTTGGTATTACATGTACCATGGCGCTTCTTGTCAGTTTTCTTTCCTTAAGGGTCCGGGCTATTTTTTTCGCCATGGTGACCTTGGCCATTGCCGAATTTGCCATCATCCTGGCCACCAAGCTGAGCGGTTTTACAGGGGGTGAGGACGGCATTACGATAAGTCTGCCGGGAATTTTCAAGGTGTCTTTTAATGTCGGAAAACTGATGGGTGTGGATATCACCGGGAGAGTCGTGACCTATTACACGATCTTTTTGATCTGCTTCGGGTTGTTTTTGTTGATGGTCCGCTTCATTCATTCACCGCTGGGCCGTGTCATACAGGCCATTCGCGACAACGAGCCAAGGGCCGAGGCCATCGGTTATCAGACGTTCATCTATAAGACCGCATCCATCTGTTTCGGATGCCTGGTGGCCACCATTCTCGGAGGGCTGTATGTAATGTGGGTCGGATACGCCAATCCGGAATCTGTTTTAGGTATCCCCATCATGCTGGATGTCCTTCTCATGGTGATTGTCGGAGGGATGGGGACGCTTTACGGGGGGCTCGCCGGTGCGGCCTTTCTTAAATTTGCTCACACCTTTTTGCCGGATCTTCAAAAATTTACAAAAAGCCTGCTACCCGATGCACTTTTGTTGCATGCGGTCATGGAACGCTGGCTCCTTATTTTTGGGATCCTTTTTATTCTGGTGGTTTTTTTCTTCCCAAAAGGGATCATCGGCTCTGCACAGGAATACCTGTTGCGCCGGAAGTCCGAAAGATAAAAAAGTGACGATACGGAGGATTGAGAGATGCTCTATGGGGATTGGATAGGCCGCTGGGGTGAAAGTTTTCCTCAAAAAGAAGCCCTGGTCGATGCGATTGAAGGCAGGCGACATACTTACGGGGATCTATCGCAATCGGTTTACCAAACGGCCAACTTTTTGCGATCCGAACTTGGGATAAAAAAGGGTGATCGTATTGCGGTGCTGTCTTTTAACAGGACCGAGTATATCACGCTGTTTTTTGCCGCAAGCCGATTGGGTGCGATACTGGTTCCGCTGAACTTCCGTCTGGCTCCCGCAGAGTTTATCTATTTCCTTAAAGATGCCGAACCATCGGCGATATTCTTCGATAAAAATCATCAATCGATCGTGGAAGGGTTAAAGCTGAAAGCAAATTTGGGCCACTATATCTGCTTTGATTCAAATCGTGCTGTCGGGCGGAGTCTGATCGAATCGCTGAAAGATATACCCCCGGACACTCCGCCGGCGGTTGATATCAACGCGGACGATCCTCAGTTGATCATCTATACATCCGGCACTACCGGCTTACCCAAAGGGGTCATTATGACCCATGGCATGATAGCTTGGAACTCGTTCAATACCAATATCGGCTGGGACTTAAGATCAGACGACCGGACCGTTCTTCATTCAGCCCTGTTTTACACGGCCGGGTGGAATGTTTTTACTATGCCGCTTTTCCACTGCAGGGGGACAAATGTGTTGGTTCGCGGCTTTGATGCGGACCTGATCCTTGATCTCATCGAACGTGAGCATTTAACCCTCTTTTTCGGCGTTCCGACCATGTTTCAGATGATGCTGGAATCCCCGAAGTTTGCCGATACCGATTTTTCATCCATACGATTCATGGTTTCGGGTGGTTCGGTCCTGCCGAAGAAAGTTGCAGAAGCTTTTCAGGAAAAAAAAAGGATCCGTCTATGGGAAGGATACGGGTTGACGGAAGTCGGCCCAAATAATTTTTTGGCCGATGGAAAGCTTGGGAGTGTGGGGCATCCCATGTTTCATGTGGATGTCAAGATTACCAATTCCGATGGGGAGGAGGTTTTCCCCGGAGAGGAAGGAGAATTATTTTTGCGGGGAAACCACATCTGCGCCGGATACCGGAACAAACCCGAAGAGACGAAGGCCGCCATCAAGGACGGCTGGTTTCACACGGGAGATCTGGCCCGGATTGATTCGGACGGTCACCTCTCTATTGTCGGGCGTAAAAAGGACATGTTCATATCAGGAGGCATCAATATCTACCCTGCTGAAATCGAGAGGGCCATCGAATCCCATCCCGATGTGGCGGGGGCTGCGGTTATCGGAGTGCCGGACGAAAAATGGGGGGAGGTCGGGAAAGCGTTGGTGGAGCTTCATTCCGGAAAGAGATTGACCATTGATGAACTGCAGAAATTTTTAAGCGATCGTCTTGGCAAATTTAAAATACCCAAATATCTGGCCCTTGTCGATGGATTGCCGCGGACAGCCGCATCGGGAAAGGTGAAAAAATTTATCCTTAAAGAACGGCATGGCCGGCCGGATCATATGTAGAAAGCAAAGGAAATGGATAAAGATCTTCCAGAAGAACTGATGCGCAGGTTATTTGAAGGCGGATCGCTTTATCTTCAGTTGATGAAAACGATGATGGAGGTTACAGGGAAGTCTTTGCAAGGCGGTGCCGGCCATTCGGAGAGGGATCCTATTTATGAAAAGCTGTCTGAACACTATCTTGAGCTATATCAGAGCGTCATCGGCAAATATTTAAAAGCTCCCCAGTTTGGCATTCAAAACGATATGCTTCAAAAGGTCTTGGCGGCAATCGACGCTCAAAACCGCCTTATGGTATGGATCGGCGAATTTTTATTGAAGTTCAGCCGGCCGTTCGTCGAATCCATGGGAACAATCCGGCAGACGATCGAAGATAAGGAGGCTGCCGGAGAAGAATTGAATAGTGCTCAGGCGATCCATGATGTTGCCGTCGGAATTTTCGAAAAAAAATATGATGCCTATCTCAAGTCTGCCCAAGGGGTTGCGGATGTGTCGCGCATCGTCGAGCAACATATGAATTTTAAAGAGAAAATGAATGCCGCGGCAGATGGCTGGTATCGAACCGTTGGTATCCCAACGCGCAACGAAATGGCCGGCATTTTCAGGAGTGTTTATGACCTAAGGAAAGGATATCGTCAATTGAGTCGGCGCCTTGACGGGTTTTCCGGCATCGCCGCGCCAAAAAAGAAAAACAAAGCGCGGCCCTCGAGGAGTAAACGTGTCATACCAGGAAATCATGAAACGCCTTGAAGAGGAAATCCGGGAGTTTCCTCAAAAAATCCGGCGTGCAGCAGAAGTGCTCTCCGGAGAACTCGATTATCGGGTGGCGATGACTCCGGCTGATATCGTCTATCAGGAGGACAATATGCGGCTTTTGCACTATCCCCCGCCGCTTGAGAGGAAAAAAGTCGATTCTCCTCCCGTCCTGATCGTCTACGCGCTCATCAATCGCTATTTCATGCTCGACCTGGAACCCGAGCGAAGCTTTATTCGGAATCTTTTACAAAAAGGGCTGGATGTCTATCTGATCGATTGGGGCACTCCATCCGGTGCAGACCTGTATCTATCCATGGATGATTATATCAGTGACTATATGAATACGGTTGTGGATTGGATTCGGAGTCAAACCGCCCATGAGCGGATAAACCTGATGGGCGTATGCCAGGGAGGGACATTTAGCGTCATCTATACAGCCCTTTATCAGGAAAAGATTCGCAATCTCATCACGCTGGCGACGCCTATCGAATTTGATGTGGATGATGCTGCGCTTTTCTTATGGGCAAAGAAATTCGATGCCGACCGGATTGTCGATGTCTTCGGATGTCTCCCGGGAGATTTGGCCAATATCCTTTATCTTCTGGTTGTACCTGTGGCCACCGTCAATAAATATGTACAATTTTTAAATGGTGTTGAGGATCGCCGGTTCGTCAATACGTTTCTTCGGATGGAGAAATGGATTTTTGACAGTCCGGATATGGCAGGCCCGGTTTTCAAGGAATGGCTTCACGGTCTTTTGCAGGAAAATCTTCTGATTAAAAACCAATTTTTTCTAAACAACCGGCATGTGGATTTACGTCAAATCACCTGTCCTCTTCTCAATGTTTTCGGGGAAAAGGATTATCTTGCCCCGCCATCCACAGCCAAACCGCTATCCAAAGCGGTCGGTTCAGCGGATGTCACGACCTTGGGGGTCGATACCGGGCATTTGGGAATCTTTGTCGGGGGGATGTCGAATAAAACCATCATCCCGAAAATTGTGAACTGGATCAAAAAACGATAGCCCGGGCTAATAAGGAGAAATATCATGCTTGAGCCGGCCATGAAACGAGTAAAAGGCGATGGGATTGAAATGCAACTGGCCGTCTGGGAGGGAGAAGGGAAAACGATCCTCTGTTTGCACGGGTTAACCGCCAACTGCCGATGCTGGGATGTCATCGCCTCCGCATTGGCACCGCAGCACCGGATCCTGGCCGTCGATCTTCGGGGAAGGGGCTTGTCCGAAAAGCCGCCTAAGGGGTATTCCGAAAAACATCATGCCGGAGATATCCGCTCCTTGATGGATAATATGGGTCTTAAGCGGGTTGTGATCATGGGTCATTCCCTGGGAGGATACATTGCCATGCGACTTGCGACCGATTATCCGGATCGATTTGAAGGTCTTATCCTGGTTGATGCCGGGGGAGACCTCACACAGGCGCATTGGGATAGAGTCGGTGCCGCCATCCGAATTTCCGTAGATCGATTGGACCGGATTTTCCCTTCATGGAATGGTTTCATTGCAATGATGAAGGCAGCCCCTCCGCTGCAACCCTGGTCGCCGGCCATTGAGACGTATTTTCGATATGATATGGAAGAGGTCGAGGGAGGGGTTCGCTCCCGCATCCGGAAGGGATCCATTCTGGAAGAGATGGAGAATAAACGCGAAACCGGCACCGCCCATCTTTATTCCAAAATGGTGTGCCCTGTTCTTATCCTGCGGGCGACCGAGGGGATTTTAACCGGGGACGACATCCTGCTTCCTGAACCGGCGGTTGAGCGGATGCTAAAAGAGATCCCCGATGCCCGCTGCTTCGATGTCAAGGGGACCAATCATTATGGAATCATCTTTCAGCCCCACGCCATGCGGGATCAGGCAATTCTGAATTTTCTCGGGGAGTTAATTGATTGATCGTGTTTTATGAAAATCATAACGTGAATACCCCGCTATTTATAGCGGGGATGAAACGTTATTCTTTAAAAACATATCGAAACAATTTAACCCTACAACAACAATTAGAATTGTTCTGAAAGCCCCGCGTTTTAACGCGGGGATATT
>JAZDGS010000045.1:0-51281 GCA_043806755.1 Pseudomonadota bacterium | reverse complement strand
TCCGAAACCATTCCCGATTAAAGTTCTCATAGATTCTGTTACGAATCTGGCCACAACTTCCTCAAAGGCATTTACAGTAACGAGCAGATAAAACAGCCAATTTTATATTATCTTGTCTGTTTCCAAGCTCCTGATTTTTTTATGAAGTCCCTCTATTGCAAAGAATTGCAAAGAGGTGATCACGCATCAGATCCATGTTGCGTTTCAGGATGAGTTCCTTGCAACGGCAGGTTAAGCGCCGAATCGCAGAGCGGTGAAGCTCTGCGCAGTAAAGGTTTATGAAATAATGAAACCGGGCTATGCTTTACCATTCAAAGTGCATTGCGTGAAATCTATATCATTTCCGAAGCCTATGCATTGCTAACCGTTGCGCCTCGGATCGATACCCGGACTTTGGAACACCTCTTCAGACACCATGTGTTGAAGATGCTTCTGGGAAAAGGCAAGATCACCAAAGACATGATAGCCCTGTTGGATAAATGGCGACATACCGGCGACGTCACACCGAAGCGAAAATCTTTCTTGAAAATTTCTTACGGCTGCCTGTAGATATTATCCTTCCGGATAGTGAACTAATCTGGAATGCCGCTGAAATAAAAGCGCGGTATCCGGTTTAACTAGAATTTAATGATGCTTCCGGCTTCAACCGGCCCGCCTGAAACCACCACAGCCTCGGATCTATCCGGATAAACGGTAAGCAACGTGAGTTGACCGATTGTTCGGCCCGGGAGAATGAACTGCTGACCGCCGGCACCCTCAACGAGCTTCCCTTTTTCAAAGGCATCCATCAAGGTCCCTGCTTTCAGTCCGACTTTTTTTCCACCTGATAGGATCAGCTTGTCATGCTGGATGGAAGCAACATACCCGAACCAGGGAAGGATATCGACGACCTCGCAGATCATTTTCCCCATTTCTGCGCTGATGGTCAGGAGGGCTGTCTTGATCTGAGGTAAATCAGCCCCTTTTCCGGACCGGATCAGGTTAAATTCATTCTCATCGATCTCGCTTTCATGGAAAAAATCTTCATCCAGGATCTTAGCGCCGGTTTCGGTGTCGATCACCAAAGCTTCGATGTGGGATTTTAACAGGTAACGATCCCCTTTAAACCAGAGAACGCCGCGCTTTTCGATGGTTGCGCTGACATCCACAAACGTACCGATTGCAACGGCATTATACCCCGCCTGCCGGGCGACAGCTGAAAGGCCGAAGAAATCCCGCCCTGATGCAAAAGGAGGCAGGACGATATCCGGATGCTTTACCCCCCCCTCCGCCGTCTCGATGAGGGTGTTCGGGCACTTTTTTTTCATCTGCTCGATAAACTGTTGCTGGAAAAAATCCTGGTGTTTTTCCTTTTCAAGGAGAGTTTTATTCTCGAAAGAAAGGATCAGGAATCTTTTTTTAATATCGCTTCCGGTCAAATCCTGTCCGATTTTTCGGGTGGTCTTCTGAAAAGAGGAGCAGCTTAGCAAAACGATAATGAATAGGAGCGAGAGGGAAAGGATCGGGGGGAGACGGAGTCTTAAATGGGTTTTACTTTTTTGAGTCATTTTAGCCTTCATATGGAACGGAAACCCGTGTGGTCAGGCCGCCTCTGGAGGTAAACTCTCCGATGATCTCCATTTTTTTCGGCGCAAGAAGATGAACAAGATCGTCCATTATCCGGTTGACCAGATGTTCATAGAAAATCCCGACATTCCGGTATTGGAGAAGGTAAAATTTAAGAGATTTCAGCTCGATGAGCTTCCCACCCGGAATATATCGGATGGTGATTTTCCCGAAATCCGGAAGGCCGGTCATCGGGCAAACGGATGTATATTCCAAATGCTCAATGGTGATTTCGATATCTCTTCCCTGGTATAAGTACTCGATTACTTCGAGAAGGTCTGTTTTTACCGTATCCGGGCCCAGAATGCGGTAGTTAAGATTTTTAGGTTTACTCCTCATGCGAATTCCCGTCGTCCTGATTCGATGTGCGCACATAAACGGCATCTTTTTAGTTGAATTTTCAAATAATGTCAAACATACGCTCGGCCATCCTGAATCGTATAGAGCGCCGAAATCCTTGACACGGCCGACCTCTTTTGATAACAAATTAAAATCATTATAAAAAATGAAGGAAGGAAAGAATTAAAAATGGGTGAGACCTTGGACGAGCAAATCCTGCGGACAGCCAAAGAGATCGTTGTCAAATTTATCGAAGTGGGGCGCGTCTCCCCCACAAACTTCAACGAAGTATTCAAATCCATTTTCCAGACCGTGAAGAGCTCTGCAAAAGGAATTGAATGGGAGATCGATCAGGAGGAGAATCAGGTTTAGCCCATTCGATGAGCGGAATAACATGGTGAGTCAATGGGCTTCCGCCCAGTTAGAGCCGACGGAAAGATTCACCTTGAGCGGCACCTTAAGCGCCCATATCCCTTCCATTACCTGCTTCACCAGATGCTGAGTTGTTTCCAGCTCATCCGGCGGCACTTCCAGCACCAGTTCATCATGCACCGAAAGGAGCATTGCGGATTCAAGACCGTTCTCGATTAACGCCGTATCGGTTTTGATCATGGCCATTTTAATAAGGTCGGCAGCCGTTCCCTGTATGGGCGTATTGATGGCGGCACGCTCTGCAAATTGACGGACACTCGCATTGGCGCTGGTGATGTCCGGAAGAAAACGGATTCGGCCCAAAAGGGTGCTGACCCGTCCGGTCTTCCTGGCCTCATCAATGGTCCGTTCGATAAATTGTTTGACTCCTTTATATCTTGAAAAATAATGTTCGATGTAGGTCTGCGCCATTTTCCGGCTGATTCCAAGCTCCCGTGAAAGTCCGAAGGGGCTCATCCCGTAAATAATGCCGAAATTGATCACCTTGGCCTGCCGTCTGAGCTCCGGAGTGACCATGGATGGAAACACCTGGAACACCTCGGCGGCGGTTCGGGAATGGACATCTTCCTCATTTATGAACGCATCGACTAAAATGGGGTCATCCGCATAATGGGCCAGAATACGAAGTTCAATCTGTGAATAATCGGCTGACAGCAGATGCCAGCCGCTTTTGGAAATGAAAGCGCTCCGTATTTCTCTCCCTTCATCGGTTCGAATGGGGATATTTTGAAGATTGGGTTCGGAACTGCTCAGCCGGCCGGTCGCCGTGATCGTCTGATTAAACGAGGTATGGATTCGGCCGGTTTCCGGGTGGATCATTTCAAGGAGTGCATCCACATAGGTGGATTTCAGTTTGGCCAACGTCCGATGCCTTAAAACCAGCGCCGGCAGTTCATGCCGTGGAGCCAGGCAGGTCAGAACTTCCATATCGGTGGAAAAGGCGGTCTTTTTTTTGGTTTTCTTTTGAACGGGGAGGCCTAGTTTTTCAAATAAGATCTGTCCGAGCTGCTGGGAAGAGTGGATATTGAACTCTTCTCCTGCTGCCGAATAAATCTGGCTTTCGATCACCTCAAGCTGGTGTTCAAAATATTTCGAAAGCAAGGCAAGCCGTTTCCGGTCCACGCATATTCCAACCATTTCCATTCTTTTTAAAACTGAAACCAGCGGCATCTCCACCGATTCGAAAAGGTCAGAAAGCCCCATTTCCTGGAGTTTCGGCTTAAGAACCTGATACGCCATGAGAGTGATATCCGCGTCTTCACAGGCATAACGGGTCGCATCTTCAAGCAAGACTTCAGAAAAGGGGAAGACCTGCTTCCCCTTCACAGTAATCTCCTGGTATGAAATTTTTTTGTGATCGAGAAAATCAAGGGCGATCCTATCCAGGTTATGGGCCCGCTTCGTCGGGTCGATGAGGTAGGATGCCAGCATGGTGTCGAAGGTCACTCCGGCCAGGTCAACGCCGTGCCGGTTGAGAACAATCCAGTCGTATTTGATGTTTTGGCCGATTTTTCGGATTTTTGAATCTTCAAGGATCGATTTTAAGCGGTTGAGGACGACGCCTGTATTCAACTGGTCATCCGAACTTAAGACGCTGTGGCCTAGCGGTATATAAAAAGCCTCGTTGGGCTCGACTGAAAACGACATCCCGACAAATTGCGCCAGCATGGGGTCTTGAGACGTTGTTTCAGTGTCGAGCGAAAACAGGCCGGCTTCCTTGAGTCTGGAAATCAGTGTTGAAAGGGCGCCCAAATCCTGGATCGGAAGATATCGCTTGTGGCTCAAATCCGATGATTCCGGAAAGGCCTGCTGCAGTTGCCGGAATTCGAGTGCCTTAAATAGCCTGGCCAGTTGTTGCCGGTTGGGGTGCTGAAGCTGAAGTTGCTCCGGATCAAAAGAGATCGGCACGTGCGTATCGATAGTCGCGAGTTTCTTGCTTAAAAACGCCTGTTCTTTATATGTAATGAGATTTTCACGCTGTCTGGCTTTAGGGACCTCTTGGATATGTTCATAAAGCGTTTCCAGGCTCCCGAAGCGTTTAATGAGCAAGACGGCTGTTTTTTGTCCGATTCCCGGGACACCGGGAATATTGTCGGAGGCATCTCCTGCAAGCCCCATCACATCCACCATTTGCTCCGGTGTGATGCCGAACTCATTTAGGATCACGCCGATATCGGTGCTCTTTTCCTTCATCGGGTCCCAGATGGTGGATTTCTCGCTGACCAATTGCATGAAGTCCTTGTCGCCCGTGACCATGATCACATCAAAACCGGACTTTTCAGCCTGGCGGGCCAGGGTTCCGATGAGGTCGTCCGCCTCGTAGCCCGGCATCTCGATGATTTTAAAATTGAAGGCTTCGGTGACCTTTTTAATATATGGAATTTGAACGATCAGGTCCTCTGGGAGAGGGGGCCGGTTCGCCTTGTAATCGTTGAAAAGGCGATGCCTGAAGGTCGGCCCCCTGGCATCAAAGAGCATGACAATATGGGAAAAGTTTTTGTCTTCAACGAGTTTTAGAATCATCCGGGTGAATCCGAAAATGGCATTGGTGGGAAGCCCCTTGGAATTGGAGAGGTTGCGGATGGCGTGATACGCCCGGTGGATATAGGCGCTCCCGTCGATCAAAAAGAGCGTTTGCTTTGTTTTGGATTCCTTTTCCATGACAGCTCCATTTAAAAATGGCGGCTTGGTCGAACCCGGTGATGGGTGAGATTGACAGGCGGACCCACCTGCATTAACATTTCCCGCAGTTATGTTGACCGGCCTGCTTCCCGAAGCCCCGCCTTTTAAGACGGGATCAAGGGAAGCTATCCGAAATAGACATTTTCCTTACCGGGAAGCCCCGCTCTTTAGAGCGGGGAGCTTCAAATTTAGCGATTCAGGCTGTTTGTAGCATGGATAAACCTTAACAACAAGCCGGCTTAAACCGAACCTGTTCTGGATGCAACTGGATGTGGAGAATAGCGAGGCCGCAAAACTCTTAACCGAAAACGGCATCGATGTGGTGATGAATCGGTGCATTAAAATCGAACATGGCAGACTCGGCAGTAAATAAATGCGCCAATGGGCGGAGGCGAAAGCGGCTGAGGCAGCATATTTGTCACTGCTGTCGGAACGAAGCCCCTTTTTGCTGGGAGTGCCGGTGCGGCTTTGCCATCTGTCAGAATTGCATGCAAGAGAATTTATGGGGTATGACCTGCAACGCCATCACCTGGGAATGCCCTGACTGCGGAGGGCAAAACGGATTTGGGAATCAGTAACAAAGAGGGGCACAGAATGCCGGGGTTCGCTTGTATCCAGGCATCCCCGGCGCCATTCATGAAATGCTGATGACCTTATCCGAAAGCTGCATGGCGGTAATAATATCGAGCATATTGGTGGTTTCCCCCGCCTCTTTTTTCTCAAGTAGGTTGAAATGATTCAGGCACGTTCCGCAGACGAGAATTTTAAGACCACCCGTTTCCAATCTTTTCAGATCCTCAATGACTTCGGATCCTTCAACAGACAGCTTGACTCCGTTATTCACCAGGACCAGTCTCCACATATCCGGACCCATTTCTTTTAGAGTTCGGATGAAATTCACCATGAGTTTGAGGCCCAATTGATCGTCTCCATAGCCGAGGCGATCTGTGGCGCACATGACCAATATTTTTTTTATCGGCTCATGGCAGGTGATTACAGGTCGGGGTTCAGGTTCGCGCGCCGGATCCCGTTTTCCGGCGACAAAAAAATCGTTTTCATGTTTTCCCAGTTCCGTTTGAAAACCCTGTGAATCCAAAAACCTCCTGACGTTTTGCTGGGAAGCTGCGTTATCCACCATCACTTTGATCTCATCGGGAGAATCCTCTTCCAAAGTTGCTTTGGTAAGAAGCACCGGAGAGGGGCATGATAAACCGCGCGCATCGATTTCTTTCATCTGTGATTCCTTGCTTGATTTCAGTTACGACTGTTCCACGATGATCCTTTCGCCTTCTGAAGAGACTACTTCTCCGATAATGGCGGCGTCTCCGGTTGCTTTTTCCTTAAGTTCGGAAGCGAGGGCTTCGGCCTGATCAGGGTTGACACTGATCAACAGCCCGCCTGAGGTCTGCGGGTCGAACAGGATGTCGATGGCGACCGGGTTGATGTCAGGTGAAAAGGCAACCATTTTTTGACGGAATTCCCTGTTTTTAAATGCACCTTCCGGCACAAACCCCATAGAGGCGAATTCAAATGCTTCAGGGATGATCGGAATTTTTCCGAAATGCAGGTAAACGGAATATCCGGAGCCGGCCACCATTTCAGCCAGGTGCCCCAGGAGCCCGAAACCCGTAATGTCCGTGCAGGCATGAACGTCGTAGGCCGATATGATCCGGGCGGCACGTTGATTGAGCGCTGCCATTATCTGCGTGGTTCTTTCAATCGTCTCTCTCGAAGCGATTCCTCCTTTAACAGCCGTGCTGATGATACCGGTGCCAAGGGGTTTGGTCAGGAGGAGCTTATCGCCGGGGTGCAGGTTTTTCTTTGTTCGTATTTTATCCGGATGGATAAAACCGGTTATTGCAAGCCCGTATTTGAGTTCGCTGTCTTCGATGCTGTGACCTCCGATCAATGCGACACCGGCCTCTTTGAGTTTATCGATACCACCCTGCAGGATCTCTCTCAGGATGGAGATATCCATCTTCTTTATCGGGAAGGCCACAAGGTTCATCGCGGTTTTGGGCTCTCCTCCCATCGCGTAGACATCGCTTAGAGCATTGGCTGCGGCAATCTGGCCGAACCAATAGGGATCGTCGACGATGGGAGTGAAAAAATCGACGGTCTGAATAATGGCCAGGTTATCGGAAATCCGGTAAACCCCGGCATCATCGGCCTTTTCCAAACCCACCAGCACATTGGGATCCGTTGGAATGTGAAGCCCGCAAAGCGCCCGGTCCAGGTCCCCTGGAGAAAGCTTTGACGCTCAACCGGCCCCGGAAACCGTGGTGGTCAATCTAACCGGGTTGATATCCGTCATTTAATAATCCGTTCATCTGAAAGTGTATGAAAGCCTTTGAATCCAAAAATCATCCCGCTCATCGGGATAACTTTTTAAACATATTATCAGGGTAGAGATGACAAATCAAAATGATTAAATCAATGGCAACAATGCAATGGATTGATATTTTCGATCACTTTTTCCAGGAGTGGATTTTGTAAGAAATTGAAATGAGCCGCTTTGGAAAGTTTTAAATAGTCTTCAAACTTTTCACTTGTATTTTTCAAAAAAAGTCATAAAGTGATCAAAATTCATCTGAAATAACAATTTGAGCCTGTTATTTTATAATTCCGTTTCCCCCTGCTCTGGATTCTTTTTAATGGGCTGTTTCGTATCGGATCATTTCAAGAAATCATCAACTGCGCCATCGAAAAAGTACAAGCTTCACTTTGAAACCTTATATGATGATTCTATGGCAAAGCAGGAAGATTAAAATAGCTCTGCGAAAGACGTCAAAGGAAGTTTTAATGGAGGATTTTCGGAAATGATGGCGAAACACTATTTAAAAATATTTCAGGAGATCGGCAATGCCTTTAATTCTCCGATGGAGGCAAAAGAAGTTCTTGAAACGATCAGTAAAGCCATCGTGGACAATCTTGCTTTAAAAGGGTGTCATTTTCTTTTGGTCGGCCGGGATCGCAAGACTCTAGATTACATCGCTTCCTATGGATTGAGTGAAAAATTTATGCAAATTTTTCAACCGGGTGCCCTGGATGCCGAAAAGAGTATTTCAGAGGGACTTAATGGGAAAATAGCTTTCGTTGAAGATGCCTCTCATGATCCAAGAATTCAGCATCCCCAAGCACATGCGGAAGAGGGGATCGTATCTCTACTCACGGTTCCTCTCCAGAGTCGGGACCGCGTGATCGGAACCATGCGGTTGTCGACTGCCGAGAAAAGAACCTTTACATCAGATGAACTGGAAATCCTTCAGGTGGTGGCCTCCTTTTCCGCCAGCGCGATCCTGTACTCTATTTACCGCGGTATTTTAAAACGGGTGACCGAAACAGTGCGTTCATCTCTGGACATCAATGCAGTTCTGAACGCAATCGTCAAAGTGGTCACCGAAGAAATGCGCGTGAAAGGCAGCACCATCAGGCTGCTGAATGCCGACCGTAGAAAATTAGAATTAAGAGCTTCCTACGGCCTGAGTCAGGCCTACTTGGACAAGGGGCCGGTAGATGCGGACAAGAGCATCGCTGAAACCTTGAAAGGAAAATGCGTCGTGGTCCATGACGTACCGAACAACCCAAAAGCTCAATACCCGGAGGCGGCCCGCAAGGAACAAATCGCCTCCATTTTAAGTGTTCCCTTAATGATTCACAACCACCCGATCGGGGTGCTTAGGATTTATAGCCGATTTCCATTTGTATTTTCAGGGGAGGAGATCAATCTTATGGAAGCCATTGGAGATCAGTGCGCTCTGGTTATTCGAAACGCTCAAATGTACACCGGCATGAAGCAGCGTTATGATGTTCTCATGTCCGACTTCCATCAGTGGTTTGATCAACTTCATCCAACCCCAGGGCCAAGCCAACGTTAATTTAAAGGAATAGACTGAAAGGGAAAAGCCGTGTTATTTCAATTTGCCACCGTATTGGCATTTTTACTGTTGGCTTTGCTTTTCGTGTTCATTGCACTCACCGCCGGTTCTCTACTCAGGTCAAAGGTTATTGACCAGGAAAAATCCACAATATACGAGTGCGGAGAGCGCCCCATCGGGGAGGCCTGGTTTAACTTCAATCCACGGTTTTATATTCTCGCATTAACTTTTATCATTTTTGATGTTGAAATAGCACTTACGATCCCGGTTGTTGTTGTCTTCAGACAATGGATTGCCACACAACGCGGAGCGATTGCTTTCGTGGAGATCGTTATCTTTATACTCATTCTTACGCTGGCGCTGGTGTATGTATGGCGGAACGGGGATATTCGCTGGCTTAAAAAATTGGGACATGTATCACCTTTGAAGGAAGATGAAAGAAAATACTACTATTATTGAGCAGGGAGTAATAGTTTCGACTATCGACGGCGTCCTTAATTGGATGAGAAAATCTTCCATCTGGTATTTACTTTTCGGAACCGCATGCTGTGCCATCGAACTCATGCAAACCGGCGGGCCCCGAACCGATCTCGACCGGTTCGGGGCAGTTTTTCGAGCCACCCCCCGGCAGTCTGATCTGATGATCGTGGCGGGAACCGTTACCTATAAAATGGCGGAACGGATCAGGCTTTTGTATCATCAAATGGCAGAACCGAAATATGTAATCTCAATGGGAAGCTGCGCCAATTGCGGCGGACTTTTTCAGAGAAGCTATTCCGTTTTGAAGGGAATCGATAAAGTGGTTCCGGTAGATGTGTACATTGCCGGATGCCCTCCGCGCACCGAAGCACTGGCGGAAGGAATTCTGAAAATTCAAAAAATTATGATGAAAGAAAAATGGCTTAAGACAAAAGGGACCAAACGAAGTTACATCTAAGGGGGTTCAGAGGCTCAAGATTCACGTCAAAATGGATTAAACCTCAATTCGCCTTGAAGCATTCAAGCTTTCGAGAGGTTGGAATCGGTGAAACCCGCTGAAGTGTATAAGCTGTTGATTGATCGATTTGGTGAAGATTTAATCCTTACCTATGTGGAAACGCGGAATCCGTATATCAAAATAAACAGCGACCACATTCAAACCATCTGCACCTTTCTGCGCTATAATCCCAACACGAATTTCGTTTTTCTTTCCAGCATTGCCGGTGTCGATTATCCTCAAAGAAATGAAATCGATATTGTCTATCACTTGTTTTCACCATTACTTAATAATCTATGCGTGTTAAAAACATCTGTTCCCAGAGGCTTGCCGGAATTGGAGTCCCTTGAAAGTGTCTGGAAAGTGGCCAATTGGTTTGAGCGGGAGATATATGATCTTTTGGGGGTGAGGTTCATCGGTCATTCCAATCTCAAGCGAATTTTACTTCCAGATGATTGGGAGGGCTACCCACTCAGAAAAGATTACAAGGAGAAAAATGCGTATCATGATATGGAAACCACGCGTCAGGATCCACTAAAGGTTCTGCGGAAAAAGAATGAATAATCCGGCGAAAGTCAATGAAATAATAAGGCATTTAAAGCCCCAGGCCGCTCCCTTAGAAGAGGAGATGAGTCTTAATTTTGGCCCTCAACATCCGTCCACACACGGGGTATTGAACTTCCTGGTGGTCACGGACGGGGAAGTGATGCATCAAGCCGTACCCAATATCGGGTATCTGCACAGAGGTATCGAGAAACTGGCCGAGATGACACCTTACACGGGGTTTATGCCTTATACGGATCGGGTCGATTATTTGGCCGCCATGTTTGCCAATCAAGTTTTTGCCATGGCCGTTGAAAGCCTGGCGGAGATTGAAGTGCCGAAACGCGCCGAATATTTGCGGGTAATTACCTGTGAATTAAATCGCATTGCCAGTCATTTAATTGCCACCGGTGCCTTGGCTCTTGACCTGGGAGCGGTAACTCCCTTCGTGCAGTGGATCAGGGAACGCGAGTTCATCAATGATATCATGGAAGCGCTCTGCGGAGCCCGGCTCACGTATAACTATATGCGCATCGGCGGCGTGTCTGTCGACATGCCTGGCGATCTGCCTGACAAAATTTTACGATTTCTGGATCATTTTGAACCGATCATCGATGAGTACAACCGTTTGATTTCCAATAACGAAATTTTTGTTAAACGTCTGGCTGATGTCGCGGTGATATCCCCCATCGATGCGGTCAATTTCGGATTGGTAGGTCCCAATCTCAGAGCATCCGGGATCGGGATCGACCTCCGAAAAACACCGGGATATTCAGCCTATACCGACTTTGATTTTGAAGTACCGCTTGGCAAAGGCTTTCGAGGCACCCTGGGAGATGCATATGATCGCTTCATGGTCAGAATACTGGAAATGACCCAATCCTGCCGAATTGTCCGCCAGGCGATTGAAAAGATTCCCGACGGTGAATACCGGGCGAACGTAAAAAGAAAATTAAAGGTTAAAGAGAATGAAGTTTATTCGAGGGTTGAAAGTGCCAGAGGCGAGATGGGAGTTTATCTGATTTCCGATGGATCCGACAGACCTTATCGGTTGAAAATAAAAACAGGATCATTTACAGCCATGTCAATTGTGGAAAAAGCAAGTCATGGACTCATGGTGGCCGACCTGATCGCGTTAATCGGGAGCCTCGATGTTGTTGCGCCGGAGGTGGATAGATGAAAGCATTCGCTGACACGCTTTTTCTTAGCATTTTCCACACCCGGCCCGCTGATTCGCCGTATCTTGATTTATGGTATGCCTTGATGATCTTTCTCGCTTCGTTCATTTTATTAAATTTTGCTGCGCTGTTTGCCGGCATTGCCAGCTATGTGGAGCGTCGCATTGCTGCCAGAATGCAAAGCCGCATCGGTCCCAATCTGGTAGGTCCTCAGGGAATTTTGCAGTGGGTTGCCGACGGTTTAAAAATGTTGCTGAAAGAAGACCTTGTTCCCGGAGATGCGGATAAATTCCTATTCCGCCTGGCTCCTTACTTTGTTTTTTCAGGTCTGTTTGGGGCTTTCGTCGCCCTGCCATTCGGTTACGGCATTGTGGCAGCCGATTTAAACGTCGGCATCTACTACATTCTGGCCATAACGTCACTTGTGGTTGTCGGTATCATTATCGGCGGCTGGTCATCCAACTCTAAGTGGGCACTGTTCGGCGCTCTCCGATCGGCAGCTCAAATCATCTCTTATGAAATTCCTACCGGACTATCTTTGATGTTGGTGGTGATGCTTGCCGGAAGTCTGTCTACCCAATCCATTATTGAATCACAGGGTGGATGGCCCTGGGAGTGGTTTGTCTTTCACAGCCCCTTTGCCCTGGCTGGGTTTTTCATCTTTTTTATCTCTTCTCTGGCAGAAGGAAACCGGATTCCCTTTGACCTGCCGGAGGCGGAAAGCGAACTGGTTTCCGGCTTTAATACCGAATATTCAGGCCTTCGTTTTCTCATTTTTCCCATGGCTGAGTGGGCTAATTTGTGGGTGGTAGGCGCTTTGGTAACGTTGATGTATTTGGGCGGCTGGCAAATTCCCGGCGTCAGTCTGGAAACCATCTCATCCAGTGTGTTGTTGATTTTAATCAGTATAGCGATTTTTTTCATCAAAACACTGGCGGTGGTATTTATTGTCATTCAATTACGCTGGACTCTGCCGCGCGTTCGGGTGGACCAGATGACCTTAATCTGTTGGACCTATCTGGTGCCCATCGCTCTGTTCTGCCTGATTGGAACAATGATATGGATGCTCGCATTCCCATGGGAGAGTGCAACTGGAACAGCGATCAGGATTTTGTTGAGCATCATCGGATTCGGCATAATGCTCTGGTACCTGCTAAGGGCTAGATACAATTATATAATTGATAAAGACCGATTTGAAAAACTGAAAGGGATTCCCGCATGGTATCCGCCATGGAAACTACCGTAAACCCAAGCGCCCGTTCGGCCGTTCGGAAATATTTTAAGAACATCTATCAGTTGATTTATTCCATCCTGGAAGGCATGGCCGTAACCCTGAGTTATTTATTTCGCCGACCAACGACCATCCAGTACCCCTACAAGCTGGACAAACCAATGGATGAGATAATTCCCGATCGATTTCGCGGCATCCTGGGAGTGGATCTACGGTATTGCATCGCCTGTCTTTTGTGCCAAACGACCTGTCCGATATCTTGCATTGCCATCGATATGGAAAAAAATCCCGAAACCAAGGAACGCTTCATCACCCGTTTTGATATTGATATTTCCAAGTGCATGTTCTGCGGCCTCTGTGTCGAAGTTTGTTCAACCGGCACCCTGCATCATAGTAAAATTTTTGACGGCACCAGCCGGCACGTTGAAAATTTGGTGCTGGAATTTGTGGACACGCCCGTGCGTCCCTTTATAAAACCCAAATCGGTGGAAGATATACCGGTGGACCGTAGCGGGGCGATCACCAGAAATAAATTGAAGGGCTTTTTTGATCCTCCGAGCTTTCGGCTGACTGATGAAGCGTGAGTCGTGTCGAAATTGAAATATTTAAAATGCCTATGCATTTAAATCCTAATCATATGTCGCTGTGAAATGAACACCATAATTTATAATGTAATTTTTTATATTTTAGCTTTTTTTGTCGTGATCTCGGCTGCTGTCGTGGCTTTTTCAAAAAATATCGTTCGCAGTGCATTTGCAATGATGGTGACTTTCCTGGGCATTGCCGGATTGTTTGTATTGCTTTCAGCCGACTTTTTGGCTGTCACCCAGCTGCTCATCTATGTCGGCGGCATTCTGGTTCTGATTCTATTTTCGGTCATGCTCTCCAGCCGTATTAAGGAAATTAAGATATCCAATCTCTCTGTTGGTTATTTTTCCGGAGGGGTTATTATAACTTTATTGGTTCTTCTTTTGGTCTATATAGGGGTAAAAACACCCTGGCAAAAACTCGATGCCGTTCGATTTGAGCCTAGTACTTCTGCCATTGGTAACAGCCTGCTTTCCAACTACCTGCTTCCATTTGAGATGATTTCCGTCCTGCTATTGGTGGGACTCATCGGTGCGGTAGTCATTGCCCGCAGAAAAGAGGATCAGGAATGAATGTTGGATTAAGTCACTTCCTTGTGGTTGGCGCTATGGTTTTTTCCCTTGGGCTATTTTGTGTCATTACCAGACGCAACGCCATTGGCGTCCTAATGGGTGTGGAACTTATTTTAAACTCGGCCAACATTAACTTCCTTGCCTTTTCCCACTTTTCCAACGGAACTATTGACGGGCATTTGTTTGCGCTGTTTTGCATTGTGCTGGCGGCTCTCGAATGCGCTGTGGCGCTGGCGATTGTACTTGCCGTATTCAGAAACTTTGACAAAGTCATTGATATGGAACAGTTAACCACATTGCGAAAATAAGTCTATGGAGCATGCTGCATTTCACAAATTTGCGTACCTGTTCTGGATTCCGTTTTTTCCTCTATTGGGGGCTGTGTATAACGGGTTGCTGGGCGCACCCCTCCAGCGAAGACTCGGGGAGAAGTGGGTACACGTGCCGGCTATTGTCTTCCCGTTGCTTTCTTTTATTATCACTATTGCCGGGTTTGTAAAACTGACGGGTCTGGATCCCCATTCAAGAGCGCTATATTGCAATGCTTGGTCATGGCTACATGTCGGCAACCTGAATGTGGATGTTGCCTTCTGGATGGATCCTCTCGGTGCTGTGATGGCGTTTGTGGTGACCTTTGTCGGGACCCTCATTCACATCTATTCCATCGGGTATATGAGAAATGATCCGGGATACTGGCGGTTCTTTTCGTACATGAACCTGTTTATGTTCTCCATGCTGATTCTGGTGCTGGGAGACAATTTTCTCATGCTGTTTATCGGCTGGGAAGGCGTGGGTCTCTGTTCCTATCTTCTCATCGGTTTCTGGTATAAAGATGAGAAAAATGCTGTTGCAGGGATGAAAGCGTTCATCGTAAATCGAGTGGGGGATTTCGGTTTCATCATCGGCGTATTTCTTCTTTTTTGGGGATTGGGCTTTTCCCTGGAAACGTTTGACAGCTCATCTTTGGCTGCTGTAAACAGCGAGGAAGCTCACCTCAATTCTTCCCTGGTGATTCGCGAAATTGAAGAATCGTTGCAGGTTGAATCGGTTCATGAGGCCTTCACCGGCAAGAAAATATTCGGCGTATCTCTGGTAACGCTTATCTGTGTCTGTCTGTTTGTGGGGGCCATGGGAAAATCCGCTCAAATACCGCTTTACGTATGGTTGCCTGATGCCATGGCAGGCCCGACACCGGTTTCCGCCTTAATTCATGCGGCGACCATGGTAACCGCCGGTGTGTACATGGTGGCCAGGCTTCATTTCCTCTTTGCGCTCTCACCTTTTGCCATGACCTGGGTTGCTTTGTTCGGGGCAGTCACAGCCTTGTATGCAGCCACGATCGGATTTTTTCAGTATGATATAAAGAAGGTTCTGGCCTACTCAACCATTAGCCAGCTGGGTTATATGTTCATTGGCGTTGGTGTGGGAGCGTTTTCAACGGGAATTTTTCATCTGATGACCCATGCGTTTTTCAAAGGCTGCTTATTCCTCTCCGCGGGTTCCGTCATTATAGGCTGCCATCATCAACAGGACATGAGAAAAATGGGAGGACTGAAAGCCTATATGCCCTTTACCCGCTGGGCTTATCTTATGGCCTGTTTTGCCATAGCCGGTTTTCCTTTTTTCAGCGGTTTCTTTTCAAAAGATGAAATTCTATGGAAAGCTTTTAACAGCAAAGATATGATGCTGCCCGGAGGTGGAAAAATTATCTGGCTCCTTGGTATTGTTGGGGCCTTATGTACCTCGTTTTACATGTTTCGTTCCTATTTTATGACCTTTACGGGAGAATATGCGGAGAACTCCCATCATGTACCAAAAGAATCCCCTAAACAAATGACTTATGTTTTAGTTATTTTGGGATTTCTTTCCATTTTTGGAGGTTTTGTGGGTATCCCCCACCTCTGGCATCTCCCCAATCTCTTTGAAACCTGGATGGAGCCGGTTTTTGAATCTTCATCTTCTCTGATAGCGTCAGAGGGATATACCCATGCCCTGGAGTGGATATTGATGGGAATTTCCGTTGCCGTGGCGATTATCGGTGCATGGGTTGCCGGCCGGCTTTACAAAAACAGAGAAAATCCACTGCCGGGAAAATTACTGGCCAGCAAAAAACAAATCATCCGGCTCCCTTACAATCTCATATATAACAAATATTATGTGGATGAAATTTACCAACATACGATCGTATGGCTGATCATGAACCTAAGATTGGCGCTGGATTGGTTTGATCGCGAGATTATTGACCGGCTGGTCGATTTTACCGGGACAGCCGGAAGAGGCCTCGGTCGATTAGCCGGATATACCGATGAGAAGGGAGTGGATGGTGCCGTAAATGCAACATCTGATGCGGTTATTTTTTCCGGGCTGAAACTGGTAACGATTCAAACAGGGAAATTGCGCAACTATCTCGGGTTTGTGCTGGTCGGTGCAATCATTCTAGTGATAGCGAACTATTTATTTTTTTAATGGAAGGGGAAGAGGGTTGGCAAAATGATAAATTATCAAACGACCACTACGATAGTCAGCTGGGTAGTGTTCATTCCGATAATCGGTGTAGGATGTGTATTAATTACTATTGGACTCCGCTATCTTTTTAAGATCGACAAGAAGATTGCTGATAATCTAAGTCGGTTGATCAGCCTGATCAGTACCCTCATGGCATTTATTTTGTCTTTGAAAATGTGGGGATCTTTTGAAACGGGTATAAATACCCTCCAGTTTGTGCATCGCTTCGTTTGGATCGAAAATTTTAATATTGAGTATTTTCTTGGAATAGATGGAATTAATATCGCCCTGGTGATTCTGACGACCTTTATCACCCTGATCGCCTGCATCGCATCGGTTCCCTGGTGGGGTCATGTGGATGATAGCCATTTTTCCAAAAGAATGACACCCGGCTATATGATCCTGTTATTAATTCTTGAGACCGGAATGCTGGGAACATTCTGCGCTCTTGACTTTTTTCTGTTTTATATCTTTTGGGAAATCATGCTCCTGCCCATGTATTTTTTAATTGGCGTCTGGGGAGGCCCAAGAAAAGAGTATGCGGCCATCAAATTCTTTTTGTATACTCTGGCCGGATCGGTTTTAATGCTGCTGGCCATGATCGCCATTTATTACGCCTCGGAGCCGTTCATCCTCGCCGACGGCCGATTAGCCCATCATACGTTTAATATTCCGGCCTTGACCGCCGCGGGACAATCAGGGTTATTTGCGCGAACCAATCCGATCCTGGGATTTGCATTTGCGAAAGTCGTATGGATAGCCCTTTTCATCGGATTTGCCATAAAAATACCGATGTTTCCATTTCATACATGGTTACCCGATGCCCATGTTGAAGCGCCAACGCCGGTTTCCGTCATCCTGGCGGGGATCCTGTTGAAAACCGGCGGATATGGAATTCTGCGATTTAATTTTCAGTTGTTGCCGGAGGCGACAAAGTGGGCGGCCACTTCTATGGCGGTCTTCGGAATGATCAACATTGTGTATGCCGCATACGTATGTATGGCACAACGTGATTTAAAAAAGCTAATCGCATATTCTTCGGTCTCCCATATGGGATTTGTTCTTCTCGGTTATGCTGCTTTTACTCCCCAGGGGATTTCAGGCGCCGTATTTCAAATGGTTGCCCACGGGTTGATCTCTCCCATGCTGTTCCTTATCGCCGGCGTCATTTATGACAGAGCACATACCCGTGACATTGAAGGATTCGGCGGACTTGCCACCAAAATGCCTGAATATACCGGACTTGTGGGACTGGCTTTTATGGCAAGCTTAGGACTGCCTGGATTAGCCGGTTTCATCGGAGAAGTTCTGGTCTTTTTGGGCGCTTTTCCGGTTTACAAGGTGTTAACCATCATATCCGCAACATCCGTAGTGATTACCGCCGCATACTATCTGTGGACCATTCACAGGATGTTTTTAGGCAAATTCAACGAAAAATGGTCCGGTCTGTGGGACGTTAACTGGAGGGAGCGATTTACACTCTATCCACTAGGGGCTTTAATTCTTTTTTTCGGCTTTTATCCGATGCCTATTTTTAATCTGATTCACAATTCCCTGAATCCGCTGATTTCCGTTATCATAAGTTCTGGGAAATTACCCTGATCCTATAAACGTGGGAGAAATGCTTTTGTAACTATTTTGAGTGGGCCTTGAGCAATAATTAGATGGCGCCTAAAAAATCCGTATATTGAAAAAAGGCTAACAGAATATGTCTCCGGCCGAAAGCTTGAAGTACTTTAAGCCCGAACTCATTATGACAGGGTCTCTGCTTCTGATCATTATTGTAAGTTTATGGAAAAATTACAAGGAAAGGAGATTAACGCTTACTTTAATTGCCTTCGCCGGACTGGTCTTTACATCTTATGTATTGATCCAATCTGCCGGGGACAATATTTTGATTTTCCACAACCTTTACGCGTGCGATCCATTTTCCCGGTTTTTCAAGATGATTTTCCTTCTTTGCGGTGGATTTATTGTCCTTATTGTGTTTCAAGCCCGTGAGATTAAAGAAAAGCATCTAGGGGAATTTTACGCAATTCTATTTTCACTCATTCTGGGTATGTTTCTGCTGGTTTCCAGTTCCAACCTTCTCATGATCTATTTGTCTTTGGAATTCGTATCGATTACCTCTTACATACTTACGGGATTTAACCGAAGTGATCGTCGTTCCAGTGAAGCCGCTTTAAAATATGTGATTTATGGCGGGGTTGTATCCGGAATAATGCTGTTTGGTATGTCCTATTTTTATGGATTATTCGGAACACTTGAAATTCCCGCCATAAAAAAGGGGTTAATCGCTGCACTTTCAACCCCGTATGAAGCAAGCCGGCCAGGTTCTGCTCAGGCGATGAGATTAACTGTTCTTGCAGCTTCAATTTTTATCTTTTCGGGGTTCGGGTACAAAATGGCTGCTGTTCCTTTTCATATGTGGTGCCCGGATGTTTACGAAGGAGCTCCGACGCCGTTTACGGCATTTCTATCCATTGCACCCAAAATTGCGGGTCTGGCGGCATTTTGCCGTTTTTTGTTATCCGGGTTTTTCGAAAATCTCAGCAATTTCCTGCCTGTAACGGAGATTCCCTGGGCTGCAATTTTGGGAATACTGGCAGCAGCTACCATGACTCTTGGGAACTTATCCGCCATATCACAGAACAATGTCAAAAGACTGCTGGCTTACTCCGGCGTTGCCCATTGTGGTTATATTCTAATGGGATTAAGCGCCTTGTCCAGAGAGGGATTATTCGCATTTTATTTTTATGCCGTTGTCTATCTGTTTATGAACCTGGGTGCATTTGTAATCGTTATAGTCATCAGAGAAAAGACGGGACAAGAAAATATTGAGGCATACAGGGGATTGGGAGTACGAGAACCTTTTATTGCCGTTTCATTTGCGGTCTTTCTCTTTTCTTTAACTGGAATTCCCCCGCTGGCAGGGTTTATTGGAAAATTTTATCTATTTGCAGCAGTAATCCATAAAGCCCAAGCATGGTATTATCTACTTGCAATTATTGGTATATTGAATTCTGTGATCTCGCTTTATTATTATGCCAGAATCATTAAAGCGATGTTTATAGAGAAAGCGGCAGATGCCCAACCGTTACAAATTTTCAGTTTACAAAAGCTGATAATGTTTGTGCTGTTGATCCCCATATTTATTTTCGGGATTTACTGGCAACCTCTGGCTAAAGTCGCCACCTTCCTTTTTTGACCGGTTATTTATCCATCAACACCGACCGGCTTTGATCATGTCACTCACTTCTTGCCAACCCAGACTATTTCCATTAGGTTAAACCGTTGGGAAAACATTCACCATACCGGCTGACCCTAATCGTGTGCCTGGCGGAAATTTTCGGGCTGGCTTCCATATCCGCTTTTCCCGCTCTTTTGCCCATCTTTTTGCGCGAATGGGAGTTGAGCCATACGGCTGCGGGGTGGATCAGTGCCGCCTACTACGGCGGCTATATCGCCTCTGTGCCTGTGTTAACCGGCATTACGGACCGGATCGACGCCAAAAAGATCATGGGTATCGGAGCGGCTTTGGGAGTATTTTCAACGCTTGGTTATGCTCTTTTTGCTCAGGGGTTCTGGTCGGCGTTGGGTTTACGTTTTTTATCCGGCGTCAGTCTGGCAGGAATCTATATGCCTGGGCTTAAGATCGTAAGCGATCATACCGAAGGGGCCCTGCAATCCCGTTTCGTTTCATTTTATACCGCGAGCTTCAGTATCGGCGCCAGCCTTTCCTATCTGATGGCCGGTGAAATTCATATGCTGGCAGGATGGCGATGGGCGTTTGCCGCATCGGCGGCAGGGACGGCCGTTGCTTTTGCGATCATCCTGTTCCATGCTCCTTCAGGAAAGGTGCGAAGCCAACAAAAAAGAGCTCTTTTTCGGGATTTCAGCGTGGTTTTCAGCTCCCGTCCGACCATGGCATATGTGCTGGGATATGCCGCCCACATGTGGGAGCTGTTCTCATTTCGGGCATGGATTGTTGCGTTTTTGGCCTTCAGCATTGAATTGCAGCCTCATGGCGCCTTTACCTGGAGTCCGACTCAAATCGCTTTTTTTGTAAATCTGATAGGGCTTCCGGCCAGTATCGGGGGGAATGAGCTCTCCAGAAAATTCAACCGGAGAACGATTATCGCCGTTGCCATGTTTGTCTCCGCCGGGCTTGGAGCAATCGTCGGTTTTACCGCATCATTGCCGTATGGTTTGGTAGTGGTTCTCGTGATCCTTTACGGGATAACAGTTACCGTTGATTCGGCTTCCCTCACTGCCGGGGCAGTAGCCGCCGCTCCGGAAGGATTTCGGGGATCTGCGCTGGCGGTTCACTCGACCATCGGATTCGGTTCCGCCTTTTTCGGACCGCTCATCGTTGGAATGGCACTCGATATGTTTGGCGGTGGTCTTTTGGCATGGGGGATCGGTTTTTTAATCATGGGGGGAGGTTGCCTTATCGGTCCGTTTTTTTTGTACCACTTCGGAACGGATTCAAAAGAGCCGATTTGACACCCTTGTCGTCTTCTTTCAACCGAAGCGCTGCGACCGGGCATGATGCTGCACACTCCCTGCATTCATGACAATACGCAGCGTCATCCGGCAACGGAATGTCGATCCGGATAAAGGTACCAAACCCACGCCCGGCAAAAGAAATTTTTGGATGGCCGTTTTTCCGATGGCACATATAAACGCAACGGCCGCAGAGGACGCAACGATTCGGATAATAATTGAAGAATGGATGCAGGTCGTCCATCCGATCTTTCTTGAGGCGTGTTTCGAATGGGGCGCTTTTCAGGCCGATTTTGAGAAAACGGGCGATCTGTTGCAGGGGGCATTTCCGGTTGGCGGGGCAGTTTCGGCAATCGATATCATGTACGGATAACAGAAGCTTCAGCGCCGTGCGCTGAAGATCTCGAACTGCGGCCGTATCGGTTGAAACGACCATCCCGGGTTTCACCGTTGTCACGCAGGAGGGGACCGATGCCGAAATCCCTTCGATTTCAACGAGGCAGAGGCGGCAGGAGGCGGGGGGGGAAGTCATTCCTTCGACATGGCAAAGGTTCGGAACATAAATGCCGTTTGAGAGGCATGTTTCAAGAAGAGGTCTTCCAGCCTGAACCGATATACTCTTTCCGTTGATAACAATTTCGACCATGTCCATATCCGGTCCGGTCATCTAATGTTCTTCCGGTGAATTGGCAGGCCGCGGTATTACAGGGGCAAGATGCGCCGGAGATACTTTTTTGACGGCGTTGTAGTCCGGAGGGCATGCCGTCAGGCATTCCCCGCATTTAACGCAGCGCTCCTGATCGATCCCTTTTTTTCGGGTGCTGGTCGTGAAAACCGCATCGGTCGGACAGCATCCCACGCAGACATCGCACCCTCTGGCGCATTTATCGAGGTCAATATAGTACGCGATGAGATGCCGGCACCTGAGTCCCGGACAGCGTCCTTCCAGAATATGGGCATCATATTCTTCTTTGAAATACCGCAGGGATGTTAGAACCGGATTCGGCGATGTCTTCCCCAATCCGCAAAGCGATCCATCCCGGATGTCTTCGCTCAGGCGCTGAAGCAACACCAGGTCTTCCTCTTTCCCTTTTCCCTCGGTGATCCGTTTCAGGATGTCCAGCATATGCCGGGTCCCGATGCGGCAAAAGGTGCACTTCCCGCACGATTCGTTCTGAGTAAAATCGATGAAGAAACGGGCGACATCCACGACGCAGGTGTCTTCGTCCATCACCACCATTCCACCGGACCCCATCATGGCTCCAGCCTGTTTCAGGGAATCGAAGTCGATGGGAGTGTCCAGAAACCGTTCCGGTAAACATCCTCCGGATGGGCCTCCGATCTGAACGGCTTTAAACTTTTTTTTCTTCGGAATACCGCCGCAAATATCGAAGATGAGCTCCCGCAAGGTGATCCCCATGGGTATTTCCACCAGACCGGGATGAACCACGTCTCCGACAACGGAGAAGATGGCTGTTCCCGGGCTTCCCCCGGTCCCGACGGATCGGTACCATTCGGGTCCTTTCCTTAGGATGGCAGGAGCGGAGGCAAACGTTTTGACGTTGTTGATGACGGTAGGCCGATCATCAAACCCTTTTTCAACCGGGTAGGGGGGCCGGTAGCAAGGCATTCCCCGATATCCTTCCATGGATTGGATGAGGGCTGTCTCTTCTCCGCAAACGAATGCCCCTGAGCCCTGAAACACCTCGACGTCGAAGGTAAGAGTGCTTCCCAGAATCGTGTTGCCCAAAAGTCCGGATTCTTTTGCCTGCGAAATCGCACGGGTGATGATCCGGACGGCCAGGGGGTATTCCGCCCGCACATAGACGTATCCTCTTTGAGCGCCGATGGAATGGGCACAGATGGCCATCCCCTCCAGTACCTGATGAGGATTGCTCTCCAAAATGATGCGGTCCATATAAGCGCCGGGATCTCCTTCATCGGCATTGCAGATGACGATTTTTCCGGTTTCAGGAGCATCGTGAGCCATCCGCCATTTTATGCCCGCAGGAAAGCCTGCACCTCCGCGTCCTCGCAACCCGGATGTATTTATTTTGCGGATGACTTCTTCCGGCGGCATTTCCATTGCGCTGACCAACCCCTCGTAACCTCCGGCGGCAATGTATTCAAACAGGTCTTCGGGGTTAATGCGTCCGCAATTTTCCATGACGACACGGACTTCCCGGTTGAATCTGGCGAATTCGGACACAGAAGGGATCAGATCGTTGGTTTGTGCTGCACCGTAGATATGCTCGAAGCAGGGGTCTCCTCCTCCAAGAAACTGTTTGACGAGCATTCTTGCCTTTCCGGGGTGCACCTCATGATAAAAGATCGGCGGAAATCCGGAATCCGGGTGGTGGATCATGACCAGCGGTTCCGCATAGCAATGGCCGATGCAGCCGACGGGATGGATATGGGCTTTAATATTGAACTCGGAAAGGGCTTGTTCAAAGGCGCTTCGGGTTTCCAGGGCCCCTGCAGCGATACCGCAGGTGGCGAGTCCGATTTCGATTTTGGGAAGGTTTGCATGTTGAGAGATCACCTCCCTGGCTTTTTCCTGAATGGCTGCCAGTCGAACGGCGGGGGCGGCTTCACGGATTCGATTCATTTTCAGAATGCACCCTCTGTGAAATCTCTTTTTCGACCTGGATCCGTGTAAAAATACCTTCCACCTTGCTGGGGCTCATTTTCCCATAAAGAGCGTCTCCGACAAGCGCCACAGGCGCCAATGCGCAGCATCCCACACATACGACCCGTTCCACGCTGAACTGCCGATCCTCTGTGGTTTGCCCTTCTTTGATCCCGAGTTTTCGTTCGAAGTTCTCGAGGATGATATCCGAACTCTTGATATGGCATGCGGTTCCCAGGCATATTTTTATCGGATATTTTCCAGGGGGGATGAATCGGAATTGATTATAAAACGTCGCCACACCATATACTTCCGATATCGGTATCTCCAGGTGACCGGCCGCCAGCTCAAGGGCCTGACCGGGGAGATACGCCATTTCCTGTTGAACCGATTGTAAAATAGGGATCAGATTCTTTCGGCTTTTTTCAAAAGTCGAAAGTTTTGTTTTCAGGTGCTCGAGCTTTCCTTTTCCTCGGGTGTGAGGTCATAAACCATATCCCTTTAACTCCGATATCCCTTGAATGCGTAAATCCGCCGGGAATCCTACATTTTTTCCATGGCAACATAAGCGGCCTGGAGGCGATTCCGGAGTAAAAAGCAGAATTTTTCCATTACTGAAAACCCGAGATCCTTATCGGACACCATCAGGGACCTTAATTCTTCCCCCTTAATTGACAGAATCTGTGCCTGCTTCAGGCATATCGCCGAAGACATGAGAATATGGGTTTCTCCTAGAAGTGTCGACCAGGATCCAAGAACGCGTCCTTTGCCCAGAGAATCGATGGTTACGGTTCCTTTCCGGGTCGAGAGGTCGATGGTGCGCTCCAGGGCAATGAGGCCATCGAAAATGATGTAAAGATATTCTCCAAAATCCCCCTGTTGAAAAACGAAATTCCCCTCTTTTAATGCTTCCGGCCGGCACAGGCTCGTGATTTTTTTAATCTCTTTTTCGGCAAGCCCTTTAAAAAGCTCGCAATTGGATACGGTTTCGTAAATCGGTATGCTTTCCATCGGTTCCTCCAAACCTTATCGGTCAAAAAAGATGCTTTTGCCGGTTACAGATAATGGAATCCCCATCACGTAATCCCAATCCACCAATTTCATATCCACAGCCCCCGCACCCACCCGGTACATGATCCGGTTGTCCACATTCATCATGCTGGCGGTTTTGACGGCCGAACCCAGAGCGATTCCCAGATCGAGAAGCCGGAAAGCACAGATAGGGCCTGTAAATTCGACGGTCGTGCGTTCCTGCTGAAGCAGCGTCTGGCAATCGGGAAAACCGCAGGCACCGCAGTTCAGTCCCAAGGGTTTGGCGTCCTTAATCCCGATCAGGACGACCGCGTCCGATGAAGCCATGTTCTTGGCATCCCGATCAAAATCTTTTTTCTTTTTTCGTTCACCGAACCGGATCATCGCTTCGGCGAGCTCCTTTAAAACCGGACCGGTGAGAACCCGGGTTTTTACGAAATTCTCCCCTTTGCTTTTGGGTGCGGTGACGGCCGAAATGCACATCAACTGGGCGACGGTTTCAATTCCTTCCATCGATAATCCTCCTTAAATACAGATTGATACGGATAAGAATCGCTGTAACATGGACGTGAAGGATTCGGGTCAATATCCTTGCAGGCATAATTTGACATGACCCAGTTTTCCATGATTGACCCAGCGAAACTTCTCCATGAACAGCGTATCGCTTAAATGGTGTTGATTTTTCTTTTTCCTGGCTAAATATTTATCAAACTGTTGTGGTCCGCCGTTATACATGGCATATACGACCCCTGCAATAAGTTCTTCGGTCGGCCGGACTTTCGGATTCATTTTTTTTAATTTCTCGAGAGCATACCGGCGCAAGTATTGATTGGCGATCTCGCATCCGGCCAAGGTATTGTAATGAATATTCCATTTCAGCTGATCCAGATCATAGATTCCTCTCCAGACCCGTTCATTAATCTGCATGATCCCAACGGATGTCCGATTATAGGATAATAGATAGGTGATTTCACCGTTTTCGATCTGGAACTGCCGGAAACAGCTTTCCTGCCAGGCGATGGCGGGAATCAATCGCCTGTAAAAATCGTGATAGACACTGTGCAGCTGTGTTTTTTTCAGGGAGGTTGCCGAAGAGTCTTCCAGCAGTTTTTCAATCCGTTCGATATATGGATCAATATCATCTTCCGGGACGATCCATTTCTTGGGGATGAGTTTTCCGGAATCTTTTTTCTTAGCCATTGCATAAATCGGAGAATCGGTGAAAAGACTCGCAAAAAGAAAAGAACCATCCGGATCGATCCTCGATGATATCTCCTTTTCGGGCTCCAGTCCGATTTCCTCGGGTTCCTCATGAGGGTAGTCGACGGATAGGGGGGATCCGAGATCGAGAATTTCCCGCAAGTCCCGATTCAGGCTCAGATCATAATCGAGGATAGTCGGTTTTCCCCGGCTGATCAGTCGTGCCAGACGGATCAGGCCGTTTCGGCTGATTTCAATGCCGAGCGTCGGCCCGATCCGATCCAAAGTCGAGAGTGCGTCCGAGGCCGTGAAGAAGGCGAGATACCCTAAAGCGAACTCCGAAGCTTCACTGCTCAGGTGATTTCTAAATACCGGAGAAAGTTCCGTCCAAGCCTCAATGAACTGCTCCCTGACCAGATCCTTGTTCAACGTCAATTCGTTCAGTTCGGTGGTAAAGCGATAGCGGGTGGCAAGAAGGGTATCCAGCAATATCTGGCGGTCATTTTCGGACAAAGGCCTGTTCACAAGCGATAAGATCAATTGGACCAGAAAAGCGTCCCAGGTCTCCCATGACTCTATGATCTTTTCGACATCTTTATCGGAAAGGACCTCCATTTTTTTTTCTTTTTCGGGCTCGTACATTTCCTCAACTTCCGTAAGAATTTCGATCCGGACGGCATCCGGCGCGATTTTCGCTTCACCGAGCCTCAGGCTGTCCAGCATCACTTTGGCTTTATCGGAGGGTCCCCCCGGAAATAACGGTTCCAGAAACGATTTCAGCTCGGACATGGAGGGTTCAAGATCGACGGTGATGTGGTTGATATAATCATATACCTGTTCCTTAATCATTTCCCAGATGACGCCGGCCACCTTTTTGGGCTTGTGGTTCTGGTCATAAACCGCCGAATCGACGGTCCGGAAGGTAAGTTTCAGCGTCTGGCGGTTGATTATGGGCTGAATGTGGAAGGCCACATAACCGTTGAGTTCGGAGGTCATTAAACAATTCTCATTAAACGGAACCCCGGTCCGAATTTGAACCCGGGTTTCGCACCAGAGGAGCGATTTTTTTTCAGAAAACGTCGGATCCGAGATGCGGATGAAATTGCACCCATCTTCCTGATCCAGCACCGTAGCGCTTTGCCCCGAACCGGCGAAGGATGTTTGAATGACGAGCGATCGGAGAAGCTTATAATCGAGGGTCAGAGGCAACGCAACAGTCTTTGAAACACCGGCGGAAGGAAACAGGCCGATCCAAAGGGGAATCAGTGTCAGGAAAGTGATCGGTAGTTTTTTTCTTTTTTTCGTCATTTACAGCCTCTGGGTCAGGTAAATGAACGTCGGGAGCCGGTTTAAGGTGTTAAAGAGTGAATCCCCGGCCTCCAGCAGGGAATCGACGCTTCCAAAGAGAAAGAGTCGGGCTCCTTTCATGAGCGAACGGCCGAATTCAAAGATATTATATGCCCTTGCACGCTGAAAAGGTCAAGAGGTCATGATCGGCACGGAGTGCGTCGTGCTGATAAGTGCTTTTTGAATAATCTTGAAATCAAAAGGGTTCTGCTTGAAAAAAGGGCTTTTTTCATACTGCAGGCAAGGAAAGTAATACTCACCGATCCGATCGTAGACATCGTTGTAACTACCCGCCGAATAATAAATCCAGAAACAGAACGTCATTGATGATCACTCGTCGGACGGCTAATTTTTATTACCTAACCTAAAGCGGTCAACATCGGTTCAAGTTCCCTCAGACTGCTGATATGATATCGGGTGGAAAGGGAAGTGTTTCGATAGGCGATCAGGGTAACACCCGCTCCCCGGGCCGCCTGTTCATCGACTTCCGAGTCTCCGACATATAACGCCTGATCCGGTCCGACCTGAAAATGATGAAGGATTTTTAATAATGGATCCGGATGCGGCTTTGGTTTTGGAACATCCCGGGCGCTGACGACGATATCAAAATAACCATTAAGGCCGTGCTCCCGGATGACAGCATCCATGGTATCCGAGCGATTGGTGGCGATAGCGGTCTTGTACCTGGGTCGGATACGTTTCAGAAGCGGTTTAAGGTAAGGCTCTATTTCCATTTTTCGAATGAACGGAAAATAGTCCATGGTTTTTCTGAAAGCATGGGCATCGGAGCGGTCTTTTTCATCCGGAAACAGTAAAGCCAGCGACTCGTCCACGGTATGCATGTGAACATAGGAAAATTGATCGGCCGTCAGGTTCGGTTTTCCGATATGGTTCAGGATCTGATTGTAGAAATCGGTATTTGCCTTATGGGTGTCGAAAAGAACACCGTCACAGTCAAAGGCGATCACGTGAATATGTTTCATTTCGGCCTATTGCTTGTTTCCGGGCAAAGGATCTGTCAGGTCCCCATAAATCCAGATTTTGATTTCCGGACGCTTTTCCAGATCGGTCGGTATTCGGATCGTTTCATAATACCTCCCCTTTTTCTCCTTTATATTCACAACGGTGAGGAGGTATTCTTCCGAAGCATCTGTTTTCATTTTTTCAAGAGAATATTGGATATTTTCACCTTTGATATCCTTTATCTCATCAAGGGTAAACGGGTATTTTTTTTCAGGGATGATCCGGACAACCCCCTTGATCGGGAAACCGGCCGGTCCTTTCAAAAGAACACGTGCAGGGGTGATCGTGGCGATCTTTTCAACCTGCCCCTGGATGGTAAAATAGAGGATCGGTTTTTTCGAATCATTGGTCTGAACGGTCACTTTCTTTACAAGTTCTCTTCCGCCATAACCGCTGGTATCCACCTTGACAGTGATCTGTCCCTCTCCACCGGGAGGGATCTCTCTTGAATAAGAGACGGCGGTGCACCCTCAGTCGGTCCTGACGCTTTGGATCTCTAAGACGGCGGAACCTTTATTCTGTATCGCGAAAGTATGCTGAATTTCAATTCCATCCAAAATCGGACGGAACTGAAATTTATCGGAACGTAAAACAACAGAAGGCGCTTTATTATCCGCTCCCTGGTCTCCTGTGGCGGCAGCAGTCAACAGAAATGCCGCGATGAAAACAGCTATCGGTAATCCCTTTTTCCATTGCATAACGATAACTCCTTGTTTCATTAGAATTCATGCGCCGATCCATTTTATCAGTTTGTGCATGTATTAATCTTGATGAATTCGAAAAAGTCAAAAATGGGATGGCAAAGAAAAAGGTCCAGATGCAAGGCGCGCATGGTTCGACAGGCTCACCATGAGCGGAAGATAGCCTGCCCTGAGCTTGTCGAAGTGAAGGATGCAGCGCAACGCAGCAGATGGACTTTTTACGAAGCCATCAATCTTTTTATTTGTGTATCAATAAAAAACCATTCTGACAAGCCGTCTTTTTTTCAAAAACTCTCCGGGGTTCAACCGGACGACGCTTCCATTTTCCATCCACCCCTTCCTCTTTCCAAAAGCAGATCCGCTCAAGAAAAATATTTTACATCATATCATACGGATCCACATCAATGGTCACCTGAACATGAGGAAATGTCCGCCTGGAGCCGTCCCTGAACAAAAGATCGGATGCAAATTGACGCAGGATTTTGATTTGGCTGCTTTTTAAAAAAATTTGCCATCGATATCGATTGGCGATTTTTGACAAAGGTGCCTCGCTTGGTCCTAACACTTCCAATCCCTTCCGATAGGAGAGGTTTTCGGTCTGAAGTCTCGAGCTCATTTCTCCGATACGCATCGCCCCATTCCGGGTTTTTTCCTTATTTTTTCCTGAAATTTTCAACCCCATGATATGGGAGAAGGGCGGGTAATTGAGATTTTTTCTAAATTGGATTTCTTTTTGAAAAAAGGTCTCATCATTTTGTTCCTTCGCCGAGGTGATGGTAAAATGAGCTGGAGCATATGTCTGGAGAATGACCCGGCCGGGTTTTCCTCCCCGGCCGGCCCTCCCGGATACCTGAGCTAAAAGCTGAAAGGTCCGTTCCGACGCGCGGAAATCCGGGAGATCGAGAGAAAGGTCCGCACATATAATGCCGACCAGGGTAATATACGGAAAGTCATGACCTTTGGCCACCATCTGAGTTCCGACGAGGATGTCGATGGTCCTGTTTTTCAACCCCTTGAGCAGCGCCAGCAACGATCCTTTTTTACGGGTGGTATCCCGATCCATCCGGGCTACTGCCGCCTTAGGGAAAAGGGACTTAACGGCTGCTTCAACTTTTTCCGTCCCGATTCCCAGGTTCCTCACTTTTGGAGCGCCGCATATCCGGCACGTTGTGGAAAAGGGGTGGCTGTAGCCGCACAGGTGGCATATGCACAAGTTTTGCCCTTTGTGATAGGTGAGAGAAATGTCGCAATTACGGCATGTTAAGGCATTCCCGCAGGCTGAGCATACCGGAAAATTCGCATATCCCCTGCGGTTTAAGAACAAGAGCACCTGTTCCTTATTTCGGAGTGCGTCTTTAATTCCATTTATGAGCGCACCGGTCATGAATCGGCCAGTCCCACGGAAATCCATGGAGTTGCGCAAATCGACGATGGTGACCTCCGGAAGGGGCCTTCGCTCGATTCGATTCGGCAATGTCAAGCCCACAAACTTGCCCGTTCTGACATTGTAATGGGACTGGGTTGATGGTGTAGCAGATCCGAGCAGGGCCACGGTGTCCAGAAGCATCGCCCTGACGACGGCCATATCCCTGGCATGGTAAAGAAGTTGAGATTCCTGTTTATAGGAAGAATCATGTTCTTCATCCACGATGATGATTCCGATCCGTTCGAAAGGAGCGAATAGGGCCGACCTTGCCCCGATGCCCACCATGGCTTCATTCGATCGGATTCGCATCCACTGATCGTATCGCTCACCCGAGGAAAGGGCGCTGTGAAGAACGGCAATCCGGTCGCCGAAGCGGGCCCGGAATCGTCTTTCCATCTGGGAAATAAGAGCGATTTCAGGTACCAGAATCAACGCCGGATCCCCTCGTTTCAGGGATTCCGAAACAAGCTGCATATATACTTCCGTTTTTCCGCTTCCCGTTACTCCCGACAGCAGAAATGTGGAAAACCCCTTTCCCAA
Organism: Pseudomonadota bacterium; assembly: GCA_043806755.1. Classification (GTDB taxonomy): domain Bacteria; phylum Desulfobacterota; class Desulfobacteria; order Desulfobacterales; family UBA2156; genus RBG-13-49-15. The sequence goes on along the minus strand of JAZDGS010000045.1, from coordinate 20,348 downwards.
AGCCGAAAGGACTGTAGAAACGACCGAATGCTGATCCGTCGTAAGCACGTGTCGCCGGTCCGGCCGGATGGGCTCTCCAAAAGGGTCTCGCAAGACCTTCCGGTAAATGACCTTTACAATGCCTCGATCTGCCAGCGACCGGATAAAGGATGAAGCGGAAGGGACGATTTTGGAAAGCTCCCCGGTCGAGATCGGACCCTTGTCTATTAACGCTTTAAGAAGCCGTTGCCGGGGTTCGCTGAATTTGTTAAAATCCCGGGGAATTTCTTCCAAGACAACATACCGTTCCTCTTTGGACTTCACTGTCGGACTTTTGAGAATCCGCTCTTTTTCGATCCACCCCCTCTTTTCCAGCGAAGTATAGACGGCATTTGATATTTTTTCCTTGAGCTGTTTTTGGATGCTTTTTCGGCTGAAAGGCCTTTCTTCAAGCCGTTTAAGAATCCGCTCTTCCAGCGGTGCGGGAGAACCTTCTGAAAGGGCGGTCTTCCCTTTGTCGGTCAGGTGCAACAAGTCAAGATCGAAAACATCCAGGCCGGCAGGAAGAGCGCACCGGATGGTCTCTCCGATGGGGTACATATAGTATTCGGAAACCCATTTGAAAAACGGGATCATCGATTCAGGGAAAAGAGGTTCTGAATCCAAAACATCCTCTATGGATTTTGTCTCGATCCGATCCGGCCGTTCACCTGGGCCGATAACATAACCGCTAAGACGGCGCTTTCCGAAAGGGACAAGGACCCGTTTCCCTGTTTCCGCGAGTAAAGCAAGTTCGTGAGATGCTTCATACGTAAAGGTATGATATACCGGAAGCGGTATGGCAACTTCGATATACCGAGCATCCGGTTTAATTGAATTGTTGTTGACAGGCATCCCTCTATCTCATTATTTTTAACACTTCCGTTTTCGGCTTAAAAAACCGATCCTGTTCTTATCAAAAAAATCTTCCATGCTCAAACGAGGTCTTTAAAAAAAGTGAACCCGGAATATCTTTTACCGACGGCAATGATCGACAGCGATAACGACGATGTGATCCATTATGCGTTAAATGCCGTGAAAAAGGTTGGGGAAGACAAAGTCAAAATGGCGGTAAAGCTCTATTACCAGGTCCGGGACGGGATCTGGTATGACCCTTACACCCCTTTCTATTTACCGGAACATTACCGCGCAGGCAACATCATTAAAAAAGGAAGGGGATATTGCGTCCCGAAGGCCGCTCTTCTATGTGCTTTAGGAAGAGCATGCGGGATTCCATCACGGATCGGATTTGCAACGGTCCGGAATCATCTGGCGACCCGGCAACTGATTGAATACATCGGCTCGGATCTGTTCGTATATCACGGGTATGTGGAGTTTTATTTAAACGGAAAATGGATCAAAGCCACACCCGCATTCAACGCCGAATTATGCAAAAGACACAAGGTGGCTCCCCTTGAATTCAACGGTATGGAAGATTCCCTCTTTCAGCCCTATAATCTGGAAAATCGAAAGTTTATGGAATATGTGAAGGATCATGGAGTATATGCGGACGTTCCCGTGGATATCATCGTCAGCGCCTGGAAAGAGACCTACGGTGATGATCGGGTTGCAAAATGGATACAGGAATTTGAGGAAAGAAAAGGGGGGTCGATCCGAAATTTTTTTACCGAAGAGATTTTAGTGCGATGAGGGAGAATCCATGATTGAAATTAAGATTCCAGGCTATCGAAAACTTGAATTAAAACAGCTGGTTTTGGACTATAATGGAACCCTTGCCTGCGACGGGGAGCTGTTGGGAGGGGTTAAGGAGGCATTGACCGCTCTGTCGGAACAACTGACAATCCATGTGATCACCGCCGACACGTTTGGAAAGGTCCGGTCTGGTATGGTAGGAATACCCTGTCAAATTCATGTGTTTCCTGTCGAAAATCAGGATACCGGCAAACTGGAATATATTCGGAAGCTGAACGCCGCTCATACGGTTTCCATCGGTAACGGCCGAAATGACCGCATGATGCTAAAGGAATCGGCTCTCGGGATTGCGGTGATCCTGAACGAAGGGGCTGCTGTGGAAACGATTCTGGCCGCCGATGTGGTATGCACCGATATCGTCTGTGCGCTCGAGTTGTTGCTCCACCCGTTGCGGCTTACGGCAACCCTCCGGTCATAACGATCGATTCATTTGTATCACCGTATTGAAAGCCTTTAGCGGCCGACTTCTTCGTTTTGTATCCCGGCGCATCCGAAGTCGTTCTGAAACGGTTTTTTCATGACCGATCCCCTTGATTTTGGATTGGTATCGGCACAATCTTTTAATTCCCGGACAACAGCATCGGTTTTCCCATCAGTCAGCTTGTATGACAATTCATGTTCCAACGACGCCCAAAAATCCATGGCGATTGTGCGTATTTGAATTTCTACCTTTACACGTTCCATACTCTTTGATAAAAAGACGGGAACTCACCGCACAAGAGATCCGGATTTCTTTCATCCATATCATCATGACCGAGACAGCAACATCATTGATAACGACTTGAAAACCTGCACTTTCGAGGAAGGACGCTCATGACCTTCCTTTTTTGAAGAAAATTGGATAAAAATCCCTGAGCTTCAATCTGCGCCCTTTGCTAAGGCTCTTATTTTTTAGCGTCTTTTACGGCGTCCTGTACTTTCTCGCCCGCCTTTTCGATCTGCTCTCCGGCTTTTTCTATCGTCTTATCGATTTTCTTGCCGGCTTTCTCGGCCGGGCCCTCTTTCGTGCAGCCGGATAGCCCAACCATCAGGACGATCATCATCAACGCTGTGATGACATTTTGAATAAATTTCTTCATTGGCATCCTCCTTTCAGCCTAAGGTCTGTCTATGTTCGCAGGGACGGCAAACACAAAGGCCTGCATCCCCCCGGCCGCCGCCGGAAATACCTACTTGTGTCGTGCGAGGCGGCGGGCTTGCTCTCTGGAACGACGAAAAATGACGTTTAAACGATCGCATATTGAACGTCGGAACAGGCAACCATTCCTTTTGCCAAAAGGCTGCCGAGGTGTTTTTGAACAGTCAGGGCATCCCAGGCACGAATCCATTCATCGATCAGAAACGGCTTGCCGTAAATTTGATAAGAACTTCCTTTATGATACCGCAGTATATGAAAAACGGTCTTTTGTGTCAAGAAGAATGGACAACAAGGTAGTCATTACCACTCGTTATCATTAATATTTTGCGAGGGCGCTGGTGTGCGGCTTTCAGGAAGGATCGTGTAAAAAATTGGCTTCCTGATTTTTCAATTTCACCCAGCTGCAGTAATCACTGTCTCCATCTACAAGTCTGAACGGCTTTACTTTTTCTTCAGGTGTTTTCATAATCAGGATAACATTTATTTTTCAGGTTAATGTATAAAATACATGTTGGTCTAAGAAAGCAATCTTTAAAGTCAAGGTGATGCTGTTTTAATCATTATTTATAAAGCAATACAGGAGCCGCCCACGGAGATGATTTGATTCTGATTTCTTGAGAGACAAAAACTTTCACCCCTAAGCAAAATTGTCAGCGAATTATTTTGCTTTTAGGCAAAACTGTTATATAATGCGCGCATGCTGAAAAAACGCTACCTTACACCATATATCATGGAAGATCTGAAGGAGAAGATGGTCTTTGTCGGAGGGCCTCGCCAGGTAGGAAAGACGACCCTCTGCCGGAACTTTGTTGCATCTCACTTCAGTAATCACTCATATTACAACTGGGACAACAGGGCTGACAGAAAGGCGATTATGGCAGCTTCATGGCCGGGTGACGCAGAGATCCTCATATTTGATGAGATTCACAAATACCGTCAGTGGAAGAGACTTATCAAGGGAGAGTACGACAAGCTTAAAGATACCTTTAAATTCCTTGTCACCGGAAGCGCCCGTCTCGATCTCTACCGGCGGGGTGGCGACTCCCTGCAGGGACGGTATCACTACTATCGCCTTCATCCGTTCACGCTTGCTGAAATAGAGGGCATTTCATTTGCGGCATCCGTGTTCAAGGAAATACAGTTCGGCAGGCAGTTTTATCAGGACGCTTTGAACACGCTGGACAGCTTCGGCGGCTTTCCCGAACCTTTTACAAAGCAGAACAATAAGCATCTGAGACGCTGGCATAATGAGAAGGTTGAGCGTATGTTCAGGGAAGACATTCTGGATATGCAGGCTATAAGGGATGTCGGCAATATCAAGCTCCTCGGCGATATTCTGCCGTCAAAGGTCGGCTCCCTCCTGTCGCTCAATGCCATACGGGAAGACCTTGAGGTCAGCCATCGCGCGGTGACAAGCTGGATGGACATCCTTGAGGCATTCTACTACCACTTCCGCATATATCCGTATGCGGCAAAGAATATACGGTCTCTCAGAAAAGAACCAAAACTTTACTTATGGGACTGGTCCGAGGTTGAAGATGGGGCTGCTCGCTTCGAGAACCTCATCGCATCCCATCTTCTTAAATTTGTGCATTTCATCACAGATAATGAAGGCCACAGGGCCGAACTTTACTATCTGAGAGATGTGGACAAACGGGAAGTGGACTTTCTTGTGACCATCAGTAAAAAACCCTGGTTCGCTGTCGAGGTGAAACTCAACGATACAATGCTCTCTCCGAGCCTGCTCTATTTTAAAGACAGACTGTCAATCCCGCATGTGTATCAGGTGGTGAAAAAGGAGAATACAGACAGGGTTGAGAAGGGGGCGAGAATCATATCCGCAGCAAAATTTCTTGCGGGCCTGGTGTGATTTGTTCCGGGATGCGGAATCTATCCTGGATTTTCCCGGCATATTCGTCGTTTACCCTCTTCAGAAGAAATCTTTCCCCTCTTTTTTCATTATTTTGTATATTTAAGCCTGCCATGATTATCCGGATAGCTTCTTTCCCTTTTTATATTTATTTGTTATACAGCTTCCTGGTTTCCAGATTGGGAGATTATACATATGAGCACTCCCTATCATGCCCGATATTTTGCGCATGAACTGACCCGTCAGGGCGGAGACGGAGTAGAGCGCCTGTCCCGCTCCCTATTCGATGCCTACGTGGATTTGAACCCGCACCAGATCGAAGCCGCCCTTTTCGCTCTTCGTTCTCCTATAACAAAAGGGATTCTTCTTGCGGACGAGGTTGGTCTTGGAAAGACCATTGAGGCGGGTTTGATACTCTGTCAGAACTGAGCGGAACGTCATAGACGGCTTCTTGTTATCTGCCCGGCATCACTTCGGAAACAGTGGGCGCTGGAACTGGAAGAAAAGTTCCACCTGCCTTGCATTCTGCTGGATGCCAAAACATATAATCAATCCCAAAAAGAGGGAAATCCGAATCCTTTTCTTGCTGATGGGATAATTATCTGTTCAATGCACTTTGTCGGCAGCCGAGCTTCAGAGATTCGCGCCATCCAATGGAATCTGGCTGTAATTGACGAAGCCCACAAGCTGCGGATGGTATAACCGGCTGTAAATTGGGCGAACAGAAATGATTCCGTTTAATTGTATCGGGGGACTTAAATGAGACAAAACAAACGCCTCTGGTTTAAATTGGCGCTTGCGCTTTTTATCACGGCAACCGTATCGGATCCATCGAGAGCAGAAGAAGTGGTCACGCTAAAAAGAGCCTTAACCATCGCACTCGATCGAAATCCGGTACTTTCAGCAGCACAATTCAGCGTGGCATCGGCCCAAGCGCGAGTGACTCAAGCCGTGTCGGCTTATCTTCCCCAATGGAATGCAACCGGGGAGTATCTGTATCATCGGGATGAAACGGATCTGTCATCGGATGATGACAATGATACGTATGCCGCCGGTTTTTCGATATCCCAACTGGTCTATGACTTTGGCCGGACCTCCAATCAAATCCATAACAGCCGATATCAATTGAACTCGAGTCAAAGTGATCTCGAAAGCGTAAGGATCGCATTGATAAGGGACGTCAAAACCGTCTATTTCGAGGTGCTGAAAAGGCAGCGCTTGCTGGAAGTGAGCGAGGAGGCGTTGCAGGTCAAACAGCGTCATCTCCAGCAGGCGCTCGCTCTGTATCAGCAAGGGATGCGCCCAAAGATCGATGTCACCCGTAGCGAAGCGGAAGTCTCACAGGCCGAACTGCTGATGGTCCAGGCACGTTATGCGTTGCAAAAAGCCCGGATCGCATTGGAAACGCGTTTAGGCGGCCCGCCTGTTTCAGGAAAATATGCTTTGGCAGAGGTGGATCGGATGTTGGAAATGCCGGAAAAGCTGGAATCGCTTTTAGTCCTGGCATTCAAAGCCAGGCCGGATATGTCGAATTATCAGGCACAAATTCAAGCCGCCGAGGCGACGCTTCTGTCGGTGAAACGCGCTTCGTGGCCAAGTTTCAATGCTAACGGGGCGTATCGGTTTGCCGGAACGGATTTTCCGCTAAATGAGCGGTGGGAGGCCGGACTGGCATTAAAATGGGAGCTGTTCACCGGATTCAAAAGATCCGGTCAGATCAGTGAATCCGAAGCCGGAGTGCGCCGGCTTCAGTCGCTTTTGGAGAATCGAAAACTAGAAGCAACCGAGGAGGTCACTCAGGCATACCTCCAGGTTCATGAGGCGATTGAAGCCATCCGGACTGCACAGACAGCCTTACGGCAGGCAAAGGAGAATCTGGATCTGGCGGAAGGGCGTTACCGGGCCGGAGTGAGCAATGCCATCGAACTCAGCGATGCCCAGGTTTTATATACTCAAGCCAGAAGTTTGCTGGTGCAGGCCGTATATGATCACCTGAAGGCCTGGGCGGGATTGGAGTTTGCCGTGGGGGGAGATCTTGAAAAAATCTAACTTTCACGTTACGTTTTATTATTTTTAAGCAGAAGTGTTTATAAATATTTTAAAAGGATAGAATAGAATGAAAAAATCCACTCGACTGATCATCGGAGTTCTGGTCGTGGTTGGGGCGGCAGTTGGTCTGTTGGTGAAAGGGAAGGTGGTGAAGAACAAGACCGGCCAGACTCCATACCGTCTGGTTAAATTGGAAAAACGGGATATGGTCCAGCGGATTTCTTGTTCCGGGGAGCTGAGCGCGGTGGTCACGGTTGAAGTCGGGTCTGAAATATCCGGCCTGATCAAAGAGCTTCTGGCGGATTACAATTCCCGGGTGAAACATGGAGAGATCATCGCCCGTCTGGATCCGGAAAGCTATAAGACCCTTGTCCGGCAGGCCGAGGCGGAGCTGGCGTTAGCCAAAGCGAAATTGCTGACGCAAAACGCCACATTGGAGCGCTGTCAGGCGGATTTGGAGAACGTGCGTTCGCTCCTGATTGCCGCACATGCGCAAACCGCCAAAGCAAAAGCGGTCGTGGAGAATGCCAAACGGGATTTCGAACGGAAAGAGGCGTTGGTCAACCAGGACTTTATCTCCAGAAATGATTTTGATGCGGCCCAAACCGCGTATGCCGAAGCCAGGGCACAAATGGAACAGTCCCAGGCAGAGGAAAACGCCGGCATGAGCAAAGTCGCCTCAAGCAAGGCCAGTTTAACCATGGCGGCAGCACAGATTAAGGAAGCTGAAGCCCAAATTCAACTTAAGGTTGCGGAATTGGATAAAAGGCTTGTGGATCTGGACCGCACCGTCATCCGCTCTCCGGTCGACGGAGTCGTGATTGACCGAAACGTGGATGTCGGCCAGACCGTAGCTGCCAGTCTTCAGGCTCCGATTTTGTTTACCATCGCCCAGGATCTTGGCAAAATGCAGGTGTCGGCATCAGTGGATGAGGCGGATATCGGACGTATCCGGATGGACCAGGTTGCCCGGTTTGCAGTGGATGCATTTGCTAACCGAAAATTTGAAGGGCGGGTGACACAGATACGGAAAGCCGGAAAGACCGTTCAAAATGTCGTAACCTACAAGGCGATCATCTCGGTGGATAATCCGGATTTAAGCCTCATGCCGGGAATGACGGCGGATGTGGAAATCGAAGTGTTTAGGAAAAATCAGGTCCTCGCCGTTCCCAGTACGGCATTGAGGTATAAACCGCCCGATGCCGGGCAAAATGAGGGGAGAGACGGGCAGCCTTCAGCCAATTCGATGAACCAGGATGAGGTGCAAACCGGCTCCGGGAGCAGCCCCAATCCTGAAGAGAGGGTTCGGCGGCTGTCGGAATCCTTGAGCTTAACCTCCGAACAGCAGGAATGCCTCAAGGATATTTTTAAAAAGACGGGAGAAAAAATCAAAAGCGCAAGGGAATCGGGGAGTTTTAACCCCGGGGCAATGCGAGATCAGATTCGCAAAGAGAGCCAGAATGCGATCATCAAGATGCTTACGCCGGAACAGAAGCAATGTTATGAGCAATTGATCGGCGGGAGAGATCAGGACCGGTCTCAAAAAGGGGTGGTCTGGCGGTTGGATCCGTCCGGACATCCGGCTCCCATCCATGTGATGATCGGGATGAGCGACGGCACTTATACCGAGATATCGGGATCCGGAGTTGAGCAGGGGATGGAAGTCATTGCAGGAACTCGTTGAAAGGAACGACCTTTTAAAAATGGATCAAAATCTGTTTGAGACCATTGAACTTCAAAAAAATTATATCATGGGGACTCAGATGGTTCAGGCCCTGAGAGGGGTGACGGCGGTTGTTAAAAAAGGAGAATTCGTTGCCGTCATGGGGCCGTCAGGCTCGGGCAAGTCCACCTTTATGAACCTTCTGGGATGTCTGGATACACCCACTTCAGGCCGATATCTTTTGGAAGGGGTGGATGTCTCATCCCTTTCTTCCCGCGAGCGCGCCCATTTACGGAATCAGCGGATCGGTTTTGTATTTCAGAGTTTCAACCTTCTGGCCCGAACCAGCGCCCTAGAAAATGTGGCGCTACCGTTGCGATATGGCGGCATCCACCGGAATAAACAGGTGTCGCGCGCCAAGGAGGTCCTGGATCTGGTCGGCTTATCTGATCGGCTCGACCATCATCCTACCCAGCTTTCGGGCGGTCAGCAGCAGCGGGTCGCGATTGCGCGGGCACTGGTGAACAATCCGGCATTGATCCTGGCGGACGAACCGACAGGTGCGTTGGATACCCGAACCGGCATCGAAGTGATGGCCATTTTTCAGGAGCTAAATCGCAAGGGGATGACCATTGTGGTGGTGACGCATGAGCCGGAAATTGCGGATTTTACCCACCGACGGCTGTTCTTCCGCGACGGGTTGCTGATCCATGATCGGTTTTCGGAAAATGAAATGGATGCCCGAATAGAACTAAGAAAGATAATCGGTGAAGCGAAGGGGCAGTAATGAATCATCTGGACGCGTTTTTCGACGCGGTTAAATCTCTTAAGACCAATACGTTAAGAAGTGTATTGACGACCCTCGGGATCATCATCGGAGTCGGGGCGGTTATTATTATGGTTTCCGTAGGAAACGGGGCCAGGGAAAAAGTCAACAGCCTTATCGAAAGCCTTGGCGCCAATATCATGATGGTAACGTCGGGGAGCAGCTTTGGGGGCGGCGTCCGCGGCGGGATCGGTTCCATACCTTCTTTGACCGAAGACGATGCATGGGCGATTCAGAATGAAATCCCTTCCGTTACGATTGCAGCACCTTCCGTCCGAGGTTCGGTTCAAATCATTGCCGGGAACCTGAACTGGGCGACGGCAGCCCAGGGAATTACAAACGACTATATCAACGCCAGGGAATGGGAGCTCGAAAGCGGGAGGTATTTTGAAGAATCCGAGGTGAAAAGCTCTGCAAAAGTGGTATTACTGGGGAAAACGGTGGCGAACAACCTTTTTGCGGATCAGGATCCGCTCGATCAAACCGTCCGTATCAACAGGGTGCCGTTTACGGTGATCGGCCTGCTCGCCTCAAAAGGGCAGACAGGGCATGGAATGGATCAGGATGATGTGGTCATGATCCCCCTGGCCACCGCAAAAAAGCGGGTGCTGGGGGGACGTCAGGTCAGCGGAAACCAGGTCAGTAATATTGTCCTGAAAGTCCGAAGTTCGAAAGAAGTCCCTCAGGCAGAGGAAGATGTGAAGCTGCTGTTACGGCAACGACATGCCATCCGTCCCGGCCAGGAAGATGATTTCAGGGTGCGCAACCTGGCGGAAATGCTGAACACTCAGGCCGACTCCTCCAAAGCCCTGAGCCTTCTCCTGATGGCGGTGGCTTCCATCTCACTGATCGTGGGGGGGATCGGGATTATGAATATCATGCTGGTATCGGTTACGGAAAGAACCCGCGAGATCGGTCTTCGAATGGCCATTGGAGCAACGGGAACCGATATCCTGACACAGTTTCTCATCGAATCCGTGATTCTTTCATTAGTCGGCGGATTTCTGGGTGCGATTCTGGGAATCGGCGGATCGCTGGCGATGTCGGCGTATAGTGAATGGCCGGCCATTATCGACCTGAAATCGGTACTTCTGGCGTTTGGCTTTTCAGCAGCCGTCGGTATTTTTTTCGGTTTCTATCCGGCCCACAAGGCATCCCTCTTGGATCCCATTGAAGCATTACGGCACGAATGACCGGTCTGCTTCCCGCAAGCCCCGTCTTTTAAGGCGGGGTCAAGGGAAGCAATCTGAAATAGATATTTTCCTTGTTTTTTTTAATGCGAGCGGGATCAAACATGAGTCTCGAATAATTAATGGATTGACATCCGGTGGTTTGATGGAGTAAATGAAGCCTGATCCATGGCCCATATCTTCCGGATATCGCCGTATGATCGGGCGGTTTTTCAATCCTTAAACGGTTTTCCCTCTGATTGAAAAAGATCATGATCGGCATCCTACCAACCATTATCGACCGAAAAAAAAGGGGGCTTTTCATGCTAAACATGCGAAAAATGATGAAACAAGAAGATTCGCCGGAACAGAAAACCGATTCTTCTCACCCAATCGTAACCCCGGCTGCAGAGCCGGCGGAGGGGAAGACGATTATCGGAGAAAAGATCACCATCGAAGGAGATATCCGAGGACAGGAAAACCTGGAGATTGAGGGCTCGATGAAAGGAAAGATCGAGCTTGAAAAACATCAGGTCAAGGTGGGTCCAAAAGGGCGTGTGGAAGCTCAGATCCTTGCTGAAAATGTGACCATCAGCGGTCATCTTGTTGGAAACATTTATGCTTCAGGGAAAGTCAGAATCACCAAAGAGGCCAACTTCAGTGGCGAGATCAAAGCCAAAAGTATTTCGGTTGAAGACGGCGCCTACCTGAAAGCCATCATCGAACTGGAACGAGAAACAAAGAAAGTGATTCCAACCATCGGAAAGGCGGCATCGGAACCAGAGAAGATTCATATGAGCCAACCGATAGCAGCCGGTAAAAAGAATTAACCTTGTCGAATGCCAGTCACGCGTTAGTTGATCCCGGGCAGGCTTTTGAGGAACCGTTCCATGAAAGCCGGATTATGCGCTTGTTTTTAGAGCGATTGAATCAATGCCAGGCCCCGCTTCTCCTTGATATGGGGCCGACTTTCGGAGACAATATCCATTTTTTCGCGACAAAGGCCAAAAAGCTATTCATTTGCGACATGTTCCTCCACTTGGACGAAATGAACCGCTCCCGGCTTCCTGCAAAGAAAGCTTTTCAATACCTAGTCTATCCGCCGGGGCATTTCGATGGAATCCTCCTCTGGAATCTGATTGATTATCTCGATACGGAAAATGCCTCTGAACTGGTTCGGCTGGTTCATAAAATAATAAAGCCGCGAGGTATGGTGGTACTGCTGGCGCAGGATTTACACAAACCCTCGGGTGTTCCCATCGCTTTTTCCATCCGGGATGAATGCCGCCTTCATCCCCAACCGCTGTCTGCCCTGAATCTTCCGGCCAACTATCGTCAGACCCGCGAGATTTTGGATATGATGAATCCTTTTGCCGCAGTTAAGTCATTTATCTGCAGAAACGGCGTCAGGGAATATCTTTTCGCACGGCCTTAACTTGCAATGGTTTTGGCTTTTTTTGGCGAAATTATGGGTCAATTTTTTTAAACTCATCAAGAATAAATTGTAAAAGCTCTTCCCCGATGGAGATACCGATATCGATGAATTGAGGACCGTATTTTTTTCCGGTACGCGTTCTGAAGGTTCTTTTAATAAGTTGCAATCCTTTCATTCCTTGGGGGTAATAGTCGATAAACCGGGAAAGAGAGGTGTTGTAAAACGCAACCATATCCCAGATGGTGTTTGAAAAATTGTCAGGCCCCCACCGAAACTTATCTCCGTCGTAAAGACAATCGGAAACGAGGAGGCTTTCCAATGGTTTGATCAATCTCCTTTTTTTAAATGCTTCGTGGTTTCGGATTGCCCTGCAGATTTCATCGATTTCCTCCAAGGTAAATGGATAGTTCCGAAGGGCTTTTCGGGCATAGGTTGCCCCTTTGACCGCATGATCCCTTTGTTTCCTCTTGATGTCATGAAGAAGTGCGGCGCATTGCACGATAAGGACTTTTTTTTCGATGATCCGGTCTGAATAGCCGGATTCCTTCCCTTCGATGATTATCAGGGCTCCGGCATCCAGAGACACCTTGGCCGCATGTTCCAGCCCGTGACCAAAATCGTTTTCAATATGTTCTGTAACAAACGCCAGCAGGTGGGAAACGATGTCATTGGATTTAAATAAATCTTTTGACAGCTGGTTCGCCTCTTTGCATTCCCGATAAAAATCAGGGCGCGGATGGCGGGATACGATTTCATGGGCGCGCCGGCGAATGTCGTCAAAGACAGGGTCCATAGGTATAAGTAAAAAAAGAGGCCAAACCTAAGATGGAACAAGCCGGCCTCTTATTAAAATGGTCATCTATTTATAATGGCTTCAGATCCTCGGTAACGAAAGTTCCTTTTCACAAACCTTCCATTGCCCGCTTTCCTTGATTAGATGAATGGTGTCGTCCACCTCATAGGTATTTCCGATAAGAAAGATGCGGGCGACCCAGGCAAAGACATGATTGATCTGTCGTTTCCGGGCACCGGTGATCCGAACGTCCGCTGTCTGTTCATCTTTAAGAACGGTATGTGTTTCAGTATGGAGCAGCAGACTTCTCATATAACTTGCATCCAAACCCCGGTTTTTAGCCTCCTCGGAAGCCCGGTGGAGATAATCGTCAACAAGATCATTCTCTTCGTTTTCTTTCGCATCAGTGCAAAGAAGATCTCTCATCGATGGGTCTTGGAGATAATAGGCCTTTGCGAACTTGATCGCCGTTCGACTTGGAGTTTCAACCTGGTCCGCAAACGCAAACAAGACCTGCAAGAATAAAGCCAGAAGAAGCGTCAGAGCGAAGGTGGTGCTTTTGGTATCATCGGTCATCGGTTTTTCCTCCTTCTTTCGGAGCAAAGATTTTATATTTTTTTTCATACCATGAGTTGTTTGGTGTTACAAGAATTTTAAAAAGAATCTTATATTGAGCGAAATCGGAGTACTGCTTTCCATTGACCGTTTTGCCGATATAAGATACTTTAATCGATACTATTTTGATTTTCTCTCTTATTTGTGACGATGATCCGGCCAAGGCGGATATAAACGATATAAAAATAGATAGGATTTCCGAAGCCATGGAAAATTCCAAATTCAATATACGAAACCGGTTGGTTTCAAAGCTGGTGGTTTCCGTTGGAATCATTTTGCTCGTCAATATTGCGATATGGTCGATTTTTACTCTGAATTACCAAAAGCGAAAAAGCATGAAAGATGTCATGGAAGAAACCCAAAGATTGAGCGACAGCATTCTCCTGGGAACCCATTATGCCATGATGCTCAATTCCCGGGACGATATCAATCAGATCATCAGCAATATCGGAAAACTCGAGGAGATTAAATCCATCCGGATTTACAATAAAAGCGGAAGGATACGATTTTCGAACAATCCCAAGGAGATGGAACAGGGCACTAATATCAAATCGGTTGCCTGTGTGATCTGCCATCAAATCGAACCTCCGGTATTTCATCTGACGATTGCCCAAAGAACCCGTATCTCTAAAGCTTCAGATGAAACTCGACTTATGGGCATCATCAGCCCTATTTACAATGAGCCAAGCTGCTCATCGGATTCATGTCATGTCCATCCTGAAGGGAAAAAAATCCTTGGCGCTTTGGATGTTGTCATTTCTTTGGCAAAGTCGGATTCTGAGGTTTTTTTAGTTGAAAAGGGAATTATCGGACTGGCAACCGTTCTTTTCCTGTTCACCTCAACATTTATTTTTATTTTCGTTATGAAATTCGTGAACAGCCCGATAAACCGGCTGATCGGTGTCACCCGCCGGATTTCAAAAGGGGATTACTCTCTTAAAGCGCAGATCGATCAGAATGATGAAATGGGTCAATTGGGACAGGCCATCAATTTGATGATGCAGGAAATCGAAAAGAAAGAGATCGAGCTTAATGAAAAAAAAGAGCAATATCAAAATCTGTTCGAGCAGGTTCCCTGCATCATCACCGTTCAGGACCGGAGCTTCAAATTGGTCGGTTATAACCGGGAATTCTCAGACCGATTTGCACCCCAACCCGGAGACTATTGTTTCAAGGCCTATAAAGGGCGCAGCAGCAAATGTATCTATTGCCCGGTCGAAAATACTTTTGAGGACGGTCAATCCCATTACAGTGAAGAGGTGGGGCTCAACAAAGATGGGACAAGAACCTACTGGATCGTCAAAACATCTCCGATAAAAAACTCCAAAGGAGAGATCGTTGCGGCCATGGAGGTGAATCTGGATATCACGGAGCGGAAACAGCTTGAGGAAAAATTGGCTGCATCGGAGGAAAAATATCATGCTATCTTTGACAACATCCCCAATCCGATTTTTGTCATAGATGTCGTGACCCTGCACATTCTGAATTGCAACGACAGTGTTAAGGCCGTTTATGGGTATGATAAACGGGAGTTGATCAATATGCCGTTTACGGATCTTTTTAAACCGGATGAAAGGGATTTTTATCAACTCAAAATCAAAACATCCCGGGAGATCACACAGGCCAAAAACGTTCACAAAGAAGGGAAGACCCTTTTTGTCAATATTCGGGTTTCGCCGTCCGAATATGGAGGGAATCAGGTGTTTCTGATAACCACCTCCGATATCACCAAACGCCTCGAGGTGGAACAGCAGCTCATTCAGGCGAGTAAAATGGCGACATTGGGGGAAATGGCAACAGGAGTGGCTCATGAACTCAACCAACCCCTTTCCGTCATTAAAACCGCCAGCAGCTATTTTATGAAAAAGGTTAAGAGTCAAGAGCCGATCCAGGAGGATGTGCTCTTCACTATGTCCGAGGAAATCGACAAGCATATCGATCGGGCTGTTAAGATCATCAACCATATGAGGGAATTCGGAAGAAAAGCACAGGATGAGCTGGTTGAAGTCGATGTGAATATTACTCTGCAACGGGCATTTGAAATTTTCAGCCAGCAACTGAAGTTAAGGGGGATTGATGTCGTATGGGAAACGCAGGAGGACCTTCCGAAGATCATGGGCGATCCCAATAGATTGGAACAGGTCTTCGTGAATTTGTTTATCAACGCGAGGGATGCCATCGAAGAAAAATGGAACAAGAAGGAATTCCGGCCGGGTGACAAACGGATCGTCTTGAGAACCCGGTCGAATCAAAAAGAGGTGATTATTGAGGTCGAAGATACCGGTCCGGGAATACCGGATTCCATCTTAAACAAAATCTTCGAACCGTTCTTTACGACAAAAGCGGTGGGAAAAGGGACAGGATTAGGGCTTTCCATCAGTTACAGCATCATCAAGGAATGCGGAGGGGAAATCCATGCTCTTTCCGAAGAAGGAAAGGGGACTACATTTGTCATCCATTGCCCGGTGACGCATCAAATGAAACCGCGTTAACCAAAAGCAAAAAGACCCTTAAAAAAACTGCGAA
This sequence comes from Pseudomonadota bacterium, assembly GCA_043806755.1. Taxonomy (GTDB): domain Bacteria; phylum Desulfobacterota; class Desulfobacteria; order Desulfobacterales; family UBA2156; genus RBG-13-49-15. The sequence continues at coordinate 4,533 of JAZDGS010000045.1, read as the reverse complement.
TTAAGGACAGGTGGCCCTGACTTCCGCTATTTGGTTATTGACTTTAGGGTTTTCTTTAGCTAATTCCGATAAAACTTTTTTTTCAAACGGAATGATCATTTCGAACAACAATAAAAGAGTATTGGGGGACCGGGGTGTTCAGGCCGAAGGCATCGTTTTCATCCGTAACCGCGCAAGCCGCAAACGAAAAACAAGGATTGCCAATTATTTGCTCAATGAGCCGCCAGGAACATGGCTGCTCCTGGCCGAAACGATAAAATGAGGTCATCATGAGTCAATGGAATTGATCCCTCGGCATCAAGGAGGAATTATGGCTGATCAAAACAAATGGGACTGGGAAACCAAAGAAAAAACGGTGCCAATCGGCGAATGGAAGGAACATTTCGAGTGGGTCGAAGAGCCATACGCCAGTCCTGACGGCGAAAAGGTGGCGGCTGTCGTGAACATTGGAGAGGGCGAGTTCAATGTTTGCGTCAATGGCGAGACCTGGGAAAATCCATTCGAAAAAATATGGTATGTGAGGTTTTCGCCGGACGGACGGCTGACCGCTCTGGTGTCGGATACCGGAGAATGGACGGTAGCCGTGGACGGGGTTCCCTGGGAAAACAAATTCGGTTATGTCTGGAATACCATGTTTGGCCCGGATGGGAAAAACATTGCAGTCGCTGCCCAGCAGGACGGAGAGTACTGCATGGTCTTAAACGGAGAACCCTGGGAGGAAAAATTCAAGAACATGACGTACTTTACCATGAGCCAGGACGGGACCAAAACCGCAGCCGTGGTTCAGGTGGAGGATTTCGGCGAAGGAGAGATCCATAAATTCCAGCAGGGATGTTTTACAGCAGCCCTGGATGGACAGGCCTGGGATACCAAATTCGTCAACGTATGGAATATAGCGATCAGTCCGGACAATACGAAATTGGCGGCCGAAGTGCGCATGAATCTGTATGATTATACCATCGCAGTGAATGGCGTCCCCTGGGAAAAAACATTTGGTTGTGTCTGGCAGCCTATTTTTAACCCAAAAAGCGGGTCGGTGATTGCACCGGTTCGCGTTGCCGGGAAGTGGGTGCTGGCACAGGATGGAAAATTTTTATGGGATGGACGGTTTTTCCAGATATGGCATCAGATGTTCAGCCCGAACGGAGAAAAACTGGCCGCTGTTGTGGCTCCCAAATACGGGAGATGGACGGTGGCCGTAAACGGACAACCATGGGCGGCTACTTTCAGCGATATGGTCACGGACATAGTTTTCTCTCAGGATAGTTCGAGAATTGCCGCATTGGCCAAGGAAGGGGAGCAATATAGGGTGGTTGCCGACGGGTCCGTATGGAGCAATACATTCGATATGGCCTGGAAGCCGGTTATCAGCTCCAATAATAAATATGTGGGAGCCAAGGTTGAGAGGAAAGGAAAATACACCATCGCCGTCAATGACCGCATATGGGGGAAAGAATGCGAGGCGGCGTGGAGTCCGGCATTCAGTCCGGACGGTGAAAAGGTCCTTCTTCGAACGGTGGAAAACGGTCAATATATTCGGCGCGTTTTGCCGATAACGGAAATAACAGGTTAAGGGGGTGACCCATGCACGACATCTATAGTTTTGTGAGCGGCCCGCTGGCCTGGGTGGCATTTATCGTATTTTTTGCAGGAATCCTGTACCGGTTGATCGATATGATCGTACAGGTAAACAAAAAGGAACCGTTTATTTTCACTTACATGAGCTTGAAATACAGCCTACGATCCATCATTCACTGGATCACCCCCTTCGGCACCCTCAACTGGCGAAGAAACCCGATCCTGACCATTGTTACCTTTGCATTTCATATTAGCCTTATCCTGTCGCCGATCTTTCTGCTTTCCCATGTAACGCTCTGGGATGAAGCATGGAACATCAGTTGGTGGACCCTACCGGATGGCGTGGCGGATATCATGGCCCTGATCGTGATCGCCGGGTCTCTGTTTTTCCTGATCCGCCGGCTCACCCAGCGCGAGGTTCAGTTTGTTACATCCACATCCGATTACGTGATCCTGGCCATTGTAGCGGCGCCTTTTATTACGGGTTTTTTGGCGTACCATCAGTGGTTCGGATATCCGATATTCGTGATTCTGCACATTCTGGCCGGAGAGATCATGCTTGTTGCGATTCCGTTCACACGCTTGAGCCACATGATATTTTCACTCTTTACAAGGGCTTATATGGGATCGGAATTCGGCGTCATCAGAAAATCGAAGGATTATTAATCCGTGAAAAATCAGGGGACGGTCGATGAGGATAGCTGAAGCGGCCTGAGCCTGATGATCCGGAAGAAGGAGAAATAATATGGCGGAGCCAGCCGAAAAACAGGAACAGGAAGTCAAGATGGCCGATGAAGGTCTTGAAGTCGGCGTGTCGAGGCTGACTGCGGATAAAATTGAAAAAACTATCAACCAGGTTTTAAAAGCAGAGACCGGGGCACGGCTGAAAACCTACGTGGACACCTGCGTCCATTGCGGCCTATGCAGCGAGGCGTGCCATTTTTATATGTCCAACGATAAGGACCCCAAGTGGTCACCGGTGGGCAAAGTGAAACAGACCATCTGGGAAATGATCAATAAGAAAGGAAAAGTCGCTCCGGAGTTCATTAAAAGAGCGGCCGAAATTGCATCGACGGAGTGCAATCTGTGCCGGCGCTGCCTGCAATTCTGCCCATTTGGAATCGACATCGCCTATCTTATCAGTATGGTCAGGAGGATCTGCCATAAATTAGGAGTGACACCCCGATATATCCAGGATACAGCCCACAGCCACAGCGTCACCATGAATCAGATGTGGGTTAAAGGCGACGAGTGGCCGGACACCTTGCAATGGCAGGAGGAAGAAGCCCGTGGAGAATTTCCAGGTCTTCGGATCCCTCTGGAAAAAGAAGGGGCCGACATCATGTATTCGGTGATCGCGCCAGAGCCCAAGTTTCAGGCTCAATTGATCTATCAGGCCGCAGCGATCATGGAGGTAGCCGGTGTCGACTGGACCATGCCCGCGTCGATGGGCTGGGACAACAGCGACATGGCGATGTTTACCGGCGACAATGAAATCATGGGGCGCATCAAGCGGACACATTTTGAAACTGCTGCCCGGCTTAAAGTGAAGCGGGTTGTCATGGGAGAGTGCGGACACGCGTTCCGGTCGGTTTATGACACGGGAAACCGCTGGCTGGGGTGGAGCCGGCCGCCGATCACCATCGTGCATGCCATTGATTTTTTCTATGAACTCCTTAAGGATAACCGGATCCCCATCAAAGAAAAATTTAAAGAACCCGTCACCCTCCATGATCCATGCAATGTGATCCGCGGCGGTGGTTTGATGGAAAAGTCGCGGTTTGTCGCCAATGCGTTGTGCGAAACCGTGATCGAAATGAATCCCAACCGGGAATATAACTATTGCTGCGCCGCCGGGGGCGGGGTTATCAACTGTGGGCCTCCATACAAACTGAAACGGGTGAAGGGCAACCGGGTAAAGGCGGAACAATTGATGGACGCTAGGGCAAGAGGGGCCAAAGTCATCATATCCCCCTGCCACAACTGCCATAGCGGTTTAAAGGATATAAAAAATTACTACGACATCCACATGGATATCAAGTTCTTCGGAGATATTATTTATAAAATAATGGAAAAACCGGAATGATATAAAGGAGAGCGAACATGAAAAAGGGGACAATTCTGATTGTTGCGGCTCTATTCGTGTCCACATTTTTTCTGATAACCGCTCATTCACAGGAAGACATGAAGGTAGTGGACCGGAGCGTTTTTAAAAACCCTCAAAAGCCTTCTTCGGCCTTCAAACATGAAGAGCATAATGAAAAAGCGAAAATCGAGGAATGCAACGAATGCCATCATGTGTATCAGGATGGAAAACGGGTCGAAGGAGAATCTTCTGAAGACAAACGGTGTTCGGATTGTCATAAACTGGAATCCTCAGGCCGTGAACCATCATTGGTAAAAGCGTTTCATACCAATTGCAAGGGGTGCCATCAGAAGAATAAGAACGGACCAGTCATGTGCGGTGAGTGCCACGTCAGATGATGGATCAGTCTGCAAGACTTTGATTTCAAAACTTCTAACCAAGAGAGGTCTGCCATGCCAAAAAAGATCTTGGTCATCGACGATGATCCGGTAATCGTGAAATATCTGGTCAATCTTTTTGAAGACAACGGTTACCAAACGTGCAGCGCATCCAGCAGCATGGAGGGGTTGGATGTGGTCGTAGAACAGAAACCGGATCTGATCACCCTTGACCTGCAGATGCCACAGGAATGGGGTCCCAGGTTCTACCGAAAGCTCAGAAAGAACAAGAAACTCAAGGAGATCCCCGTTATTGTGATTACCGGCATCGACGGCGATCATGCCATAAAGGATGCGGTCGCCTATCTCAGTAAGCCCTTCGATCCCGACAAATTGCTCGGAATCGTTAAAAGAACCATCGGATAGCCGGCACCTCCTCATCGAACAAGTCGAATCGGATTGAAAATTCGAGAAATAGAGGTGCGTCCGTTT
>JAZDGS010000044.1:0-7025 GCA_043806755.1 Pseudomonadota bacterium | reverse complement strand
TAGCCCCCAGCGCCACCGGTGGGAAGGGGTCGCCATAGGGCTTGGGGCAGCCCTGGTCGGAAGCGCCCTGTTGCACCATCATGGTCATTACCCCCGCCCGGAACCGGTCCCGGTCTATCGTTATCCGACCCCTCCGCCATGTGAATATTGGGGGGTGGAGCGGGTTTGGATCCCGCCGGCTTACGATTCGGTTTGGATTCCCGGGCACTGCAATCGATGGGGCGGATGGAGTCCCGGACGATGGGAACAAAGGGTTCGGTTTCCAGGGCATTGGGAAGAACGGCCGGTATGCGTTCAGTAGTAAGGGCCTATGTCTTAGCTTAGGGCATAAAAAACCGATTTCATTCTGAATTAAGAAAAACCAACCCAGATACCCCGTGCGAATGCACGGGGTATTTTTTTTAAACGATTTGATAATAATCAGGGTTTTGTTAAGATAACGCCAAACCCGAAATAACGGTTTTTTTGTGATCCTGCGAAAAAAGCTTATGGCCAAAAGTCGTTTACGAAAAAAGGCATCCGGACATGTTAACAAATCCAAAGGGAATGGACTCAACTCAATTGCCGTAATTATTGTTCTGTTCCTGATGCTGGGAGGGATAGGGATTGCTCTCTACTGTTGGAGGCTGTCGGTTGGAATAGAGGAACGGTTTTCAGGTCGGAGGTGGCGGATCCCTTCCAAGGTTTTTTCAGATGTGACGCTTCTTTATCCGGGGCAGAGGATTAATCGGGTTCATCTGCATGCCAAATTAAAAAATCTGGGATACCGCCAGGTGGTGCAAAAGCCGAACGCTTCCGGTGAAATACGGATCAATGTTTCGGACATCGAAATTTTTCTCAAGGATTTCAAGATGGCGGAAAAAGGAAGGCCGCCCTATCCGCTTAAAATTCAATTCGATGGAAAAGAGATCGAATCGATGGTCCGGATGGATACCGGGGAACAGGTCCCTATCTTGGAGATTGAACCCGAGGAACTGATGCTCTTTTTCGGCACGGAAAGGGAACAACGGCGCCTGGTATCCATCCGTCAGATCCCGGACCATCTGATTCATGCGGTTTTGGCCATTGAAGACAACCGGTTTTATCGTCATCCGGGTGTGGATCCGATCGGCCTGGCAAGGGCTTTGTGGACCAACATCCGCTCGGGTGCCATCCGTCAAGGGGGATCCACCATCACCCAACAATTGGCAAAAAACTACTTTCTCACACCTGACCGGACGTTTTCCCGCAAAATCAAAGAACTCCTGATCGCCGTAACGATAGAGGTGTTTTATAAAAAGGAAGACATCCTGGAGATCTATTTAAACGAGATATACTTCGGGCAAAAAGGATCGGTATCCATCAATGGAATCGGGGAGGCGGCGGATTTCTACTTTGGTAAAACAGCGGATCGGCTTGCTCCGGAAGAATCAGCAACCTTGGCAGGCTTAATCAAGGCGCCGAACCGATACTCTCCTTTTCAAGATGCCGGCCAGTGCCGGATCAGGCGGAATATGGTTTTGAAAGCGATGTTCAAGGAAGGGTGGCTTTCCGAACAAAACTGCGCGGAATTGTCCTCCCTCCCTGTTCGGACGGCGACCTACCGAACATACGGGAAAACGGCTCCTTATTTTATCGATTATGTCAACAAGCAGGTGTCACTGTTGTATTCCCCGGAGAGTTTGTCGAGTTTGGGTCTTGCCATATACACAACGTTGGATACCCAGGTTCAATCTGCCGCCGAAGAAGCGTTAAAGAGAGGGTTGGAAAGGCTCGAAAAGCAGAATCCCAAGTTGAAGCGCTCCTCGAATATGAAACGATTGCAGGGCGGTATCGTTGTAATGCACCCCAAAACGGGCGCGATTCTGGCCATGGTCGGGGGACGGGATTATAATGAAAGTCAGTTCAACCGGATCGACCAGGCCAGGCGGCAGCCCGGAAGCACCATCAAGCCGTTTATCTATTTGAGCGCCCTTGATGACCTGATGCCGACCTCTCTTTTATCCAACGAGCCGAAGGTCTATGAAATCAACGGAAAAACCTGGGAGCCGAAAAATTATAAACCGATGGCGGAAAAAGAATTGAGCCTGAGAAAAGCGCTGGCTTATTCGGTAAATGTGGCAACAGTAGACCTGGCTATGAAAACGGGCCTCGAGCGGGTGGTAAGGACACTTGAGGAATTTCATTTCACCACAACACTGAAACCTTACCCGTCGGTTGTCCTGGGTTCTTTTGAGGTGGTTCCGATGGAACTTGCCCGAGCGTATTGTGCTTTTGCAGCCGACGGTATTCAGCCTTTTCCGCTCTCGCTCAGGGATGTTGTGGATGAAAAAGGGGAAGTGCTCAAACGGCGGTATATGACGGTCAGTCAGCGGGTCCTCCCTGCCAAAGCCTATATCATCAATTCCATGCTTCAAAGCGCGGTTCTTTATGGAACCGGCCGATCCTTGAAAGGGTTGGGGATCGGCTTTCCGGTGGCCGGTAAAACAGGGACCACGAATGACTATAAAGACGCATGGTTTGTGGGATATACGCCGGAGATCTTAGCGCTGGTCTGGGTCGGATTTGACAACAGTGATTCCATGGGCTTAACCGGTGCCGAGGCGGCCTTGCCCATCTGGGCCGATTTAATCAAGAACATTCCCCAGCATGTTTCGGAGAGCTGGTTTCGCATCCCGGAAGGAGTCGTTGAACGCCTCATTTGCTCCCGGAGCGGAGATCTTGGCCGGGAGGGGGTTTGCCCTGAGACGGAAAAAGAGACCTTCTTGACCAACCTTGCACCAGACCGCCTCTGCCGCCTTCATCGGCAAGGCTTTCGCAAGGAGGTGCCGGAAGAACAAAAAGGGGGGAACTAAATTGAAAGAAGGTTTCCGCGTTTTTTTCCTTGTTTTTTTGCTCGTTGCCTTTTCGGCATGCAGCCGAAGAGTAATCCGGACAGCATCGGATGGGGGGGAGGCAAAACTCCCTCCTTCGGAACTCAAATCGGAATCCGAACTTCCGGAAAGCGCACCCCTTCAACCGGCGACACCGATGCAGGTGGCCTCGCTTCGGTTGACGGAACAGGCCAGGTGGTATCTGGAAAAAAAAGATTCAGAATCAGCCATTCGGATTCTGGAACGAGCGATCACGTTGCATCCCAGCAATGGAGAAAACTATTATTTGCTGGCCGACGCATGGGCATTGAAAAAAAACATTGAGCAGGCGATGGAATTCAACCGTTTGGCGGAAATGTATTTAAAACAGGATCGAACCTGGATGGAACGGATAGAAGCGCAGCGCCGTCACATCCAGCAAAAACGGTGAATTCTTTAACCTTTAACTACTAGCCGTGACGTTGGCCCGAATTCCGGTGGGGAAGGGCACCCCTTCGTGTTGTGTTCAGTCCGCGTCCGTTGATTTCCATGCGGATAGCGCCAAAACCATGGCGATCTGCTCCCCGACGGGACTTTGGGAAAGCCGTTCTCCGGATTTAGCCTCCTGATGCAAATGCGAAAAGACTCGCTTTTTCATCCGGCGTGTATTTCCGGCCAGCCTGATACACAGTTGAAGTGTAAAAAAACAGAGAAACAGGAAGATGGAAATGGCCAGCGCCGCATGGAGAAAGTAGTCGGCCGGAAGGAATCGTCCCATAAGAAATTCGGAAGCGGTGATCCATCCGGCATAGCAAAGAATGGCAAGAACGGGAAGGTTGAAAAGAATTTGGAGAAAAAGGGTGCTCAATCGATCGGCCGTTCGATTGATTTCATATTCAAGGCCGAAAGACCAGATGCTTACCAGTTCGGATTCCAGATCCTCCTCTACCGACACGACCGTATCCAATTGACGTACCGAGGGATTGAACCTGCTCTGCACCAGTTGTTCTCCGACATCCATCCAGTTTTTTAGAAGAACAAGCCGATACCGCTGAAGGGCCGATCGGATCTGTTTTCCTCCTTTTGAATCCTCGGTCAGACCGGTTGAGTCGTTCATGTGCTTTAGAGAGGCCATCCATTCCTTAACATGGTGAAACGGATTTGCGAAACGAAACACAGCTGAAGCGGCGCTTCCGAAAACCAAGATGCGGTACCATACGGCGATGAGCCATCCCACCGGCCCCATCCATTGCTGAGCCAATCGATTGTAAAGACTAACCATCACGCTAAACGCCGGATCGGCATCATCCGCCTTTAATGCATCGAGTGTGCTCCGAAAAGCCTCCCGCTCAATATCCCGCATACGATCCAAGGAAAGTTCGAGACGTTTTTGGTCTTTGGCAGATTCCTCGCAAATCCGGCCTCTGATATAGTTTTTCAATTCTTTGGCATTCATTACCCGGCGATCGATCCGAAACCTTTTAAGAGGAAACGTATTTTCGATATTTTCCTTGAACGCTTCGTACTGATCCAGATTATGGCGAGGCGAAGCGTTCGGATTCCAATCCGGGTTTTTCAAATGGCTTCTCCCTGAGATGCAGTAAAGTGAGTCGACTTTTTTTCCCCATGCGTTTCGGATATAATTCATGAATTCGGGCAGGATCGATTCTGTCAGCTCATATTGAGACTGCCGATCGCATTTATTCAGCGCAACGATGAGAGATTCTCCGTCAAACATCCGAACATATGGGGCAAGAAAATCCGTATGGTCTTTTCGTTTCGGATTTTCCACATCGAAAAGGCATATTAAGACATCCGATAAGCCGATCGCTTTTTGAATCAGGGGGATATGCTCATTCCGCTGGGTGCTATCCGTATCCGGTGTATCGATGAGCAGCATGTTTTCCGAAAAAGCAGCATGGTCGCTGACCCGGATAGCGACGTTCTCCCGGCCCAGATCCTGAATCAACAGTTGAGCGTCTTCCCTGGTTTTTGAAAGAATCAGGATATCTTTTGTTGTGGGTCTGTCCGCGCCGGACTCAGAAAATTCATCAATGCCGGCAAGGGCGTTTAAAAGCGTTGATTTCCCCGATCCGGAGGGTCCGATGATCGTCACGACAAGCTTCTGATCAAAGCGTTTTTTAAGCGTTTCGACCATGTTGGAAGCTTCAAGGCATTCCTTGATCAGAACCGTGCTCGGAAGCCATAGGGGTATCTTTTCGAGAGCTCCTTTCATCCGGTCGATCTCGCTTGCGCATCCTTCGATTTGACCGATCGCATGCAATTCATGGAGTGTTCGGTCGTTCATTGGATTGCCTTTAAATGATCTTCGATTCTTTGGATATATTTTTCAGCTTCGGAAACGGCCGTGCGTGCCGTCTTCAGAATTTTTCCCGTAATATGATCTTCAAAAATAGCGTTTACGATCGCGAATTGATGGTCAAGCCATGTTTTTACAAGGGGTTCGAGCAGTTCATGAAGTTGTTTCATATCCGCTTTTTTAAGGCCAGCCGTGGCCGGGATGGCTACCAGCGCATAAAGATCCTTCAACCCGAAAAGCCCTGTCAGTTTCACCTTGATTCCGGCAGCCCCGATCGGATCGCCGGTATGAAGGATATAGGTCACCGCTGCTGTGGCCGGGATAATATTTAATACGGCGGAAAAGGTCTGACGAAGCCGCTCAACGACGCTCATGGTGTTTCGGAATTGAATAACAAGTCTTCTGAGTTCTTCATCCATCCCTGTGGAGACGGAGACCAATTCGTCTTTTTGCGATAAAATCCTCTTCCGGGTGACGCTCCACCCATGCTCCCGCAATCCGCCCTGATCCCGAAATGCGACCGGATGGGCCGGAATATGAGCTGTGGCGCCACCTTTTGAATCGGTTGTCACCGCCGGCATCATTTCATCCGTTATTCTTTTTTCATGCCGTATTTTCTCAATCATCCGGATCATCTCCCGCACGTTCGGATCGGCGGGGTTTAATGCAACGGTGATTTCCGAATTCACTGCTGCGGCGTATATCTCATTCGAGGCGCCAAGAAGATCCGCTTCAATGCCGGAAGCAACATCGTCATAGGCCTGGCGTTCATTGGCCGTTTCACCCGATTTAAGCCGGCGAACGGTTTTCAAAAGGATCCGAAAGGGGATTTCCACGACGCGCCCGGTTTGCCGCATGGCTTTGACAAAGGGCGGATCGGTCGATTGCCATATTTCGTTAAAGCGGTTAAGGATTCTGTTTGATGGAAACCGGTTGAGGGCATGTTGAACGGACAGGGTTTGGATTACGTTAAGGGCTTTTAAATACAAACCAAGCGTTTCCCGGGATGCTTTTGCCTTGATAAGGAATCGGGATGCTTTTGCAGTAACATCCACCAGTATCGATCGGTGTAATTCCGTTCGCAATTTCATCGGATTCAGACCGAGAATGGTTTCCATAAAAGAACGATCCTGAGGACGTGCCGGCCTGAGTGTGAGAAACCGTTCACCTGAGGCAACCGTATTGTCTTCATCTGTGCGATAAATTCCAAGAATATATTTTTCAGCATCATCACCGTAGATATTCTTTGCAACCGTCGCAGCATGGTCACATACTTCTTCATCGGTAAAGTTGGGATAGGCACGGTAAACGAGAAACGATTGACGCACGCCGATACCGGTCAGCATCCGGGAGATAAATTCAGTATTGTCTCGATTGTTGTAGTTGGAGTTGGTAAAGATGTAGATTAAAATGTCCGCAATTTCGAGCGCTCCCTTTGCCAGATCCCGATTCACATAGGCGCCTTTGGCGCCGGTATCGAAATCCGGCGTGTCGATCAACGCCAGGTTTTTCGGAAGATGTCGGGCTGCGACATAAAACGGAGTTCCGGGATGATAGAGGGCCTCCGATTCCTTTAGTATTTGGGGTCGTGCATTGAAAGGCTTAAAAAGAGCTTCCAAAATGCCTTCTTTCGAGAGATGCTCCTCTTGGATGGCAAAAAGGATGCGCCTGTTCATCCCCGCACGCCCGCCTGCCGGTGAAATGCGCGAATTGAGAAGCGAATTGAAAAGGGTTGATTTTCCGGATGAACCGCCACCGCAAATGGCGGCGGTCAACGGAAAATCAGGATGGAATCGAGGGAGCAATTTCCCATCCAAAGCACGGATCCACTCGCCCAGCAAATCATCCTCAACGGCAAGGATTTCACAAAGCTG
>JAZDGS010000043.1:0-36978 GCA_043806755.1 Pseudomonadota bacterium | reverse complement strand
CGTCGACGGCATGGAAGGAGCTACCACGAAACATAATTCACCCTTTTCTACCACTTTATTCCACTTTGTGTGCTTAAAATATATTTTAGCGACGGTGTCAAGAAAAAAATGAAAGAATCTTTCCATTTTTTATAATGATTGGCGGTTGTTACCGGAAAAAAAGACAGCCATGCGTAAAGCTGAAAAATAACGGGAAAAGCGCTATCGATAATCCGATCCAAACAACTCTTATTGAACGGGTTTACAGGAGAGCCGGATCTTGGTAAAAGACCCGATAGGGGAATCAAGGAAAAACACGATGGAACCAGTTCATCGGAGCGACGGGAGGCTTACTTGAAAGAAAACGATACAAACGGATCTTGTGACAATTTTGAATGGACTGAACGCAAATTATGCATCGACGAAAACTGCATCGGTGTCGTAGGGCACGACGGAAGGTGCAGGGAATGCGGGAAACCGTTTGACCCGACGGTTACCAATGAAGAAGATATTAAACCATCGGGGAATTCGAGTCTCCCTGAAAATCCGGCTGCCTGTCAATGTGAAAAAAAGGGTTCAGGCTCATACTGGCAGGAACGGACCCTGTGCATCGACGAAAACTGCATCGGTGTCGTAGGGCACGACGGAAGGTGCAGGGAATGCGGAAAGCCTTATATCAGGACTGAGGATGAAACTTAAACCAAAAACCGGAACCGGGATCGAACGCTGCCCGTCAGGATCAAGCACTGTAAAAGTATGACCCATAGGAGAAGAACCGGGTTAAAAAAACATGATTGCTTCGGAGACTACTCTCATGAGAAGAAAAGAAAAAGAAATCTTGAATAAAGAAGAAATCGAATCGATTATCCGCAAATCAGCCGTATGCCGTCTGGCTATGGCCGAAAAAGAGACCCCCTATGTCGTTCCATTGTGCTTCGGATATGATCAGAATACCCTTTTTTTTCATTCGGCGACCGAAGGTAAAAAACTCGACATATTGAGAAAAAATAATTCAGTCTGCGTCGAATTCGACACCGACCATGAAATTCTTAAAAACGAAAAGGCCTGCCGATGGGGGATGCGGTATGCCAGCGTCATTGCCTTTGGAAAGGCATCCTTTGTCGAACACCCGGATGAAAAAAGAAAAGCGATGGATCTCATCATGCGACAGTACTCGGATGCAGCGTTTCACTATTCAGATGAAGATCTGGGTAAAATCTCAATCATCAGAGTAACCCTTGATCTTATGACCGGCAAACGCTCGTACTGAAAGTCACAAACCGGGCGTTTCATAGGAAGGTGTCATTTGAAAAAGGGATTCAAAACCGCTTCAAAAAGACCGGCGCTCGCTCAAATCCGAGTCATTGCAAAGAAGCATTTCAACCATGCACCGGCCAGCCACGATTGGGAGCACACCCTTCGGGTCTGCCGACTCTGCAGGCGCATCGGCCCGAAAGAAAAGGCTGATATGGAAGTGCTTCTGACAGCGGCATACCTGCACGACATCGGAAGGCCCCATCAGGATGTTTCGCATGGAAAAACCTGCCATGCCGAAATGGGTGCTGAACTGGCGGTATTGATACTCAAATCACTTGATTTTTCAGAGCACCGGAGACGGAACATCATCCATTGCATCCGATCCCATCGCTTCCGTGGAAATTGCTCCCCTAAAACCATTGAAGCAAAAGTCCTCTATGATGCCGATAAATTGGATTCCATCGGAGCGGTGGGTGTGGCCAGAGCCTTTCTTTTTGCAGGAGAATTGGGAGCAAGACTTCATAATCCGCATATCCGGATTGCATCGGCCAAACCGTATTCGAAAAATGATACCGGTTTTCGAGAATATAAAGTGAAGCTCTCCAAAATTCGAAACCGGATGCAAACGAAAACCGGAAGGGAGATGGCCGAGGATCGCCATCATTTCATGGATGACTTTTTTAACCGCTTACAGGATGAATACAACGGAAAGAGGTGAACAGGTGAGCATCAACATTGTTGAAAAAATCGATGATCAGGTCAGGATCAATCATGTCCTGGTGAGCGTTTCGGACAAATCAGGCCTTTCTACATTCATTCCGCGACTTGTTGAATTGAATCCCCGTATCAGGATCTTTTCCACCGGAGGAACATTTGCGAGCATTCAGGGGAACCTGGGGGAAAAAGCATCCGGATGGTTGACGCAGGTTTCGGAATATACCGGGCAGCCGGAAACACAGGGCGGACTGGTCAAAACTCTCGATTTTAGAATCTATCTGGGGCTTTTGACCGAAACGTATAATGACGCTCACCAGGAGGATTTAAAGCGGACGAAAAGCGTCCCCATCGATATGGTGGTGGTCAACCTGTATCCTTTCCAGCAAACCGTATCGAAAGAAGGGATACCTGTGGAAACCGCCCGCGGAAACATCGATATCGGCGGCCCCTGTATGATCCGAGCTGCCGCCAAGAATTTCATCCGGGTGGCGTCTGTTGTGGATCCGGGCGATTACGAGATCATCCTTAAAGAACTTACCGCAAGCGGTTGCGCTACAAGCTTAAAGCTGCGGTTCCAACTGGCTCAAAAAGCCTTCGATCACACCGCAACTTACGATCGGGCGATCGCAACCTTTCTTCGCGCCCGTCAATTTTCAGAAGTCAAAACATGCTATGCCATTCCGGTTTGAACAGACACCGGGTGCGTTCATACAAAGGTTTGGCAAAACCGCGACTTAAACATGAAAACGATCAAGGGAGGAAATATGCCGAATCGAAAAACCGTCGGCCTTGCCCTCGGCAGCGGGTCTTCTCGGGGATGGGCCCACATAGGGGCGATTGAGGCGCTTGAAGAAGAACATATTCCCATCGATTGTATTGCCGGATGCAGCATCGGTTCCTATGTCGGTGCGCTGTATGCTGCGGGAAGCCTGAGAAGCCTGAAGGAATTCGTCCTCAGGATGGACGGGAAGAAGGTCTTTTCCTATTTTGACGTGGTTTTCCCAAGATCGGGAATTCTGGACGGAACGAAAAAATTGAAAGAGCTCTTTTCAATGCATACCGATGTACGAAACTTTGCCGATTTGAATATCCCCCTAATGATGGTCGCTACCGATCTCGAAACGGGAGGCAAAGTTGTGTTTAAATCCGGAAGTTTGCTCAATGCCCTGAGGGCGACCATGTCCATACCGGGGCTATTCGCCCCCGCGAGGGTCGGGGATCGCTGGCTTGTGGATGGCGGCCTCGTGGACCCCGTACCTGTCAGCGTCGCCAGGGCTCAAGGGGCCGATATCATTATCGCGGTGGATCTAAACAGCAGACTCGTCTCCCGGGAAAAAAGACCCTTACTAAAAGAGAAAAAACTCGGTGAACACCATGATTATAAAAGCGAGCTGATTCAAAAACTGGCGAATTATTACGAAAACGCTGAAACCGGTTTTAAAAAAAAAATAAACGAACTGATCAAGCGGGATTCATCCGTACCGGACATCACCGAGACCGTAACCACCTCAATCGGCATCATGCAAAAAAGGATAACGAGGATCAATCTTGCTGTGGATCCACCGGATGTATTAATCCAGCCGCGACTTGGAGAATTAAAGATGATGGAGTTCGATAAGGTCGAGCATGCCATTAAAGAAGGGTATAACGGGGTAAAAGAGAAAATTGAAGACATTAAAATGTTGTTCGAATCCGATTCCATGGAACGCTGGACCGCTGTCTAGGTGACAACGGATGGATGAAGGGAAAATATTTTTTAAAAAACAGATAATTAACTTGCTTTTGGCCGAATAACGGTTATTATTTGATCAATCAGTAAAGCGCCGGCTTAAATTGACGGCGCGGTTTCGCTCTGTAGGAATATTACGTTTACCGAGTAGCATCCTCCAGTTTGAGACTTTGAGAAATATAGAGAAAGGAGGATGTTCTCATGAATAATGGAACGGTTAAGTGGTTTAATGAGCGAAAAGGGTTCGGATTCATTGAGCAGGGAGAAGGCCCGGATGTGTTCGTTCACCATTCGGCTATCAATGCCAGCGGCTTCAAATCCCTTAAAGAAGGTGATCATGTCACTTTCGATATCGAACAAGGGAATAAGGGCCCTGCCGCCGCTAATGTCACGGTAGTTTAATATTCCGTTTGTTTTTCCTATCAAAAAGGGCATTCCTTTTTACGTCAAGGGATGCCCTTTTTTTAGTCTCAATTGGTCTTTGAATATGTTTTTGATCCATGATATTCAATTTGAAGTCGGAACCCGGCGGCAACAATCCGGCTTCAGATGCGTTTTTTACCGTTACCCAAGGAATCCTTAGAGGAGATGACACATTGGTAAGGTCAAATTATCGATTTGAAAAGCGTCAGAAGGAACTGGCCAGAAAAAAAAAGAAAGAGGAAAAAAAACAGCGCCGATTAGAAAAAACTATTGAAATATCCGGAGAAAAAGAGCATTCGCCTCAAGCTGAATCGGAAGAAGAATAGAAAAAGCGCATATCGGATCGTCAGCGGCCTGCAATCCCAACAACACAAGAATGAGATACGATTTTGACGACCGGAGATCCCTTGCCGGTTAGGGTGAAACATGCTTAAGCGTTTTCCAGAAATGATCAAGGGCGGGTTCTCTTTGATCCTGTTAATGTTAAATACATTGTTTTGGTGCGTACCGCTCTTTCTTTTGGCTTTACTAAAGGCCATGATTCCATTCAAGTTATTGCTGCCCGGATACAACCGGATCCTTAATTCCATCGCTGAACATTGGATTTGGGTGAATAATCTCAACCAAAAACTGATCGGAAAAATCCACTGGGACATACAAGGGGTAGAATCCCTGCAGCCGTCGAATTGGTATCTTGTTTTAGCCAACCACCAGTCCTGGGCGGATATCCTTGTGCTCCAGAGGATATTTCATCGAAAGATCCCGTTTTTAAAATTTTTCATTAAAAAAGAACTGTTCTGGTTTCCGTTTCTCGGGCAGGCCTGGTGGGCACTCGACTTCCCATTCATCAAACGATATTCGCGCGATCTGCTCAAGAAAAAACCGCACCTAATCGGAAAAGATCTTGAAATAACGAGAAAAGCCTGCGTGAAGTTTAAAAAACTACCTGTTTCCATTATGAATTTTGTAGAAGGAACACGCTTCTCTCATACAAAACAGATTCGGCAGCAGTCGCCTTTCACCCATCTTCTCAAACCAAAGGCGGGAGGTATTGCATCCGTTCTCGAAGTGATGGGAGATCAGATTCACCGCATATTGGATGTAACGATCTTTTATTCGGGAAATGTGCGATCCTTTTGGGCGTTTCTGAGCGGAAACATTCGGGAGATTAAGGTAAGAGTCCGATCCCTTCCGGTCGGACCTGAATTGTTTGGCAGTTATGGTAATGACGTGTCGTTTCGGGAACAACTGCAACAGTGGGTCACCAGCCTGTGGAATGAAAAAAACAAGTGTATTGAATTGTTGAGTAAAGAAACGTCAACCGCATCGATTGTTCTAAACTCAAAGTAAAGCTCCCGGTTCTGAAGGCGGGATCTATAATGCCTCAACCAAAGAACGCCATGGAAATCTTTCAGCTGCTTGACAAATCAAACTGCCGGAAGTGCGGTGAAAAAACGTGCCTGGCATTTGCCGGAGCAGTCTTCAGAGGAAGAACCAGACTTGAAGAATGCCCGAAGTTGGATCGACAGGTCATTAAACGGTTTTCATCGACATCCGAATCACAATTTCCTGTCGAAGATGAAGGGGTTGTCTACCTGAAAACACTTAAAGAAGAGATCGGCGGCATCGACCTTGCGAAAGCCGCAGAGCGGATTGGAGCCCGGTTTTTGGATAACAGACTGACACTCAAGGTTTTTGGAAAGGACTTCGGTGTGGATTCAAAGGGAAACCTTTATACCGACATCCATATGAATCCATGGGTGGCGGTTCCATTTCTTAACTATATTATCCGCGGGAAAGGGGTAGCCGCCACGGGCAACTGGGTATCATTTAGGGAACTCAAAGATGGAAAAGAGCGTTATCTGCTTTTTAAAAAACGCTGTGAAGAAGCCATGAAAAGGGTGGCGGATGTTTACACCGGTTTTTTCGACGACATGGTTCACCTCTTCTGCGGAAGGCAGGTGGAAAAGCAATTTGAATCCGACATCTCCGTGGTGCTCCATCCTTTACCCAAAATCCCGATAATGGTCTGCTACTGGCTGCCTGAAGAGGGGCTTGAATCGAGCCTCAATCTTTTTTTTGACGAAACTGCGGATAAAAACCTCGACATCGGTTCCATATTCACCCTGGGAGTAGGGCTTGCGCAAATGTTTGGTAAGCTGGCGCTCAGGCACGGATTTCCCGAATCGCTCTCACCTCAACACATCTCAAACCCCGCTCTTTGAAAATTAATCGTACCATCTTAAGATCTCCGTAAAATCCTCCCTTGGGATTTTGAATCGATTGGCCGGTGAGGCGTGATCCGGATATCCCAGGGCGATCCCCAGAAGGATCTCTTTTTCATCCGGGATATTGAGGGCATCGGTAATCTCTTCGGCATAAGCGGTAATCAGTCCGATAGGGCAGGTCGCCAATCCTTTGGCGTGAGCGGCCAGAAACAAATACGAGACGCTTAATCCGATATCAAGAAAACGGATTTTTGGGAACACGCGGTCGATGGTAACAATGATGGCTACCGGTGCACCGTAAAAAGAGCAGCTTCCCATCTCAATGAACTCGCTGAAGGATTTGCTCAGTTCGGCGATGCACGGCTCCATGAGGGAAAGTGATTTTCGCGTGCGGCCGGAATACTTCGCGGGAAGCGGCCGGGCCGTACCAGGCCCGCATGGAACTTGCCGCACCTCCCTTGCTTTGATCAACCGTCGGACCAGACGGTCTTTTTCTTCACTATGCGTCACCACGTATTCCCAGGGCTGCAGGTTCATGGCTGACGGTGCAAGGCCGGCAAAACCGATGATCTCATCGATATCTTTTCGTAAAACCGGTTTATCCAGATACGCCCTGGCGCTCTTCCGATCCTTCATCGCGGAAAAAAGATCCATCTGCGACTCCTTCCGGCATTGATTTCATCATTTTTTTCTTTTATACTAATGACCTGTCTTCGTTTTCAATATCATCAAGACCAAGTGGTTTCAACTCAATGTCAACCACAGACGGTTAAAGGGGGGTCTTGTGGAACGGGCGATACTCTGGTTCAAATGCGCTGCCGTGCATGATCCCGTGAGACCGGTGCTCCGGGAACCGGCCGTCATCGGCTGGGAGGCAAAGTTTCGCAAAATTGATCTCGTGATCGGACGACCGTTTCGGGGAGATGAGCTATTGCGCCGCATGAACGGCTGGTTTACGGTGGATGTATCGCAGGCCATTCAGATCTTCAACCGGTACGGAAGGCTCAAAATCCTCGATGATCATAACCTCGTCATTGAAACGGAAGATCGGTTCAAAATGGAGGAATTGTCAAAGGCGCTGTTTGAGGCCTTCGGCGAAGAGGCATGGATCGAACCGATTCCCAAAAAGAGGCTTGATTAGCAGCTAAGACTCCCCGACGGAAGCTCCTGAACATCTTTTAGCTTCTTTTCGATGACCCGGGTGCGGACTTCCGCCTGATCGATGGTGTCGCCGGCTTCTTGAAGCTTTTTCTTCGTCTTTGCCAGGATCTCTCCGAATTTTCCAAATTCGGTTTTGACCATACCCAGAATCTCCCACACCTCGCTCGAGTGCTTCTCGATCGCCAGGGTTCGGAACCCCATCTGCAGGCTGTTCAACATGGCGGCCAGAGTGGTCGGACCGCAAATCATCACGCGGTATTCTCTCTGGAGGATTTCGCACAGACCCGGCCTGCGCAGCACTTCGGCGAACAAACCTTCCACCGGCAAAAACAAAACGGCAAAATCCGTCGTATTCGGGGGATCGATATATTTTTCCCGAATCGTCTTGGCCTCGTTCTTGATCCGCGACTCCAAACTTTTTATGTAAAATTCCACATCCGCTTTGTCCGCTCGGTCCTGGGCGTCGAGCAGCCTCTGGTAGTCTTCTTGCGGGAATTTGGAATCGATGGGAAGATCAACCACCTTCTCCCTTTGATTATCCCGGCCAGGCAGCCTCACGGCAAACTCCACTCGCTCCTGACTGTTTGCTTTTGTCGCCACGTTGAGTTCATATTGATCCGGAGTCAGGATCTGTTCCAGGATATTTCCGAGCTGAATCTCTCCCCAGATCCCCCGCGTCTTCACATTTGTCAGGACCTTTTTCAGATCCCCCACTCCGACAGCCAGATTCCTCATTTCACCAAGACCTTTATAAACCTGCTCAAGCCGATCGCCGACCTGTTTGAAGGATTCGCTCAGTCGTTTTTCAAGGCTTGTTTGAAGCTTTTCGTCGACGGTTTCCCTCATTTGCTCCAGCTTTCGGCTGTTTTCCTCCTGCAAACGACGCAGGTTTTCCTCCATTGTTTTTCGCATCGAATCGAGCTTCTCCTCATTGATACGGGTCATTTCGGTCAACAGCCGAGCAAACGAATCGAGCTGATTTTTTTGCATCCCTGCGTTTTCCGTCATCCGCATGAGTACCGAATCACTGAATTCCATTAAAGAGCGGCTAAATTCCCGACGCGCCCCTACTCCTCCTTCCGCCATCTCCTGCCGGTTTCGGGAAATTTCATCTTTCACCATCCGCTCAGTATCTTCGAAGTCTCTTCTCAACGCCATGATGGATTCATTTAATCTTATATTCCCTTGTTTGATTTTTCCCAATAAGGCAGCAAAAAGAAGAATCATCACACCGACAAACATCCAAACGGATACACTAAAAAGAAACTCAGCAGTCATGAACGTACTCTTTCTATTTTCAATTGCGAATGACGCTTTTTCCCTTAGGCAGTGATATTTGAAAAGTCTCTCCCATGTCAATAGGCTCTCTGATAATCTCTCATCCATCAGATGACACAGGTGCATCCTTTTTCAAGTTGCCTTGGGAGCATTTCTTGGTATATGGATACCATCTACAATTCGGTTAAGCAGACGTCATATCGGTAAACGCCGGTATCTTGAGGGGCAACCGGAAAAATCTAACTGAAGGCTTCGTCTAAAGGCGAGAATTTTTTCCCCAATCCCTGGGCGTGACAATAAAAGAGGCCCTGCAATGCTGCCATCAAAATGGAAAACATGTAACCCGGAAGGGAAAAGACGGGTCATCGTCACCAAGGATTTGCCGGGAAGCCGTTGGGGCAAAATTCTGACCCAAGCCGACTGCCGGGTTGAGATCGGCACTTCAACCGACCCGTTGAGTATTGCCGAAATTCAATCGGCCATCGGGGACCGTTGCGATGGCGCCATCGGCCAACTTACCGAACTGTGGGGCGAGGAACTTTTTTCTGCGCTTAAAGCGGCAGGCTGACGCGTTTTTAGCAACTATGCGGTAGGCTTTAACAATGTCGATGTGGCGTCGGTCACTCGGCATGGAATTGCCGTGGGAAACACCCCGGGCGTATTGACGGAAACCACGGCCGATATGGCCGTTGCCCTGACTTTCGCGGCGGCCCGCCGCATCGGCGAAGCCGAGCGGTTTTTAAGGTCCGGGCAATACAACGGGTGGCTTCCCTCGTTGTTTCTCGGAGAACTCCTCACATTGCCTCAGCTACCGGTTGGATCCGTGAAGGGATGGCGACTCTGGCAGCCTTCAATGTCGCGGCTATTCTGATGGGATACCCGGTCTGGCAACTTCCGGATATGGCTCCTTTTCTCGAGGTGGATCCCCCCCGGGCAGCGCCAAGCATCATCAACGCCGGTCAACTCCATCTTCCGCTTTACCGGGAATAAAGATTATTTCCCCTTATCGGGTTTCGGAAGACGGACAATGAGCACCGGTTTTTTGCATCTTCGAAGCACCCGCCGAGAGGTACTTCCCATGGTGACATCAGCCAGAACCCCCTGCCCTCTTGATCCCATGACGAGGATGTCGCATTCGATTTCTTCGGAGTGCCGAATGATCTGATCGACCGGATGGCCGGTGGTGACGATGATCGACTTAACGACAAAAGGGCAATCCGGATACCGGGATTGGGTTTCACGGCAAAACTCCTCCAGACGGGATTTGAGGGCTGCTGCCGCTTGCGTCTCCTTTTCTCTTTTGATGGTCATCAGGCGGGTTTCACCCACCGCCTCCTCGATCATGGACAATGCAAAAGGAGAAAGCTCTTCGATTACATGCAAAACGACGATCTTGGCTTTGCAGTGATGCGCCAGGGTCACCGCAAATCCGAAAGCATGCTGCGCTTCCTCGGAAAAATCTGTTGCATAAAGGATTTTTTTAATCTCAGCAATCATGGTTCCCCCTTTCATTTTGAAACATTCGCCAATTTCCTGTCCTGTGTCCTGTCCTACTGTCGCCTTCAATTTTATACCATTTCAACGCGCCGATCAAAAAAAATCGCCAACCACGGGCTGGTTGGCGATTTTCCATTTCATGCCGAAGAATTGAGCAGTGCATTTCTATACTTTCAACGGTCAATCCAGCTTGCCAACGTTGTCAGCGTATTCATTTTTTTCCGTGATCTTGGAATGTTATGGATTGAATTAAACTTGAATATATAGAAAAGTCGAGCAAATCAAGTCAAGGCAAAAAACGAAAAAACAAGGAAGGTTGACGTTACCGGCGAATTCCGGTATGTTGATACGGTCAAACGAAAACGTTGTCTAAAGCGATTCGCTCGATTCGAAAAGCTGCTGAATCGAATATCCTGAAATGACACAACCTGCAATGATATTGGGGAATTGACATGCCGACGACAACCTACTGGGCGGACAATTATGTTGAAAAGCGTCACAATGGTCGTGACGCCATCCGTATGATCCGACCGGGACAGAGGGTTTTTATCGGGTCCTCCTGCGGGGAACCGCAGCACTTGGTACGGATACTTGCCGAGGAATATTCGAGATTTTCAGATATCGAAATCGTCCGACTGCTCGCCATGGAAAGCACCCCTTTAACCCTGATCGCCAATAAGGACGCCAAACACAGTTTAAATATCCGCTCCTTTTATCTGGGGTCAGCCAAGGCGAGCGGGATTGAAAGGAACAAACGGTTTATTACTCCGATCAATCTCTCCGCAATCCCCAGACTTTTTAAAACCCGGAAATTGCCGGTTCATGTCGCACTGATCCAAGTGTCGCCCCCCGACGACTTCGGCTGGATGAGTCTGGGCGTTTCGGTGGACATCACTTTGTCTGCCGCACTTTCCGCCGACATGGTCATCGCCCAGGTGAACTCCAGAATGCCCAGGGTTCTTGGCCGAAGTTTCATTCATGTCAATGATGTGGATATCGTCGTCGAATACGACGAGCCTCTCCTGACCATAAGCGACAAACCGGAACTTGAAGCCGCCAATATGATAGGGAAACAGGTTGCCCGGCTTGTCGATGACGGATCGACCATCCAGATCAGCCTTGGTGCGACCCACCAGGCGACACTGTTGGGGCTTGCCGAAAAAAACGATCTCGGCGTTCATACTCAGTATGTCACCGACGACATTCTTCACCTCGTTTCCATGGGGGTCATCACTAACCGAAAAAAAGGGTTTAACGACGGAAAACTGGTTGCCAGCAACGCCATGGGGACGGAGAACCTGTATGAATTTGTAAACGACAACCCCTCCATCGAATTCTATCCGTCAGATTATGTCAATGATCCTGCCATTATAGCTCGGCACAACAAAATGGTCTCGATGAATGTGGCGATGGCCATGGATCTCACCGGGCAGGTGGCGGCCGATGCCCTTCCCTATAATTTTTTTTCAGGGGTCACAGGGATGCTCGATTTTGTGAGAGGTGCCGCCATGGCGGAAAACGGGAAATCGATCCTAATGATGACTTCCACATCAAGGGATGGGAAGAAAAGCCGTATCGTACCGATGCTTGGCGATACGGCCATCGTGGTTCCCAGGGGGGATGTTCATTACGTCATCACCGAATACGGTGCCGTCAACCTTTTCGGAAAAAACCTTCAGGAAAGAGCGCTGGCGATGATCAGTATCGCGCATCCCAATTTCCGGGATGAGCTTTTTGATGAAGCCAAAAAGACGGGACTTCTGGATAAGGCGCGCAAACGGACCGATCTGATGCTTGGCGTCTACCCGTTTAAACTGGAAGAAATCCACACCTTCAACAATCAAACGGTCGTCATCCGGCCGGCTAAACCGGTGGATGCGAGGCGGATCCAGGAGCACTTTTACACCCTTGAAAAAAACGATGTGGTATCCCGCTTTTTTCATGAAAAATCATCGTTTGTTCATGAAGAAATGGAAGGGATTGCGCAGATTGACTATATCAAGGATCTGACACTCCTGGCAGTGGTAGGAGAGTTCGGATTTGGAAAGGTTGTCGGGATTGGAGAATATCTTCTAGATCCGGCAAAAAATATCGCTGAAGTGGCCTTCTCGGTGAGTAAGGAATTTCAGGGAAAAGGATTAGGGAAAATTCTCATCTTAAAACTGGCAGAAGCCGCACGCGATAATGGCATATCCGGACTCGTGGCTTATACCTCCCCCAATAATCAAGGGATGATTAAACTTTTCAAAACCTTGCCTTATAAAACCCGCACCTCGTATGACGGCAACGCCTTAACCCTCACCTGCCGATTTGATGAACCCCGGTAACGGATCCATTTTGAACAAAATCTCCGAAGCGCCAATCGATCGAAAAGGGACTCAAATGAAGACACATAAAGCTCTATTTCTCCCTCATCAAAAAGAAATTGAAGTCCAAGACAAAACCGTTCTTATCCGTGCAGCCATGGAAGCAGGTGTTCATATCAATGCATCATGCGGCGGGGAAGGTGTTTGCGGCAAATGTCGGGTCATTATAGAACAAGGAGAGGTTGAAGGCGGTATATCCGAAAAACTGAGCCGGGAGGATATCAAAAAAGGGTACCGTCAGGCTTGCCAGGCACGCATTGGAAGCGACCTGGTCGTGCGGATTCCGGTAGAGTCGGCCATCGACTCGACCATTCTCAATCTTCAAAGCACCCCCAGAAAGACCGCCCGAATCCAGGAAATGAATTTCAATGAACTGAAAGAAAAAGGCCTCTTTGTTCCTCCTGTGGAAAAGAGATACCTGGAAATCCCGGAACCATCTGCCCAAGACAATCTCCCGGACATCACGAGGCTGATCAGCTTTTTAAAACTCAACCATGACGAGCATCGGCTCGAAGTGGACCTGTCGGTCATCCGAAAAATTCCGGATGTCTTAAGAAAAAACCGGTTCAAAGTCACCGCCACCTTAGCCCGTCCGGTTCGCGAAACGGAAGGAAGGACCCGCATCATCAACGTTCAACCAGGGGATAC
Source organism: Pseudomonadota bacterium (assembly GCA_043806755.1). Taxonomy (GTDB): domain Bacteria; phylum Desulfobacterota; class Desulfobacteria; order Desulfobacterales; family UBA2156; genus RBG-13-49-15. Next base: position 23,695 of record JAZDGS010000043.1, on the reverse strand, counting down.
CACGGAGCGCAACTTTGCCATCGCCATGGATATCGGAACAACGACGATCTACGGACAATTGATCGATCTTAAAAGCGGCAAAGCGCTCTCCCAGTATGGGGATTTCAACGGTCAGATCAGCTATGGCGATGACGTGATCAGCCGGATTGTGTATGCGGAAAAACCGGGAGGACTGGAAACCCTTCAGCAGGTAGTGATGGGAACCATCAACAAAGTGATTCAAAAAATCATTCAGCGTGCCGGTATCGATCTGGATGAGATATCCACAATTACCCTGGCCGGTAACACCACGATGACCCAATTGATGCTCAAAATCAATCCGCGGCATATCCGTCGCTCGCCTTATGTACCGGCTTCAACGCTGTTTCCGCCTATTAAGGCGGCCGAGCTTGGAATGGAACTGGGAGACCATGTAACCGCACTTGTTTATCCTGCCGTGTCAAGCTATGTGGGAGGAGATATTGTCGCAGGCGTCATGGGATCCGGAATGTACCGATCCGAGATGCTGACCCTCTATATCGACATCGGGACCAATGCGGAAATTGTCATCGGGAACAGGGACTGGCTGGCATGCGCCGCCTGTTCGGCCGGGCCGGCGTTCGAAGGAGGAGGGGTCCAGTTCGGTATGCGGGCCACAAGAGGCGCCATCGAAGATTTTTCCGTCGATCCTGTCACCATCGAGCCCATGATCATCACCATCGGAAACGTAAGACCGAAAGGGATATGCGGTTCGGGACTCATTTCTATGGTTGCCACCTTTTTTGAGATGGGTATCATTGACAATGCCGGAAAATTCAACTCGGATCTGAATACCCCAAGGATTCGAAGAAACGACAATTTTTATGAGTATGTTCTCGCCTGGAAGGAGGAGACGCAAATCGACCGGGATCTCGTTTTAGCCGAGCCGGATATTGATAATTTTATCCGTGCCAAAGGAGCCATTTACAGCGGATGCAGGACCCTGCTTGAAGAAGTCGGCTTGAATGTGGCCGATATCGAGCGGATCTTCTTGGCTGGGGGTTTCGGAAGCTATGTGGATCTGGAGAAAGCCATGACCATCGGTTTGCTGCCTGAAATAGACCCGAATAAAGTCATATACATTGGAAACGGCTCGCTCATGGGTGCGAAAATGAGCGCTCTCACCAACCGGATCCGGAGGGATGTCGTGGAGGTAACCAAAAAAATGACCAACTTTGAGCTTTCTGAAACCCCCTCGTATATGGACCATTATGTGGCTGCCTTGTTCCTTCCCCATACGGATATCGAGCAATTTCCAAAGCTGAAAGCCCGCCTTGAAAGCCGAAAACTTCTGAACAAAAAAACCGTATCAAAAAATTAATTTTCGTTCAGTTTATTTCACCTGTTGACAACGTAACTATCGCCTTATAAAATTTATCCTTTGTATCAAAATCCTTTCATCGGTATAAGACGAGATCGAGGTGGTCGTTTCTGCAGCGGCTTAATCACAACCTCTTCGGTATTTTCATGCGTATGCATTATGATATCAGAAAATTAATAGTAGAAAGGAGGAAGACCAAAGCATCATCAGGATAGGGAAGATGGTTGTCTTTTTTTATCAACTCTAAACTTCTAAATATGGAATTAGGAGGGAACATTGGGCTTTCAATTTTACAAAGAAAATTACACCGGCAAAATCAAAGAGATCACTATTGGAAAAGGAACCAAGTCGGTGAAAGTCGGGGGGCAGAGCTGCTACCCCTTCTATCAGTTTGAAGGTGACATGCCCAATAGGCCCAAAATTGCCATGGAGGTCTGGGATATGGAACCGGAAGACTGGCCGGAATCCGCGCTGGTCCACTTCAAAGATGTCGTCTCGGATCCGGCAGCCTGGGCAAAAAAATGCGTTAAAAACTTCGGAGCTGAACTAATCGTTCTTCAGCTTAAAAGCGTCGACCCGAATGGCAAAAATGCAGGTGCCGAAGAAACGGCGGCGGCGGTTAAAAAGGTCAGCGAGGCGGTCGATGTGCCTTTAGTCGTCTGGGGGTGTGCCAACCCCCAAAAGGACGATGAGGTTTTTAAAAGAGTCGCCGAGGTTTGTCAGGGGAAAAACCTGACGATCGGCCCTGTCGAAGATAAGAACCACAAAGGAATCGGTGCCGCGGCCATGGCTTATGGTCATACGGTGATTTCATCCTCACCCATTGATGTCAATTTGGCCAAACAAATCAACATCCTTCTTGAAAACCTGGGTGTGTCCAAAGAAAAAGTGATCATCGACCCCACAACCGGCGGTTTGGGGTATGGCCTGGAGTATTCCTATAGCGTCATGGAACGGATCCGAATGGCCGCTCTGAATCAGGGTGATGATAAGCTGCAATTTCCCATCATCAACAACCTCGGGAATGAGGTTTGGAAATGCAAAGAGGCAAAAGAAACCGCCGAAGCGGCACCCACGCTGGGCGACCCTGAAAAACGGGGAATACTAATGGAAGCCATTGGAGCGGTCAGCTACCTCATGGCCGGATCCGACATTCTGATCATGAGGCATCCTGAGGCGATCCGTATGGCCAATGCATTCATCGATCTCCTCGTTAAGGGAGGCGCTGCAAGCGGTGTTAACGGTATTGGCAAGAAACTTCCAAAAGTCGAATTTGACTACGCGGCCATGGCGCCAGCGCCGAATTTAACCCTTGAAGAAGAAAAAGGGAAAAAACCGGAGGCTATTGAGAAAAAAGCCGAGCCCAAGGCTACGGCTGTACCCAAAGCTTCTCCGAAAAAGGAAGAACCGAAACCCAAGGCGGAGGCAGAAGCGGCAGTCGTTGATGAAGCCAAAGCCAAGGTCTCTGCGGGAGCCGAAGCTAAAGCCAAGGCAGAAGCAGAAGCAAGAGCCAAAGCGGAAGCGGAAGCCAAAGCCAAGGCAGAAGCGGAAGCCAAAGCGGCGGCTGAAGCTAAAGCCAAAGCAGATGCCGAGGCCAAGGCTAAAGCAGAAGCAGGGGCCAAAGCCAAAGCGGCGCCGGCTGAGGATGATATCCGGCAAAGGCGGATAAAAGAGCGCGAAGAGATGGAAGCCAAAAGAACGGTTTCAAAAACGCAAAAAGTCTCCCTCACGCCGGCTGCGGAACAGAAATCCCAAACAGACAAAATGATCGACAGACTGAATCGAATACACAGAAGAGTCGCTTAAACGATTTTATCAACTCCATAAAAACAACTTGAATGCCAAAAGAGCATTCAGGCAGCACAATATGAGGAGGAACCTCTAATGGCAGAAGAAACCAAGGAAAAAGTGAAAAAACTAGCCGACCCGATTGAATCGTCCATTGATGCAGCTACACAGCAGATGATCAAGCGGGCCCAGGATCTCGGCATCGACACGGTATTCGACCGTGCCGCAGCCATGAAGCCGTGCAACATCGGCATCCAGGGGATCTGTTGCAAAAACTGCGCCATGGGACCCTGTCGGCTTCCCATAACCAAGGACGTGGACCCTGAAGACGACAAACGCAAAGGGCTTTGCGGTGCCACCGCCAACACTATCGCGGCCCGCAACTTTGCGCGCATGGTGGCTGCGGGTGCCGCGGCCCACAGCGACCACGGACGATGCGTTGCCGAGGTCTTTATGACTGTTGCTCGAAAAGAAACCGAAGATTATAAAATCAAGGATCTGGGGAAGCTTTTGGCCATTGCCCCGCATCTGGGAGTGGACACCACCGTCGAAGTGGATGGGGAAACCAAGGACCGCAACACCGATGAGATCGCCCTGGAAGTGGCCGAAAAAGCCCTGGCCGAATGGGGCAAACCCGAGGGTGAACTGCTTTACCTCAAGCGCGCGCCACAGCCCCTCTATGAAAAGTGGAAAAAAGCCGGCGTCTTGCCGCGCAACATCGACCGGGAAATCGTGGAGATCATGCACCGCACCCACATGGGCGTGGACCAGGACTACAAAAACATCGTCAAGCAGTGCACCCGCGCGGCCCTCGCCGATGGCTGGGGCGGCTCCATGCTGGCCACCGATTTGCAGGACGTGCTCTTTGGCACGCCTTACCCCTTGCAGTCCGAGGCCAACCTCGGCGTGCTCAAAGCCGATCACGTCAACGTCGTCATTCACGGCCACGAGCCCGTGCTTTCCGAGATGATCGTGGCCGCGGCCCAGAGCAAGGAGATGGTCGATTACGCCAAGTCCAAGGGCGCCAAGGGCATTCAACTAAGCGGTATCTGCTGCACGGCCAACGAAATTTTGCAGCGCCATGGCGTGCCGCTTTGCGGCACCTTCCTCCAGCAGGAGCTTGCCATCATCACCGGGGCCGTGGATGCCATGGTGGTGGACATCCAGTGCATCATGCAGAATGTGGCCAACGTGGCCAAGTGCTTTCACACCAAGCTGATCACCACCCATCCCATCGCCCGGATGGAACAGCCCCACGTGATGCACATCGAGTTTGACGAACACCATGCCATGGAAGATGCCAAGCGCATCCTTACCATCGCCATCGACAACTTTACCAACCGCGGGGCCGAGGTGATGATCCCTAAGCAGAAAGCCGTGCAGATCGCCGGTTTTGGCGTGGAGTCCATCGAATACCACCTGGGCGGCACCTTCCGAGGCACTTTTTATACCCTCAACGACAACATCATCAACGGCCGCATCCGTGGTGTGGCCGGCGTGGTGGGCTGCAACAATGCAAGAACCCGTCATAACGAGGCCCATATCGCCATCGTGAAAGAACTCATCAAGAACGACGTCATTGTGCTGACCACCGGATGCAACGGCATCGCCTGCGCCATGGAGGGACTCCTGACACCGGAAACGGCGGCCATTTACTGCGGTCCGGGGCTGGCGGAGGTCTGTGAAACCGTGGGAATCCCGCCGGTACTCCATCTGGGCTCCTGCGTGGACAACAGCCGGATCCTCCTGGCGGCCACGGAGGTAGTCAAGGCCGGTGGTCCCTGGAAAGACATTTGCGATCTGCCCGCTGCCGGCAGCGCACCGGAATGGATGAGCGAAAAAGCCATCAGCATCGGACACTACTTCGTCAGTTCGGGTGTTTACACCGTCTTCGGAGTGACCCTCCCTGTTAGCGGCGCGCCGATCTTCCAGAAGTATCTCTTTGAAGAGATGGAAAAGATGTACGGCGGCAAGTGGGACCTAGAAGCCGACCCCATCAAGCATGCTCAGAAGATGATCGCCCATATCGACAGGAAACGCAAGGAGCTCGGCATCGACAAGGCCAGGGATCGGGTCCTGTTGGATATGGCCGATCGTCAGAAGCTGGAAGCCAGTGCATAAACGTCAAAGCGAATCGAAAATTCAGATGAAGTATCAACATCAAAACATCCTCAACGAAGGAGGAAATAAAGCATGTCCAGATTAGTTGCGTTTGCTGCCATTCAGGGCGGCTATAACATTGTTTCGAAAGTTGAAGGGAAATATAAAAAGGCCCTCCAGACGTATGAAGCATCCACTAAGGTGGGGTTTCCCAACACGGCTTATTATCTGCCGGTCATTTATTCCCTGCTGGGAATGAAAGTGGAAACTCTTGAAGATATCAAAAAACCCCTGGAGTTTGCCCGCAAACTCCTCCCTCCTCATGTCAAGGGGCATAATCATCTCCCGTATCTAGGCCCCCTGTTAGATGCCGGAATGGCGGCCCTCTTCGCCTTTGAGATCGAAGAAGCCCTCCGGTATCTTGAGCAGCCCGACTTTTACCTGCATTCCGAGGAGATCGATGAAGAAGTTGGGAAAATTTGGCTGGGTGCTGCCGACGACACCGTTTTCCGAAAACGGGGCGTCGAGTTCGTCGACGGATCGGCACCTGGATTTGCCGCCATGGTCGGAGCGGCGCCGGATCCTGAAACCGCCAAAATGATCGTCGAAGAGTATCAACGGAGAAGCCTTTACATCTTCTGCGCGGCGAACCAGAATGGGACCACCCTTATCGAACAGCTTTTGCAGGCAGGCGTTCAAGTCGGATGGAACACTCGAATCGTACCCTTTGGCCCGGATATCTCTTCGGCCATTTTCGCCCTCGGCTTTGCAAACCGCGCCGCCATGGCATTCGGAGGCGTTCACCCCGGCGATTACAAACGGATGCTCCTTTACAACAAGAACCGTATCTTCGCTTTTGTCAATGCCCTCGGAGACGTGAACGCCGAGTGGGCCGCAGCGGCCGCCGGTTGCGTCAACTGGGGATTCCCGACTTTGGCCGACACCGATATTCCCGAAGTCCTTCCCACTGGGATCTGTACCTATGAACACGTGGTGGCCAACGTCGCTCACAAGGATATGGTCCAGCGCTCCGTGGAAGTAAGAGGCCTGAAAACGACGGTATCGCAAATCGATATCCCCTGCTCCTTCGGACCGGCATATGAAGGAGAACGGGTACGCGGAAGCGATCTTTTCTGCCAGATGGGCGGAGGGAAGAGCCAAGCCACCGAACTCGTCAAAATGGCGGATATGAAAGAAATCGAGGACGGCAAGGTGATCATCGTCGGCAAGGACCTCGACAAGGTCAAAGAAGGGGAAAATCTTCCTCTGGGAATCTATGTTCAAGTGGCCGGTCGCGAGATGCAGACCGACTTCGAACCGATCCTCGAGCGACAGATTCACCACCTGATCAACTATATTCAAAGCGTGATGCATATCGGACAGAGAGATATCACCTGGATCCGGGTCAGCAAGGCCGCCGTTGAAAAAGGATTCCGACTCAAACATATCGGCGTTGTCCTTCATGCCAAGTTCCATCAGGACTTCGGCGCGATTTTGGACAAAGTCCAGGTGACCCTCTATACGGACAAGAAAGATGTGGATGCCTTAACCAAGAGAGCCCGAGCGGAATACAGACTGCGGGATGAGCGGGTTGAAACCATGAAGGATGAGGATGAGGAAACCTACTATTCCTGCACATTGTGCCAGTCCTTTGCACCCACCCACGTGTGCACCGTCAGCCCGGAGCGAACCGGCCTGTGCGGGGCTTACAACTGGATGGACTGCAAGGCTTCTTTTGAAATCAACCCCACCGGTCCGAACCAGCCCATCGAAAAAGGGGAATGTCTGGATCCCAAACTCGGCCAGTGGAAAGGGGTCAACGAATTCGTAAAGAAGGCCTCAAGAGGAGCCATCGATCATTACAATTTTTACTCCCTGACCAAAGACCCGATGACCACCTGCGGGTGCTGCGAATGCATCGCCGCGGTATTGCCCCAGTGTAACGGCATCATGACGGTCAACCGGGATTACACCGGTGAAACCCCATGCGGCATGAAGTTCACCACTCTCGCCGGGGTAATGGGAGGCGGTGCTTCTTCTCCGGGTTTTGTCGGGCATTCCAAGTTCAACATCACTCAAGGCAAATTTGTCGTCGGCGACGGCGGCCTTCTGAGAATGGTCTGGATGCCCAAGATCCTCAAAGAAGAAATCAAAGACCGGCTCAAGAAGCGGGGTGCTGAACTGGGTTGTCCGAACCTGATCGACATGATTGCGGACGAAACCGTCGGAACCACGGAAGAAGAGATCCTTTCCTTCCTTAAGGAAAAAGGGCACCCGGCGGTCTCTATGGATCCGATCATATCCTAAACTTCGGAGTCTTTTACGGCAAGGATTCCAGCCCGGCAACCGAGACGGAATCCTGCCGAAGGACTTAATAAACAGACAAGGAGATAAGAAATGGCATTAACCGGTATTCAGATTTTCAAACTCCTGCCGAAAACCAACTGTAAGGAGTGCGGCGTTCCGACCTGTCTTGCATTCGCCATGAATCTGGCCTCCGGAAAGGCGGAACTCGACAGCTGTCCGTATGTGTCGGCTGAAGCGAGGGAGCAACTGACGGAAGCATCCGCACCTCCAATCCGTCCCGTCGCCATCGGAAAAGGGGTCAGAGCCTTCATCGTCGGTGGCGAGACAGTGCTCTGCCGGCATGAAAAGACGTTTTACAATAAAACCGCAATCGCAGCGCTGATACCATCCGACATTAAAGCTTCAGAGCTCGAAAAGAAACTGAAGGTGTGGAACGCCTTCCAATATGAACGGGTCGGTTTGAATTTAAGGCCGGAACTTGTGGCATTAAAAGATGTCAATGGCGACAAAAAGGCCTTTGCTGAAAAAGCCAAGCGGATCGCTGAAACCTCGGAATTCAATTTAATCCTGATGGCCGAAAAGGCCGATGTTCTGAAGGCCGGAATTGAGGCGTGCGGCTATAAAAGGCCTCTTCTGTATGCAGCCACTGCGGCCAACGCTGATGATTTTGGAAAGCTTGCGAAAGAAGCCGGCCTTCCCCTTGCCGTAAAAGCCGGTTCGGTCGAAGAACTAACAGCGCTCACCGATAAACTGACCGGAATGGGATTGAAAGACCTGGTCCTGGACCCGGGCTCGAGGGAAATTAAGAAAGCCCTTGAAGATCAGGTGGCCATCCGGAGGGCCGCGCTAAAGGATGGAAACCGTAAGGTCGGTTTTCCGACCATTACATTCCCCTGCGAAATGGCTTCCAACATCGATGTGGAAGCCCTGATCGCCGCGATGTTCATCGCGAAATACGGTGCGATTGTCGTTCTTTCCGATTTTTCTGGCGATGCTCTTTTTCCGCTTCTCCTCGAACGGCTCAATATCTTCACCGACCCGCAGCGTCCGATGACCGTCACGCAGGGGATTTATGAGATCGGTAACCCGGACGAGAATTCACCGGTTTGCGTGACCACCAATTTCGCCCTGACCTATTTTATTGTTTCAGGAGAAATCGAAGGGAGCAAAGTGCCATCGTGGCTTTTGATCAAGGATTCCGAAGGCCTTTCGGTCATGACGGCATGGGCTGCCGGCAAATTTGCCGGCGATGAAGTGGGACAGTTCGTCAAGAAATCCGGGATTGAGGGAAAAATCAAACATAAGGAAGTCATTATCCCCGGATATGCAGCGGCCATTGCCGGCGATATGGAAGAAGAACTGCCGGGCTGGAAAATCACCGTTGGTCCGAGAGAAGCCGCCCATCTTCCTGCTTTCCTCCGCGCCCGCCGGCAGTAAGGATCATAAACGGATGAGAGGGCAAAGCTATCATCTCAACCCAAAGGAGGCAACATGTTACTCATCGGTGAAAGTTTAAATGTGATCTCCAGGAAAATCGGCAGAGCATTCAAAGAACGCGACCCCAAGCCGATCCAGGAAGAAGCCCTCTTTCAGAGGGAAAAAGGAATGGATTATATCGATATCAACCTCGGCCCTGCCAAAAAGGATGGTCATGAACTCATGCCATGGGTCGTTAAAACGGTTCAGGAAGTGGTGGATGACGTTCCTCTGACTCTTGACACATCCAATATCGATGCCATCTCTGCAGCACTTAAGGTCTGCAAGCTCCCGCCGCTGATCAATTCCATCATGGTAAGACCCGAACGGTATCAGCGGATGGTTCCTCTTGCCGCTGAGCACAATGCGGATTTCATCGCACTGATGTGGGGGCCCGAAGGGCTTCCTCGCGATGAAAACGAGAGGGCGTCGCTGTGCGTCGAGCTTATCTATTTTGCCAACGAAGCCGGTATCCCCAATGAAAAAATTTGGGTTGACGGCATCGTTACTCCCCTGAACATCCAGCAGCCACAGCTGATGAGCCTGCTGCAGTTCCAGGGAATGCTGCAAGATATCGCCCCGGGCGTCAAGAGCACCTGCGGATTATCTAATATTTCAAACGGCCCTCCCGAGCATTTGCGCCTGATACTGAATCAGACCTATATGGTCATGCTCCAGAAATACGGGATGTATTCGGTCATATCCGACCCCAGGGACGATAAATTAACGGAGATCGCCAAAGGAAAACGGCCCGACATCGTTGATCTGATTTACCGGATGATTGACGGCGAAGAACCGGATAGGAAGAGCTTATCCAAAGAGATGCTGGATTATGCAAAAACGGTCAATGTTATCCTTGGAAAAACCTTGTATTCGGACTCGTGGCTTGAAATCTAGCCCTTCACTCTGATCCATTTACAAAGCCCCTCCCCGTGACAGGGAGGGGCTTTCGTCAACCAAACCATCTCCGGCATCGGCGATGATACCTGAATCCGGCACGGAAATCGATGAGAAGCAGATTTATTGATGAGAGTCGTCGAACCGTGTAACGTTCAGGCTATAAAATCAAGGGAGATGCGACTCACTGAATCCCTTTGCAAATCGCTTCAAATGAGTGAATATCCCCCTCGGGCGGTCTCTTCACCAGCAAAACGCTCGATTTTGTTTGGGACAACACTTTAATGGGAAGGCTTCCCAGCATCCGGCGAAGCAGGTCATGTTTTAAGCTTGACCCCATAACCACGACCGAATCATCTTTCGCCTGCTCCAGTATGATCTCAAGGGGACGTTCCCCCTCAATTTCAATCAGCTGAATCTCTTTTCCGCATCCGTTCAACCATTGCCGAGCTTCTTCAAGGCATCGTTTCGCTGCCGCAACTTCCCTATCGTTGATCCGTGGTGTTCTGACCCATAATACGATCACCGGCCCGCCGATTGCCGGGATAATAGATCGTAAAAGAGGAAAAATGCGGCGGGATGAAGGAGATCCGTCTGCACATATTAGAAATCGGCTGTCAAGACCTCCTCCGCGTGCGATAAAAATGGAGGTATGCAAATCAAGGGCGAGAGCTCTTGCAGGATCTCCGATCGCTATGTGCCCCAGAGTACCCCGCCGTTTCAGTGAGACGATCACCAGGTTATCATGGCTTTCGGCGACTTCGTGATTCAATTCTTCAATGGTGTGACCGAATTTTTCAAAAAAATGAACTGGCTCTCCCGAACGGGTGTTGCAAACGAAAAGATGCCCTCTGGACACTTCCTGAACGGTGATGCTCTGTTGCGTGGAAAACAGGCCGGCATGGGTAAGTTCTTTTAGTGCCTTTGCCAACATTTGGATTCCCGGTGGAAGTTCGGCTTCTTTCGACAGGGGAAGGCCGACTCCGAGCAGCGGTATCTTTTCAGTGGCGTGGGTTCCGGACCGGACGGTAATCACCCCCATTTCAACGGCCATCCGTTGCTTCAATTCCGCTGCAACATACAGGGCCTTTGTCGATTCGGGTCTTCCATCCGTATAAACGAGGATTTTGAGCATCTTAGTCATCCTTTATTGAAAAACGCACGGAACGCATCCCGGGTCATTGGTTGATTGGTTGGGTTTTCGCTTCATCCGTCTTCGATGTTCTCGAACTGACACCTTTTCCCAGGATACTCCAATTTCCTTTTTTTAACTCGGGGCACTCCACAAAGACCGCTGTCTCACAAGCGGCACATATTTCAGGATAAAAAGACTCCGCCATTGCCAGGCGAACCGCCGATCCGGTGCTTTCCCGTATATGCTCCTCATTCGCTTCCTTTAAAAGCCCCGAATTTTTCAGGACTTCGAAAACCCGGCTGTTGACCCTGGAAAAATAAAGTCCGCCCCCCCTCTTTTTTATCTCTTCAAGGACGATCTTAAGAACGTGCACGCCGCTGGCATCCAAAACATTCACCTGATGCATTCTTAATAAAAGGTTTGCCGTATCGGCGTGGCGGCTCAGGCTCAACTCAAGCTCGTTTTGAATATACGCTACTGATCCGAAAAATATCGATCCTTCGATTTGCAAGATTTCCATCTGGCAGCATTTTATACCGTGACCGGCTTTGATCATTTTACCTGTCTTTAAATCCGGAATGGTCGAATACACGCTGGGGTGGGAGGTTTTGGCCAGATGTAGTACGATGGATAGCAGAACTCCTACATACACGGCAAATTCGATATTGAGCAAAAGCGTGGATAGAAAGGTGATGATCAGGACAGCCCCATCGCTGCGGGTTGCCCGTATGGTTCGTGCGATATCCTTTTTTTTAATCATGTCGTAGGAAACGACGATGAGGACGCCGGATAATGCCGACAACGGAAGCTTGGCCGCCAAAGGCGCCGCAAAAACAACCGTCAACGCAACCGCCGCACCGGAAATGATTCCGCTCATCGGAGTTCGGCCGCCGGCCTGAAAATTGACCGCCGATCGGACGAAGGATCCGCTTCCGGCAAATCCGCTGAAAAAAGAAGCGAACATATTGGCGATCCCTTGTCCGATAGTCTCCTGGTTCACGTTCAGCCGCTGCCGGGTTTGAGCGGCAATTGATCGGGCAATGGATACCGCTTCCACAAGCCCCAAAATAGCAATGGCCAGCGCACCCGGAGCCAGATCTCCGATCTGGGAACCGATAAAGCCCTGTGGCACATGCAATGGAGGGAGGCTCCTGGGGATGGATCCGATGACCTTTACCCCTTTGTCGTCAAGATTGAAAAGGGCCACTATTACACTGACCAGTATCATGGCCATTAACGGGCCCGGCCAGGAAGGGCGGTATCTCTTAATCAGGAGAATAGCGACAATCGTCACGATTCCGAGAAGGAACGTGACCGGATGACTACGACCGGCATTTAATATCAGGCTTAAGATGGTTTCGAAAAATACGTGACTTTTTTGAAGCTTTAACCCCAACAAGGCCGGAACCTGATTGAATGCGATAAGGATGGCCGCGCCTGCTGAAAAGCCCAACAGAACCGAATGGGCGATATAATTGAGAAGATTGCCCAGGCGGATGACCCCCATGGCGATTTGCAGAACGGCCACCATCAGCGTCAAAAAAAAGACGAACTCTATGTATTGAACGGTGCCCGGCTCGGCAAGCCGGTGCAGGGAGCTGAAAACGACAAGAGATATTGCGGTGGTGGGTCCTGTAATGAGGTGGGCCGAGCTTCCCCAGAGGCATCCGGCGATGGTGGGAACAATCGAAGCATACAGCCCGTACTGAACCGGCACTCCGACAATCAGAGCGCAAGCCATTGACATCGGAATCGCCACGACGGCGACGGTAAGTCCGGCAATCAGATCCGCCTTAAAGTGGTTTTTGGTATAGTGCCGGATCCACAACAAGAAAGGGGCGACATCTCCCACCTGCAGGTGCATGAATAATCCCTTTCGTTCTTTTGATCAATCGGATTATAAGGTTGCAAACCTGCGTTTTTTTATCTCGTCATGACCTGGTCTGCTCTTTTCTTATACTCTGCAGGTTTACAACCAAACTTAATTATTTGTTGAAAAATGGACAGACCCCTCAGGGAGCACAGCAAGAATAGCCAGAGATCCTTTCCGCGTCAAGAGCGAACCGGATCGCATACCGCCGGATAGATCCCCCTGCGGCGGAATTTCCTTGAAACGGATCGGGTCATTTGATACCATTTTAACATAACTGTTTTTGATGGTGAACATCATCAGAGAAATCCGATGGGAGGTCTTCATGGTTCAATCAAAAGCTCTGGAAATCAATTTGGTCGACTACCATGTCGATGTTTCAATTGACGCCAAATATCTAATCCTCCAGCAAATCATGTCAAAATATTATGGATTGATTGAAGGATTGAATGCATTCCTCAAAGAGCTTTCCCATCCGTATCGGAACTGGGGCTATATCGTGAAGGAGACAAGAGCATATGCCCTTGATTATTTTCACCTGCTTAAGATCCATCCGGAAGGGGAAAAGGGGGCGGCTCTTTTTATTGAAATTCTTTTCAACGCCGCCGAAGTTTCGACCGAGTCCACCGTTAAGGAAGATGCGGTGGATAATCTTCTTCTTTACCTTCAAAAGATCATTAAAGAATCCGACACGGAACTCTCCCGCTTTCTCCCTCTGGCCGGCAATACCTTTCAGCGGATATATCGTCTTGACGAAGAGACTTTTTTCCTTTTCGTAAAAAGCTTCTATCAATTGAAGCGATTCGGCGAATTGATGCTGAAATATCCGCCGGATTCCTTTACGGAATTTGAGTCGACAACCCTCCTTCTCACCCGGTATTTTCTAACCACCTACGATTACTGGTTAAAAGAGGTGGATCCCCAAGCCTGGTTCGAAAAAGAAATTTTGGAAGAGGAGCAGCTTCAGCATATCCCTGAAATTTTCAAAAACATCTCTCACCGGCGGATCAAAGACTGGTTCAGCAGCCTGAATCGGATACGGGAAGATCCGGAGATTTGCGCCCGCAAGGGTTTAACCGCCCTCGTCCAACTCCCCGGTTTTAATCAGGTCGTAGAAGGATACCGGGATACACCGAAATTGTTGTTCAATGCCGGGAAAAATACCGGACAGGAAAACCGCTGGAAGGTCATATTTCTGTTCCATATCATGAGCATCAGCGGGCTTTCCGCCATTCATGAGGAGGGCCTCAGAGACATCAATCAGGCGATCAGCTGGCTGATTGACCATGAGAAGGGGTGGAATGTCCAAAAGCTTCTGGACCAGGCGTTTATTATTCTGAAAAACAGTATCCATAAGTTCCCCTCTGCCACCCTCAACGGTATTTTAAACATGGGAAAGGGGGTTTATAAAACAGAAAAAGCAGACCTTGTTCAGTTGTTTATCGACGCCGTCATCGACCTTGGGTTTCAGCTTCCGAGAATCTCAGGTGTCGGGAATGACTGGCAGATCAAGGTCAACAGCGCGCATCTTCTGAATATCCGAACCTGGCTGGAGCTCATTGAACTCAATCCGAAAAAATCAGTTCGACTTCTTTCGTGCCTGGTCATTTACCTTTCCACTTGTGGCGTGTTCGTTAAGGATACCGATCTATTCCCGCGAGATATCACTCGATTTCTGAACAGCGACATCAGCCCTGTATATAACCTGGTCAAGCAACTCGCCCGCCTTTTTCCTGTATTCTTTAATGATATCGGCGCAGAGGGAAAGCTGAGGGATGTATCCACGAAGATCGACGAAATCTCGCACCGGAAGGATGTGCTGATTCATTTTCTAAGGAAGCAAAGCCATGTAGAAAGCAGCAGCCAGATTATCGAATTCGTGGAAGCAACCTTCGACCTGTGGAAGACCAAGGATAAAAGCCTCATCAAGCCCTATGTTCCACCCAGCATTTACGAACAAATCGAAATGGATGGGCCGTATGTCGACGGACCCCATCGTATCATGTCCCATCTTCACCAAAAAGGGATCGTTTCACCCGGAGATCTTCTTTCCGTAACCGAGGAACACCTGCGGAACCTTTTAGGCGGGACTGAACACGTTTCGGACAAGGACCGGGAAAGGGTTGAACTTGCCATTTCCTTTTATAAGCTTCTCAATCAGAAATACAACCTCGACGCCGTTGCCCTCGACGACTATCTGGCACAGCTCAATGCCGAATCGCTCCCGGATATCAGCCGGCTAAGAAGCGCCCTGGCTGAAACGAATCTTAAAAAGAAAGTCTTTCGATTACTTGACTATCTGGAGCTTCTAAAAGGTCTTATTTTATCGAACAAAATATATGAGATCAAAGAGGATATTTATAAAAAGCGGCATTTTACGGTCGACATCCCTTCCACCTATGGAAGCTATCACGAAGTAAAATTTGATGCTCTCGGCCTCTCTTTCCGGCTGGAAAGCCTCGTCAGTGCTCTTTTTGAGGAGTTGATCGCCAATTTTGATTTCAGTCTGATCACGAAGGCCACTTTTTTTCAAATTTTTGATCTGCTTATCCTTTTTGATAAAGCGCTTAAGGTCGACGGCATCTCTTCACTGGAAATTGAACGCCAGCTGGACCTCATTTCCCATTCTCTGGAAGTCAAGGGATTTACCTTCACTCAGTATCTGGACATTTTTAAAGGACTTTCCCAAGCCGTCTCCAACGTCATCAGCGATTACTTCAACAACATTCATGAACCGAATTTGACAAAGGCCCTTTCCCGGCTGCAGAAAGATCAGATCCTGCCCAAATATTTTCCTCACAATGGGGTTGCAGCAGCAGACAGTATGACCCACCGGATTTCAGAAATTTTTTTTCGCGATCGCATCGCCTTCTCCGTAGGACTCCAGTCGTTGGACGTTTTTGTCGGTCGCGTCTTAAAAACCCTTTTTCATCAGGCAAACCAGCTTCCTAAGGAAAAACTTCACCAGCTTCTTCTGTACGATCCGGGAAGAGCCATGATGTCCATTAACAGGGCAAAAAGCAAAATTTCCGGGGTGATTTACCTTGGGAGCAAAGGGTTTAATCTCGTCAAACTGATCAATTTCGGATTTCCCATCCCTCCGGGCTTTATCATTACCACAGAGGTGTTTCGCTTCAAAGAAACCATCGGAGGATTTCCACCGGCGGAACAAAATCTGCAGGAACAGGTATACCACCAGATCGCCGAGCTTCAACAGATGACGGGAAAATTTTTCGGCGACCCGAAAAACCCCCTGCTTCTCTCCGTGAGGAGCGGTTCCTCGATTTCCCAACCTGGAATGATGGATACCTTTCTCAATGTCGGAATAAATGAAAAGATCGCCGAAGGGCTTGCGAATAAAAGCGACAATCCATGGTTTGCATGGGATAACTACCGGCGCTACCTCCAGTGTTACGGGATGTCCTTTGACATCGAACGGGATGCATTTGATGCCATCATCAATAGTTACAAACAATCGCTCGGTATCCCGATAAAACGGGATTTTTCAGGAGAGCAAATGCGCCAGGTAGCCCTTTCCTATAAAAAAATGATACGCGATTCAGGGATTCAAATCGAAGAAGACCCGTTCAATCAGCTGATGGTCACCATCGAGCGGGTCTTCCTCTCCTGGTACTCTCCTAAAGCCCAAGCATACCGAAAAATCCTGAGCATCTCCGATGATTGGGGGACGGCCGTGACCATTCAATCCATGGTTTTCGGAAATCTTTCCAGAAAATCCGGATCCGGAGTCATATTCACCCATAATCCGAGATGGGTTGGAGAAACGCTGCACTTGTGGGGTGACTTTACACTCGGAAACCAGGGTGAAGATGTGGCGATGGGGCTGGTGACGACATTACCCATTTCCATCAGCCAGCAGGAAATAGAAATGCGAGGTACAGACGTCACTCTTGAAAGTCATTTTCCGTTGATATACAATAGGCTCGTTCAGTGGGCCAATGATCTGATTTATAAAAAAGGGTGGGGGCCCCAGGAGATCGAATTTACCTTCGAAAGTCCGTCTGCGGACGATCTGTACCTGCTCCAAACAAGGGATATGGTCATACGAAAGCGGAAGGCGGTTTTCACTTTCGATCTCTCTCAGATCGATAGAAGTCGCTATTTGGGCCACGGGATAGGCGCCAGCGGGGGTGCGGTCACCGGAAGGGCCGTATTTACCCTCGAAGACATCGACAAGTGGAGGAAAGTCGAGCCCTCTACAACGCTCATCCTCATCCGGAGCGATACCGTACCTGATGACATCCGGGAGATCCATGCAGCGGACGGCCTTCTCACCGCCAGGGGCGGCGTTACCTCCCATGCTGCCGTTGTCGCCCATCGCATGGGGAAAACCTGTGTCGTTGGGTGTGATGATCTGATTTGCAATGAAAAGGAAAAAAGCTGCGTTTTCAACCAGATCACAATCCGGTCCGGAGATTATCTCAGCATTGACGGCCATGAGGGTTCGGTCTACATCGGCCAGATAAGAATCAACGAAACTTAACTCTATTTTACCACTTCCCGAAGACAGATTATGGTTATCAACTATTCGAGAGGCGATACGATATGAAACTCGGCATAAACGGGATGGGGAGAATCGGAAAATTAACGGTATGGCATCACATCTCCCGGAAGCACTTCGACGAATTGGTGGTAAACATCGGCCGTCAGGTCGGTACTTCCATTCATGATATAGCCCATTACCTGGAGCGGGATTCAACATACGGCATGCTTCATGCCTATCTGTATGGGCATCGTTCAGGACCGGTCATCCGCGACATCGATGAGCAAACCGGAACAATGCAAGTCGATGGGATTCGGATCACGTTTTTAAGATCGCATCGCAATCCTCTTGAAATCGGATGGAAGGATCATGACGTTAAACTGGTAGTCGATACCACGGGCAGGTTTTTAGATCCGGCCATCCCACCGGATCACCCAAAGGGATCCGTTCGAGGCCATTTTTTATCTGGTGCCGACAAAATCATCGTTTCCGCACCATTTAAGATTAAAGACAAAGGGGGAAAAATGCCCCAGGATGCGATTACGACGGTTATGGGGATCAACCATAACTCCTATGATCCAAAGCGCCATCGGATCATCTCCCACGCCTCCTGCACCACGACATGTCTGGCGCATATGATCAAGCCGATTATCAATCATTTCGGATCAAAAAAGCTTCTGAGCGCATCCATGGCGACCGTGCATGCGGCAACCGGTTCCCAGGAGGTCCTGGATCGTCTCCCTGAATCCGGGAAAGAGGATTTACGGAAAAACAGAAGCATTATGAACAACATCATCTTAACCACCACCGGAGCGGCTCAGGCGCTTGCTCTGGTCATTCCGGAGATGGGAAATATCGGGCTCATCGCCGAATCCGTTCGAATACCCACCTCGACCGGATCCCTGATCATCCTGGTGCTCAACCTGCAAGAGGATATCAGTGCTGAACCGATCCGAAAGGATCTGATTAACGGCATTTATCGACAGGCGGCCGATCTGGATCCGAACGGATATCTCCATTATACGGATAAGCAAAATGTTTCCTGCGACATTATCGGAATTCCAACTGCCGCCGCCATCATCGAAGGGCATGAAACCCATACCCGCACAGCGGAGGTGGTCATCGATTTAGAGACGGTCCCGGGGCTCGATCGTTGCGTGATCGACTCTCTTCCTGATCACCGGATTCGAATCCCGGTGACACAAGTCGTGATCTACGGCTGGTATGACAATGAAATGGGAAGCTATGTACATTTATTGGGGGATCGGACCGTCACCGTCGCTGAAAACATCGGTTGATCCATACGCCATTTTGTGGCCTTGCCGACAAGCTGTGTCCGCCATTTAATACAAAGGAGGGTTGAATGGAAACAAAGTCGAAAGACAACACCTTACAACCCATGAGCTTTTTCAAAGAGATCCCGCAGGATCAGCATCTCAATGGAAAGGCTTCTGCCATCTCCCACCGGCTTACATTACGAGATCATCTGGGCAGTTTCAAGGCACGATGGAGCATCGGGCGGATGCGATATACCGTCACTCCAGGGATTTACGCCCTTGGAACACCGAACAGCGAATCGATGGTAATGGTCACCAGTAACTATAAAATGAGTGTTGATCGCCTTCGAAGCGCCCTTCCCGGAATCGATTGCTGGATCCTGGTCCTGGACACTAAGGGGATCAATGTATGGTGTGCCGCCGGGAAAGGGACCTTCGGCACGGAAGAACTGTTAAACCGGATACGGTTGACAGGGTTAGGCCGGATCGTTTCCCATCGCCGTTTGATCCTCCCTCAGCTCTCGGCTCCTGGGGTTGCCGCCCATGAGGTTAAAAAAAGCTCAGGATTTTCAGTTCGTTATGGACCGATTAAAGCGAAAGACATCATCCCTTTTATAAATGCCGGCCTTAAGGCGACACCGGAAATGCGACTGAAAACATTTCACCTTTGGGAGCGGATTGTGCTAATCCCGGTGGAGTTGGTCACCGCTTTAAAATGGTTCCTTCTTATCATGGCGGCTTTTATAATAGTGGAAGGATTTTCAGGACCCGAAACATTTTGGACCAATGCGTTAACGAACGGCTTGTTTGCCGCTTTTGCCCTTATGGGAGCACTTGCTGCCGGTGCGGTTATGACACCGATACTGTTACCATGGATTCCCGGGCGCCCATTCTCAGTAAAAGGAGCCCTGTCAGGAGTTTTCGTCTTTTTCCTTTTACTCACTTACAGGGGAGTTGACCTCATAACGTGGCCGGGCCGGATGGAAATGGCCGGATGGTTGTTTATGATCAGCGCCGTGTCGGCTTTTTTAGGGATGAATTTTACAGGCGCTTCGACATATACCTCTCTATCGGGAGTTAAAAAAGAGATGAAATGGGCGATCCCGATCGAAATATCCGCCACCGCCATCGGGTTATTCCTGTGGCTTGGATCCAAATGGATCCGATAGGAAAGATAGAGAATGGAAAATCTGATTTACCTGAAAAATGTGGTCACATTGTCTCTTGATGATGAAAAGTGCATCGGATGCGGAATGTGTCTTATCGTTTGTCCTCATGCCGTATTTGCTTTAAATAACGGACATGCCGATATTTTGGATCGGGATCGCTGCATGGAATGCGGTGCGTGTGCCAAAAACTGCCCGGCTGAGGCCATAACGGTTCAAGCCGGTGTCGGGTGTGCGGCCGCCGTCATTAATACGGCGCTGGGTAAAAAGGAAGGATCATGCTGCTGCGTGATCGAACCGCAGGGAAAACCAACTCGCTGCACCGATCCCGGAGGAAATCCGGTCCGGAGCGGGTGCTGCTGAACCGTTTCGAAGCGGTTATTCCATATCAAATTCCTTGAAATCGAACCAGTAACCGCTCTTGCTCAGATAGTCGAGTTCGGTCTGAACCGCATTCGTATGAGCATCTTCGATTTCAACGAACCTTGCGAACATCTTTTGCCCGGTTTTCGGAAACTCCTTGACCATCCGTTTATAAAAATTGCTGGTCTCGATTTCAACTTGAAGCGCCCGGCTCAAAATCTGTTTCTCGTCCCCCAGGTCCTCTTCCGGCATCCGTTTTTTAAGTTTTTCCACCTCGCCGGGAACCATTTTATTGAAATGGGTACGGGTCATCAGCTCATCATATTGAAACACGCCGGTATCCTGTAGCCCCTTCAATCGGCTCTCAAGGTATTCAACATGATGGTGTTCATCATCTCTTAGGGCTTTAAGAAACTTACGCCCCACAGGATCCGAAACCTTTTCCGCTGAATCGCTGTATAAATCCCGAATCTTCATCTCATAGGAAATGGCGGTCCGGATTGCCTCTTCCAGCGTCATTTCTGTTTCCTTTCGTTATATCACTCAGAATTGATTAAATATCGATTGGCGCTCGAGCCGAATTTTTCGAAATGTCACAATCGCTGTAGAAACGAACTTCGCGTCATGCCGGCCCCGACCGAATCCCTCAGGATTGTTTTGGCATTTCGAAGATTGTGGATGTTTTTATTGACGGCATATCCCTGAATCATGTCGGATTGCAAAACCCCTCTTCTCAGATCATACGGGAGCCGCTGCATGCAGACAACGGAACAGTTTCCCCGCATATGGATGTTGGTGACCATTTTCGTTGCGATAAAATCGGCAGCCGCTTTTTTGGCATCCGGATAAGTTCCGTTAAACACCTGCTCCAGTGTCATGGGAATCATGGCGAAATTGGCCTGATGCTCAATGAGCAGATCAATGGTATCAAGCGATAATCGATTTCTCGACAAGAGTCTGTTCAGATGGGCCGAAGCGCCCCGTGTTGCGTAGAGGAAAACCCCCTTTCCATCCATCTCTCCAAATACATCGCTCTTCTCCTGGATAACCCGGATATAATCGGCAAAGCATCCATGCGTCTGTGTTAAGGTATCGACCACACCCTTTGCGGGTGGCTCAAAGACAAACCCCGACCCGCTGTGCAACGTAATCTTCACTTCCATATCCCTGGATAAGAAAATGGAAACGACCGTTTTATATTTTCCGGATTTAACATAGGCTTTAGCGATATGTTGAACGACTTCCGGGTCCCCTTCCAGAGTCATGATATCAAAAGCAAACGACCTCACATAACGATCGTAAAAATCCAGCGCGTCCTTAAACCGCTGGAAAGCCCCTTGTTTGGCCTGATCGGGATAGATCCGCTCCACCAGGTGATGCTGGATCCTTGCGGCAACCGCCGGTATCCGGTGTTCCAGTTTTCCCAGCTGATTGTCCACGATCATCCCGTCGATCCTGTCGGTTCCGACAAGTGAAAATATCTTTCCGGCAATTTCAGATAATAAATCTCTTTCAACGGAAAATGCCGGAGCGTGGATGGATTCGCACTTCCCCTTCGGCGCTAAATGAACCCTGGTTTCAAAGGCGGTGGCCAGTGCATCGTCTCCGAAAATAATATGCGCCGTGTCATGAGGCCTAAATGCCTGGGCCCGATGAATGTTTTCAGCACCGACAATGACAGTGATATCCCCGGTTTTCAGAAACCCGCTCAACGAGAGCATGAAATCAAGTTCCACCGCCACATTATAGCCGGGGCATCCTGCATAAAGGTCAAAGACAAGCGCATTTGGGGAATGCGATCGAAGAACATCGAATGGATACTTTATCAGTGGGCCGGGATCATATTTATCCTCTCCCACATTGGTCGCACCGATGACCAGGCGGATTCTTGAAGTGTCAATATCGGATGTTTCCAATAAATTTTCGACGGCGGAAACGCCGATCCGTTCTTCGGGCAATGCGGCAACTCTTGTTCTGACGCCGACCCGTTCTTCGATGGTTTTGTTGGTAACCGGAATGTTCCCTTTAAAAAACATCCCTTTATTTTCAAATATGGAGTTGTCGACCACTTTGCCGCCGTTCCAGGCGCCCTGTGCGATCTCCACTAAAACCGCTTCGATTGTCAAATGGTTCTCCTTTGTTAAAGACGCCAGTAGATGATGGAGTGCTGTTTCGCCTCTGACGGATTAAAGGCCCCTTTGACATCCACCACCAGGGGGGTGCTGTTGGAACACAACCCGGCAATCTGTTGCAATCCCATTTGCCGATACTCATCATGAATAACCGCCATGATTACGGCGTCCACACCCGCCATCTGCTCCCAGTCTTCAAGAGTGATATTATAATACCGACGGGCTTCCTCCCGGTCGGCCAGCGGATCGTGGACAAGAACCCGGATGCCGTAATCCTTCAACTCGCGGATGATATCCACGACCCTCGTGTTTCGAATATCCGGAACATTTTCCTTAAAGGTAATCCCGAGAACGGCGACCGCTGATCCGCGAACCTGCCGTCCTTCGCCGATAAGAAGTTTGACCGTCCGCTCCGCAATGTATTTTCCCATATTGTCGTTGATCCGCCGGCCGGAGAGGATCATTTCCGGATGATATCCCAAAGACTCGGCCTTAAATGTCAGGTAATACGGGTCAACACCGATGCAATGCCCGCCGACAAGTCCTGGAAGGAACTTGAGAAAATTCCATTTGGTTCCGGCCGCATCTAGAACTTCATGAGTATCGATCCCCATGATGTCGAAAATCATGGCCAGTTCGTTCATTAAAGCGATATTCAGGTCCCTTTGTGTATTTTCGATGACTTTTGCCGCCTCGGCAACTTTAATGGAGGATGCCACATGGATTCCGGCCTTGACCACTTTTCCATAAACCCGCGACAGAAATTGGGCCGTCTGATCATCGGATCCGGATACGATCTTGACAATATTTTCCAGGCGGTGCTGACGATCTCCCGGATTGATCCGTTCAGGGGAATACCCCACTATGAAATCAGTCCCAAATTTAAAACCGGATTCATTCTCCAAAATCGGAACGCAAACCTCCTCGGTTGCTCCTGGGTATACCGTCGACTCGTAGACCACACAACTTCCTTTCGTCATCCTCCGCCCCACAGCAATGGAAGCATTCCGGAGAGGGCTCAAGTCCGGAATCCGGTATTTATCGATAGGTGTAGGAACAGCGACGATGATCAAACGGCATTTTGAGAGGTCCTCTTCATTGCTCGTAAACAAAACACGGGCTTTTTTGAGTTCCTTGTCCGGAACTTCCAGAGTTCGGTCGCGCCCGGCTCGAAGTTCTGAAACCCGGTCGACTTTCAGATCATAGCCGACCACTTCAAAGTGTTCGGAAAGCTGAACCGCAAGGGGGAGACCGACGTACCCCAGCCCGACGATAGCCAGCCTATCGCTTCGATCAACCAACGATTCAATGGTGACCATACTTTTTTTCTCCATCACAAAT
>JAZDGS010000042.1:0-8712 GCA_043806755.1 Pseudomonadota bacterium | reverse complement strand
AAGTCTCGGCACCTTTAATTATTCGTTCGGCCAACGTATTGCTGTTTCCTTTTTTGCGAGGACTGCCCAGCAGAACGAGTACCTTTTTTAATTTAGGTTTTCGCGGCATAAATCAGCCTCCTTTTTATATTCCGTTTCAGTGCGTTTTTCGCCAATCTTTCGGACTGATATATTTATCCCCAAGTGACCACATGCCTCTTCCAAAACTTCGGGCTTCATCTTCCGCAATCTGATAAGGGCCGTTATCGAATCCCGGGGCTGGCCTTCCCCTGTAAACCTCAGCTAGGCCATCTCTGACCATATCCAGGTTCACATTCTTGCCATCTACATAAACGACACCAAGGGTGCGTCCGTATCGATCATTTCCATATGAGGCGATATCGACGTTCTTGTTGAGGACTAGGCCGACTGATAAACTGAGTCGAGTAGGCCGGATTCTCCCGATACTACATGTTGAGGTTTGTTTTCTCTGTTTGCCATCCTGCGGACTTCGGCTATCATGGCTCGCGATATTGGGCTTTTGCATAGCTGAATAATATCAAACTCAAGCTCCATAACATCACCCCTAAAAAGGCGCCATTTTCCAGTTAGGCTTCCTACCTTCCATAGGAGGGGGTCTCAGCAGCGTTCCTTGCGCTCGCATGCTACCACTGGCCCTTGGGCACGGGAGGGTGGAACCGGCTCTGTCACCCATGAAATTTAATTAATTCCGCGAGCCGTTCGATCTGCTCCGGCGGATGGGTGTTCGGATTTCGGGGATGCTTTTTAAGCTGATCAAGATATACGATATCCGAATGATCGCACCAGACCGCGACATCTCCGATCTTTCCCTTTGGTTTTATTCCTTTTTTCTGCATGATTCAACCTCCCCGCATAATCGATCCTGATTTTTCATATAAATCTGCAGCCCTTCATGCCAGTGCACCAAAAAGGCCGTGGCCGCCTCCCGCCCCTGTAGAGTCCTGGAAGGATCGCTTCCCCATGAATAAACCATCTGGGCTCCATATATCAGGCGTTGAGGATTCCCATGATCCCAGATTATATCCCCGACCGAATTCGCCATCGATGTCGTCTGCAATTATTTGCAGAACCGGAATACCATACCGACTTGCCGATGATTGATTGGTGAGGCATACCGTGCCGCCGTTTTCATCTTCCATAATCAGATAATGTGGGTATGCACTTCGCTCCAGTCAATTGACTGTAAAATGCTGAATTAACGACTCATTTAGCATATTTTTATGATAAAAACATAAAATGTTAAAAAGCCTTTATTTTCAAAGAGATAGCGGCAGCAAGCTGGAATCAGGTGCATACCCACATCAGATAATTGATTTCAGAAATTGTTCATATATTCCCCCTTGTAAAACGTGTCTTTTTATGGAAAACTGGTTGCGTTTCATGGCAAAATATTGGCGATTCTTGAATGTGTCGATGTAATGATTTCAATGTGTTATCAAGCACTTATGGAATCCCCGCTTCGGCACCACCTAATAAGAATTAGCCGCAATTTCAATATTGCGCTTTTCTGTTTTGGCAGGCTGCGGATGGGTTACGGAAAGTTGCGAATCCAACCGGTTTACAGCCTTCCGATTGGATGATGGAATCAGGTGTCCATAGATGTCAACCACCTCTCCCTTGCCCATGCTCAAGGCAGTCGGGATTTTGAAAACCATCCCGTTTCCAAGGCTGTAAATTCTGCATTAAAAAACGATCAATCCCTGATTATTGCCATTAAAAAGATGAGATGATAAAACGATCCCGAAAGATTTTGTGACGTAAAATCCAAAATTTTCCATATTTGATCGTCTTAAAGATGATAGAAAAAAAAATTGAACTCAATGTTCCATATTTATCATTCTAATATAAAAATATATGGAATATTTTATATGCTATAATGGCAATATAAGGAAAATTTTATATTTATTAACAATTTTATACGGTAAAGAATAAGATAAATTTATCATAGCAAACCTTCAAAGGGGTTACATGAAACTCACATTTGAATGGGATGAGGTCAAAGCAAACGCCAACTTTAAGAAGCATAAAGTGAGCTTCGAAGAAGGCAAATCGGTTTTCAATGACCCCTTCCTATTCACATTTCAGGATAGATAGCATTCTATAGACGAGGAGCGGTACATAAATATTGGCATTTCTGCAAATGGGCGTGTTTTGGTTTTGACCCATACTGAACGCCATGATAGAATATGTATTATCAGTTGCAGGAAGGCGACAGTACGCGAAAGGAGATTTTATGAAGAAGGCAGCTTCTAAAAACATCTCGAAGAAAGAAGAGATGAAATCGGAATATGATTTTGCCAATATGACAGGAGCGGTACGGGGAAAGTACTACAAAGCGTATCGTGCGGGTCATAAAGTGGAAATTCATCAAGCGGACGGCACTATTTCAGTACAATACTTTAAGCTTGAGGAAGGAGCGGTTATATTAGAGCCGGATGTTAAAAAATATTTTCCCAATTCGGAGTCAGTCAACAAAGCGCTCCGGTCATTGATTGCGATTATTCCGTCGAAGCGCCACATAGCTACTCACACTAAATGATAATTCTACCGTTTTTAAGAATATGATATAATTGAATATATGAAATTCGAATGGAATCCGACAAAGGCCCGGTCAAATCTACGAAAGCACAAGGTGTCGTTCGATGAGGCCGCAACAGCGCTGAGTGACCCGATGGCCGCGACTGGCGTAGATCCGGATCATTCCCTTAGCGAGGATCGATACATTACCTTTGGTGTCTCGGAACGAGGTCGGTTGTTGGTGGTGGCTCACACGGAGAAAGGCGAGACTGTTCGAATCATAAGTGCTCGTGTTGCGAGCAAAGGAGA
The DNA here is from genome assembly GCA_043806755.1 of Pseudomonadota bacterium. GTDB lineage: Bacteria > Desulfobacterota > Desulfobacteria > Desulfobacterales > UBA2156 > RBG-13-49-15. Next base: position 5,865 of record JAZDGS010000042.1, on the reverse strand, counting down.
GCGAAAAATATATGAAGAAGGTTAAACAAACAGAGCAAGATGAATTGCGTACCGAGTACAAGCGGTCTGACTTCCCTGAGGGTTTGGTGCGCGGCAAGTATGCGAAACGTGTGCGCGAATCATCAAACATTGTTATACTTAAACCTGAAGTGGCCAAAGCTTTTCCAAATCAGGAGGCTGTGAATAGCGCCCTTTTGTCATTAATTGAACTCGTACAGAAAACTGCGCGCCTAACGAGGCGCTCAACCGGACGCGCGAAGAAGCTGCGCGCCGGTTAGCTTGGTCGGCGTAACCAGAAGCATGAGCGAGTCAATTGTTTATGACATCGTGAGCGACTGCGAGAAGAGGTTCGCGTTCCCGGAGCTTCTTAGTGAAGATTATTGATTTCAGAAATTCTTTTCATATATTCCCCCTTGCAAAGCGTGTCCTTTTGTGGAAAAGTGGTTGCGGTTCGTGGCAAAATTTTGGCGATCTTTGAATGTGTCGATGTAATGTTTTCAATGTGTTATCAAGCACTTATCGGCTCAACGCTTCGGCACCACAAAGATAGCCTTGAAAAGCGCAATTTCAATATTGCGCTTTTCTCTTTAAATTCGAACGTCTCTTTCATCCCGTTGCCGGCAGCCGGAAAAAAACCGATTATCATCTGTCGAGCACTGGTGATGGAGGCAAAACCAATCTCAGGAAACAGGGGATCATCGAGCACTCAGAGGACGACTATGGGCTGGTTCGGAAAAATCGTCGGTGGGACTATCGGGTTTGCACTGGGAGGGCCTCTGGGAGCGATTGCAGGCGCTGCTTTCGGACATGCCTTCGATTCCAGCAAAGTGCAAGAATACCCGGAAAACGATGACCCCAGACTGACGACCTATGAAAACCACCAACTAACGTTTTTTGTCGCTGCATTCTCCATGCTTGCGAAGATCGCCAAATCGGACGGTGCTGTTTCAAAAGAAGAAATCGACTCAGTTGAAAAATTTATGCTTTATGATTTGAATCTGGATCCCGAAAGCAGAAGGGTCGCCATGACCATCTTTCATAGGGCGATCGATTCACCGGGGTCGTTTCAGGATTTTGCAACCCAATTCTATGTCATGTTTCAAAGCCGGCCTCAGCTTCTGGAGCTGTTAATCGATATTCTTTTCCGGGTTTCCGTGGCCGATGGCGCACTGAGTCAAAGGGAGGAGCAGCTAATCCTTTCCGCGGCTCGGATATTCCGCTTCAGCGACGATCAATATCGACAGCTCAAATCCCGGTACGCTCAGGATCCCGATAAACACTATGCCACCCTCGGGACCAGCCGTGCCGACTCCAATGAAACCATAAAAAAACAGTATCGAAAGCTCGTCTCCGAATACCATCCGGATAAGATCGCATCCAAAGGGTTACCTGACGAATTCATGAAGTTCGCCCATGAAAAGTTCAGACAGATTCAGGAAGCCTACGACGCCATAAAAAAAGAGAGAGGGCTTAATTAAAAGTCCTTCAGGCGCCGTTCCTGAATAATCCTCAGATAGGTTTCGGCGGTGTTTCGCGGCGGAACCCATCGTTTCGGGCTCTCTTTTTGCACCAGGTGCATCGCATCACTATCACAGGCAGCCGCACAAAGGCCGCATCCGATGCAACGGACGGCATTGACTGTTGCAACGTCATCGACGACAATCGCCTCCATCTGGCATTTCTCGGCACAAGCCCCGCAAGCCGTGCATTTTTCACTCTCCACAGCCGCATAATAGCTGGAGCAAACCGCATCGGCCGGGCGATCGAACTTCTGAATGTTTTTCAAGATCTGACAGCAGCAACCGCAACACATACAGATATTCGACGGCTTCTGAGCGTTTCCAGGCTGAAGGACCAGACCCGCTGCCATACCCTGTTGCAAAATATCGAGCGCCGTTTCCCGGGAAATGGAGCGTCCGATCCTGTTTTTTTCGTAATAGTAGGCGCTCCCTCCGAAAATCAGACAGGTTTCCAGGGGATTGTCGCACCCTTTCCCCATCATGCGGTGTTCCTTTCTGCAGATGCAAGAGGCGACGACTATTTTCGACTGGCTCGAAATGATTTTTTCGGCTTCCTCGTAGGGCATGACCTCCATATCGGCACGGATGCTCGCCGACACCGGGATCACCCTGAGCTGTTTCGTCTTCTGTTTGACCCATCTCTCCTGCATCAGATGAGGGATATATTCGTTAACATCCCGGATGAGACCTTCATCCAGATCGTTGACATGGTATTCCCAGATACCGATCATGAACTGGGCAGCCATATAAACGGGTTCCCCCTCTTTTTCGGAGCGCAGAATAAGCCCTTTTCCGGACATCGCTTCAAGAAGATCGGCCATGGGGCCGGATTCCATTTTTGCACGGCCGGCGATCGATTCAACTGTTTCCGGAGCGAGTTGGAGGGAAAGGGCGGCCGCCGCTTCAGAAGGGGTGAAAAGCCGTTTCAGAATCCTCAACTCGACTCCCGATTCCGTTGGCGGAAAGCCGCCCGGAAGCGTGTCGAGATGCAACGCAAGCCGCCGATAGACATCATCCATGGGATTCTCCTTTGTTTATCCTGCCGATGGCACGAATGGTTTCATTATTTTCATCAAGTCCGACGATGGTTACCGGAACCAAAGACCGTGTCAGGTCCGATTTGCTTTGTACTAAAACAGAAATGTAATTGGATGTTATTCCCTTGAATATATCCGTTGTACCGGCAACTCTCCCCTCCATTACGGCATCCATATTTCGGCCTACTGCCCGCTCATAAAACCCCCTTCTCTTTTCCTGACCCAGTTTCCTCAGTTTCAGGCATCTTTCCTTAACGATATTGGATGGGACTTTTCCTGTAAACGTTTCAGCCGGTGTTCCGATCCGGGGAGAAAATGGAAAAACATGGCAATACGAAACCGGAATTTCTTCGAGCAAAGAATAGGTCCTTTCAAATGCCTTGTCGGTTTCACCTGGAAAACCAACCAATACATCCACGCCCACGGATGCATCCGGCATCGCATCATGAATGCTCATCACCCGGTTTCTAAAAAAGGATCGATCGTATGGGCGATTCATCCGTTCTAATATCGCATCGTCGCCGCTTTGCATGGGAATATGAAAATGCCGGCAGAGTTCAACGGATGACCACCCGGACGCAGCGAACCGGATCAGCTCATCGTCGAACTCCCGAGGTTCAATGGAACTTAACCGGATGCGTCCGATACATGCGGCGGCGTCGATATGACGCAAGAGTCCAACGATATTCGTCGGAGGGTTCAGTTCCATACCGTAGACTCCCAGATGAATGCCGGTCAGAACGGCCTCATGACTGCCGGCAGACTGAAGTCGGAATAACAGATCGATCACCCGTTCAGGAGAAAGGCTCCGGCTCGGTCCCCTGGCGTATGGAACAATGCAATAGGAACAAAACGCACTACAGCCGTCCTGAATTTTTAAATACGGCCTGGCTCGGCTTCCAGCCGGTATTTCACGAATCGGATCCAGTGTCGCCTCCTTTGAAAAATCTCCATTGACACGGATCGGGAAAGACGGATCCGACTTTACGACTTCCGGGATGAGATTGCTGATGTTCGCTTTATGAACCTGGCCGATGACGGCATGGACTCCCTTGATCCGCAGGATGTCCTCCGGATCGGTTTGAGCATGGCATCCGGTTACGATGATACGGGCGTCCGGGTTGTTTCGGATCGCCTGACGGACGGCCTGCATGGATTGCATGGCCGCCTTCCGGGTAACGGTGCAGGTATTGATGATACAAATATCGGCCCCGATCGAGTCCTGAATCCGACGGCTTCCCGATTGTTCAAGGGACTGAGCAATGGTTTCCGATTCAAACTGGTTGACTTTGCATCCCAGTGTGGAGATAAAAAATGTCTTCATGGAGTATTTTCGGAATTACGGTTTTTCGGATGCGATCCAGCCTCCCCCCAGCACCTCTTTTCCCTTATAAAATACCGCGCCCTGTCCCGGTGTAACGGCTTTCTGCGGCTCTTTAAATTCGACGACGGCAGTTTCCCTGCCTATGGGGATCACGGTTGACGGGACAGCCGTATGGCGATATCGGATGCGGATGAGCGCGGTTATTGGAGCCGTCGGCGCCTCGGCGATCCAGTTGATGCGTTCCACCCGGCATGATGCGGATAATAGATCATCACCTGAACCGACAATGAGTTTGTTTTCTAGCGTATCCAGCCTTACGACATAGTAAGGCCTGGCGGCAGGGCAATTGATCCCCTTTCTCTGGCCGATCGTGAACCGATGCAGGCCGTTGTGCCTTCCCAGCCGCTTTCCGCCGGTATCTTCAATCCATCCTCCTTCAGGGGAGATCTTCCCTTCGGATAAAATGAATTCTCCATATGTCTTTTCCCTGATGAAACATATGTCCTGACTTTCATGCCCCACTCCCGGAATCAAACCGACTTTTTTCGCGAGCGCTTTGACGTCGGCTTTAAAATAATCGCCCAAGGGGAAGCTCGCCATTCTTAATTGATTTTGTGTAAGCCTTGCCAAAAAATACGACTGATCCTTATCCGGATCCGCTCCTTTTAACAGCCGGCATCGATTTGCTTCATCCATTTCAAGTTTCGCATAATGCCCCGTTGCCAATCGGGAGGCGCCAAGCGTTTGAGCAAAGCTTAACACGGCGCCGAATTTGATGGACGGATTGCAAACCAGACAAGGATTGGGGGTTTTCCCGGACCGATATTCCTGCACAAAGTAATCAACGACATGTCGCTTGAACTCAGAGCGGATATCCAGAATATGGATCGGAATGTTCAGTTGACGGGCGACCTGACGGACCGGATGCGCTGATAGAGGCAGTCGTTCACGACTTCCGGGTTTTGGTATCTCCGGTGCATCCTGTTCTTCCCGATTGAACCCGGTTGATGCTTCGAAACCGGTCAGAAAGTGAATCCCGAAAACAGAATGTCCTTCTTTTTTAAGAAGGTATGCGGCCGTCATCGAATCAACGCCGCCGCTCAAGGCGATAGCAATGGTCTCTGTCATTCAAAAAAAATTTTTGTCATGGGGCGAATTTCCATGGCCCGACTCGGACAGGCGGTAACACAAAGCTCGCAAACGCTGCATTTTTCCTGATTGAAACCGACCGCCATTTCCGGTCGCTGAATAAACAGCGCTCCGGTCGGGCAGACCGCCGTGCATGCACCACAGTGAGTGCATTTTTTCTTGATCCGCTTGACCTCCTGACCGGCCTTCTGGACGCTAACCCCCTGCCTTTTTAGGTACTCCACCCCTTCCTTGAAATTTTTTTTGCTTCCGGAAAGCTCCAGGACCATGACCCCTTCTTTTCTCGGCAAAACAGTCGCGTTGAGAATATTGAATGTCAGATCATAATCTTTTGCAAGATAGCAGACGATCGGCTTTTCCGCCTCCGTCTTCGGAAACCGTAAAATGAGGATTTTTGAATACAATATGGCCTCCTGGGTGATTAACAGGTCCGAATCCAAAGGATGTGCCGGGAAAGCCGCGAGCAACGGACCTTATAAAAAGGTACAGGTGTGCAAAGAAATACACACCTGATGATGATTATTTATAAAAAATTGTGAGTGAAAAGTCAAGAAAGAAAGAACCTTTGAAAAATCTCTTGAATTGGGATTTTCATTATTCTAAACTGCAAAAAGATTCACTGGACAGAAGCATTCCATAACGAATCCCTGTAAAAGGAGAAAAGCAAATGACTGCAAATGCAAGCCCTTTGAGCGGGAAAATTATCCTGGTGGTCGATGATGAAGCCGATGTGCTTGAGACCGTAGAAGAAATATTAGATATGGCTATGGTATACAAGGCTAAAGATTATGAAACGGCCCTTCAGTACCTGTTAAGCTACACCTTTGATCTGGTC